>NZ_AKJL01000190.1 GCF_000282355.1 Pseudomonas sp. GM49
TCCCAGCCACTGGCGCGTCTGCGGGCTGTACCAGCCCGCCTCCGCGTCGCGACACAGATCCCCCAATACCGCACCGGCTTCTACCGAAGCCAACTGATCCTTGTCACCCAACAGCACAAGGCGCGCATGGGCTGGCAAAGCGTCGAGCAGATTGGCCATCATCTCCAGGTCGATCATCGAGGCCTCGTCCACCACCAACACATCCAGCGGCAGTCGATTGCCCGCATGGTGCCGAAAATGACGAGTCCCGGGCCGGCTGCCGAGCAGACGGTGAACGGTGGTGACGTCGGACGGGATCTTTTCCCGGATTTCTTCCGTGACCTTCAAGGTCCGGACTTGCTGGCTGATGGATTCTGTCAGACGCGCCGCAGCCTTGCCGGTAGGTGCGGCGAGGCGAATGCGCAGGGGCATGCCGGCCTCGACCGCCGGTGCCTGGAGCAACGCCAGCAAGCGCACGACGGTCGTGGTCTTGCCGGTTCCCGGCCCCCCCGTCACGATGCTGAAGGCGCTGCGCGTCGCCAGGGCACAGGCAAGCTTCTGCCAGTCGATCACTTCACCGGACCGGGCAGGCCCAAACAATCCGGTGAGGCGCTGGAGCAAGTCGCTCGGCGTGGACTCGTGTTCCGTCAGACGCTCGCGCAACGAAAGGTCGATCCGTCGCTCGTAGGCCCAATAGCGGCGCAGGTACAAGCGTTTGCCCGATAACACCAAAGGTCGGTCGCGCACGTTGTCACGACTGTCAGCAGCCAGAGCCACCAGGTTGCTGGCGGCCAGTACCTTGCACCAATGGGCCCCGTCCAGCGATCCGAGCAATTGCGAGGGCAACAGCATTGCGCCGCCTTGCACGTCACCTTCGGGCGGTAATGACAGGGCGAAGTCAGGTTCTTTCAGGGTCTCGAACAGGTCAAGGCAGACATGCCCGTGGCCCAATTGGTGGCTGGTCAGCGCGGCGGCCAGCAACACCAACGGATCACCATCCGGAGCCAGTTCATGCAGAAACGCCACAAAGGCTTTGTCCAGCGCTCGCAACCAGCCACGCTCTACCCAACGCGTGAGTAGCAACAGCAAGTCGTCGGCACGACTCAGTGGCGCGAGTTCGGCCAGGCTTTCGGCTGCCAGCGATGTGGGCAGCAAATCGGCGAATGTGCGACTCATAACAGTACTCCCTGTTCCCAGGCGGGCTCGACCCTGGGCTCTGGCTTGCCCTGGAACAGTCTGTCCAGACGCTCGATCAGTTCTCTTGGCGGACGGGTGAAAAACATACCCTGGCTGGCCGCACGCGTACCCCGCAAAAACAGGTACAAGGCACCGCCGACATGTCGGTCGTAGTCGTAATCGGCGAGCCGCACCTTGAGCTGGCGATGCAGGGCCAACAGGTACAACACGTATTGCAGGTCATAACGGTTGTCGAGAATCGACTGTTCCATGGCCTGCACTGTGTAAGCCGCATCATCGGCGCCAAGCCAGTTGGATTTGTAGTCGGCAACGTAATAGCGGCCGTTGTGCTCAAACGTCAGGTCGATGAAGCCCTTGAACATGCCGTTGAGCAACACAGGTTCGGCGGCCACCCGGGCCACGCCGTTATGGGTGTATTGGCACACCAGCGCGTCGAGCTTGAGCACATCGACCTTATGGCTGGCGAACCAGAATTCCATCTCGACCTGGTACTGCGTCAACTGCCCGAATATCACCGGGGCCTGACCGGCGCCCAGATGCAACGGCGACTTGAGCAGATGCTGCAGCCAGTCACTCAGCGTGGTGATCCAGCCTTCCCAGCCTCGACGATTGCAGCGACGGGCAATCGCGTCGATCACATCTTGTGGTGCCGCATCAAAACCCTCGCCCCCTGCCCATTCGAGTAAACCATGGAGGAAGGTGCCAGGGTTCGGACCGCGCGGGAAGCGATGGATATCGCCGCCACCAGCAACCACTTCTCTAGGGGCTTGCGGGTCGAGACGTTCGTCATCGAACAGTTTTTGCGCCTGCGGACTCTCCGGCGCTTCGTCCGTGCCGACACTCAGGGTGTCGCCAATGCGCAACGCGCTGTAGGAGGCAATCCACCAGTTTTCACTGGCCTTGCGTTTCGGGATCAGCGGAACCAGTAGCGCCGCTTCGCTTTGCGGTGGCTGGTAATGCTCTGTTGTCGCTTCAGGCAACTCGGCATACGCCAGCGCCGGGCAGTCCTGTTGCAGGTCCCGCAACCAAAGCTGCAACGCCGGGGAGTCGGCCAATGGCGCACCGCCGCCCAACAGATAACCCAATGCCGACAGATGCAGCACCGAGCCATTGTTGTTGCCGCGCTTGAGGTCAGCCACCCCCAGCCAGCAGGCGTGTTGCGCCCGGGTCAGGGCGACATAGAGCAAGCGCAGATCCTCGGCCAGACGCTCATCGTCAGCCAGGGCAATCAATTCTGCCGTCGGTTTCAACGTGACCTGGGCATTGCCTGATCCATCGTGGTAGTGCAACGGCAGCCGGCTGCCATCCACCGGTTTCGCCGAGCAAATGAACGGCAGGAACACCAACGGATACTCAAGGCCTTTGGATTTGTGAATGGTCACGACCTTGACCAATTGCTCATCACTTTCCAGACGCAGAATCTGCTCTTCGCCGGCCTGACCGGACAACACCAGATGCTCGGACAAATGCCGGATCAGTGCTTGCTCGCCATCGAGTTCAGCGGCCGCTTGTTGCAGCAATTCGGACAGGTGCAGGAGGTTCGTCAAAACCCGCTCGCCGTCACTGCGGGCGATCAACGCCTGGGGCAGACGGAAGTCGTGCAACAATCGGCGCAGCATCGGCAGTACGCCCTGCTTGCGCCAGACTTCGCGATAGCCACGGAACTGCATGACCCGGGATTCCCAGGCCAACTCGTCCTGATTCAGCCGCTCCAGCTCAGTCAACGAAAGGTTCAACGTGATGCTGGCCAACGCGGCCCGCAACGGGCGCTCGACATCCGGCTCGGCGCAGGCCTTGAGCCAGGTCAGCACGTCATGCGCCTCCTGGGCGGCGAACACCGAGTCCTTGTCCGACAGATAAACACTGCGCACGCCACGGGCGGCCAATTGCGCACGAACCGCCTGCGCCTCCTTGCCGTCGCGTACCAGGATGGCGATATCCGCCGGCAGCAGGCCCCTGAAGGCTTTGCCGTCCTGGGTGAATCCCGCTTGCCCCTGCTGCCCGCCATTGAGCAATGCGGTGATTTCACTGGCGCAGGCAGCCGCCAGAAGTTGCCGGTAAACCGCACCGGACAACGGCTGTTCGGCCGGCAAGTGCCAGATGTTCAAGGCCGGGACTGCCTGATCATTGATGCGCAAGATCTCTTTGCGGCCCTGGGAGGCCACCGGCATGAACGGAACCGGGTTGTCGCCGTTCTTCTCCCGAAAGAGGAAAGCACCGCGTCCTGACTCCCGGGCTTCAGCGCGCTCGAACACATGGTTCACCGCGTTGACCATGCCATGGCTTGAGCGGAAGTTGGTGCCCAGGGTGTGCAGGCGGCCGGTGGTGGCCTGACGGGCGCGAAGGTAGGTATGGATGTCGGCGCCGCGAAAAGCGTAGATCGCCTGTTTCGGGTCGCCGATCAGGAACAGGCCGCACTCGGGGCTGTTCTCTTCAATGCGGTAGATGCTCTCGAAGATCCGGTATTGCACCGGGTCGGTGTCCTGGAACTCATCGATCAGTGCGACCGGAAACTGTTCACGAATCAGGGTTGCCAGTCGCTCGCCGCCATCGGACTGCAAGGCTGCATCAAGGCGCAGCAACATGTCGTCGAAGCCCATTTCCGCACGGCGGCGTTTCTCTTCCTCGAATCGCGCCCCGACCCAACGGGCGGCGTGTTGCAGTACGGCGGCATCAGGCGATGGCAACCCATCGAGACAGGCCTTGAGGCCGGCCATCGCATCGAGCCCCGGATGTCGAGGCGCTTCGCCCTTCCAGGCTTCGGCCAATCCATCAGGGGTCAGGCGAGTGAAGCCGGTGCCGATATCCAGTTGCTCAAGGGATTCGTCCTCGGCCCAGGCTTTAATCTTTTCAAACCAGGGCTCGAAATAGCGTGCCTGCATCTTGCGACCGTCGACAGCCTTGCTGGCAACGCCCTGGTGACAGATCGCAAGCAACTCGTCCGCCCACTGGAGCCAGGGCTTCTTGAGTTCGATCAGGGCAACCCGTCGCTCGTGCAAGCATTGCGCAATCACCTCGGCGGGCTCTTTCCCTTGAGGCGTATCCCGCTCACTCGCGAACAGTGCACGAATCCGCGGCAGCAACGCCGCCGGTCCACCCCAATTGCTGCGCACCCAATTCAATGCGTCACCTTGCATCGGGTAACAGAACAGCCGCCAGTAATCGCGCAGGACTTCCCCCAGCAAGTCGCTGTGGTCGGTTTCCAGGGTCTGGGTAAACAGGCTGCCGCTGTCGAATGCGTGCTCGCGCAACATGCGCTGGCACCAACTGTGGATGGTCGACACCGCCGCCTCGTCCATCCACTGGGCGGCGATATCCAGGCGGTTTGCGCACCCGGGCCATTGCTCGGGCAAATACTGATCACGCAACTCGGCAATCAGGCTGTCGGGGGCGGGCGTTTCATCGCGGAAAAATCGTGCGGCCTCGGCGAGCCGCGTGCGAATGCGTTCGCGCAGCTCTTTGGTCGCGGCGTCGGTGAACGTCACGACGAGGATCTGCGGCGGCAACAGCTCTCGCCCGAACCCCGAGCCCTCGTCACCGTGGCCAAGGACCAGGCGCAGATACAACGCGGAAATGGTGAACGTCTTGCCGGTCCCGGCGCTGGCTTCGATCAGTTGACTGCCACGCAGCGGGAAGGCCAAGGCCAGAGGTGTCTTCGTGCTCATCAACGCGACTCCTCGCTGGACAGTGAACGCCAGGGTGCTTCAAGCAGCGGGCGATAGAGCGCATCACACCAGTCGGGGAAGGTTTCATCGGCGGTCAAGCCATCGTAATCGGCGAATTGGCGTGCGAGTGCCGGGCTTTCGCGACGCTCTCCTTCCGTCGTCTGCCCATCACCTTCATAGGCCTTGCGCGCAGCGGCTTCGGCTTTGACCGGGTCGATCTGCCCCAGCCACGCGAAGGCTGTCTTGACCGCGATCGGTAGCGGCTGGCGCATACCCGACTGCCAGGCCATCAACAGCTCGCCGAGAATTTTCTGTGCCGTGGACTCGTCCATCGGTCCGAGCAACAGGCTATCGTCGCTGGCCACCAGTGCGGTGGTCAACGCCATGCCACTGGCATTAGCCACCAAATGCGTGAGCCACGGGCGCGTCAGTCGATGCCATTTGCGCGACTTGATCGAGCCGATACTGTTGGGAATCGTAGTGATAGACAGCAAACCACCATCAGCACGCTGATGCAGGCCGCTGAGCCAGCCCTCGATCTGCAGGCCTTGCAGTTCAAGATTGACGGGCAACGCGCTGCTGAGCGGTGTTGGCCACAAAGCCAGGAGCTGTTGGTGGCGTTGCAACAAGTCAGGTAAAGGCTCGATCAATTCATGTTGCAGGCACTCACCGAATCCGGCCATGGGCAGCAGTCCGCTGTTTTGCAGGCGCTTTGCCTGATCTTCCAGTGCTTGTCCGATATTTCCCGGATCTGCCAGCGCCGCTTCGAGCAAACGGTCGCTGAGGCTGTAACGCTGCAACGCATCCAGGACAAAAGGCTCTTCATCGGCCAACGGCACTTCAGCTGCCTCGAAGAAGACCTTCAGTCGCTGGCTGAAAAAGTGCCGTACCGGATTGCGCAGGAAATCCTGCAGTTGACCGAGACTGAGTGGTTCGTCCTGAACGTGAGCCTCAAGCACTTCGGCGCTCGCCTGTTGCTCTGCCGCTTGATGAAGGACCTGCCATTCGGTGGCGTAGCTGAACGACTCATCCCCTTCGTGAAAGTAGCGGGCGCTGAAAGGTTGCAAGGGGTGTTCCCGGGTCATGGCTTCAAGCAGATCCTCGCCACTTTGTGCCAATCGCCAACCGCTGGCCAAGTGGTCACGCAACTGGCCGATCAGCACCGACGCAGGTCTCTCGCTGTTATCGCGGATGCTGCGGCCCACCCAACTGATGTAGAGCTGGTCCCGCGCCGACAACAGGGCCTCCAGTAGCAGGTAGCGGTCATCTTCGCGCCGGGAGCGATCGCCTGGACGGTAATCACTGCCCATGAGATCGAAATCCAGCGGTGGCTGCGCGCGCGGATAATCGCCGTCATTCATGCCCAGCAGGCAGACCAGTTTGAACGGGATAGCGCGCATGGGCATCAAGGTGCAGAAGTTGACCGCACCGGCCAAAAAGCGTTGGGACAAACGGCCCTGATCCAGACCTGCAAGCCAGGCTTCACGGACGACAGTCAGCGGCAACTCGTCCTGTAACCCGACGGATTCGCAGGTCTCAAGCCAGGTCTCGCGCAGCTCTTCGAGCTGGGCCAGCAAGTAGTCATCGTGTTCGTTACCGGCAAGGAAGAACAACTGCACCAACGCCTGCAAGCGCAAGCCCCATTGCCCCGGCGGCGCAGGCTGAGAGAGTTCGTGGTGAGCCACTTCCAGCGCGTCCAGCAGAGCAACCAGCGGACCAATGAGCGCAGCGTCCAGACCACCGATCTCGTCGTAGGGTTCGATCCCCTCATAAGCATCGGCGCTGCCAACGGCATAACCGAGCAACATCCGTCGCAAGCCGAAACGCCAGCTGTTTTGCTCCAGCTCATTCGGCAGCCCGAGCCCGGCACGTTGCTCGGCATTCATGCCCCAGCGAATGCCGGCACCTTCGATCCAGCGGTGCAGCGTCGGCAGGTCACGCTCCTCGACACCAAAGCGAGCGCGCAGTGCCGGAACGTCCAGCAGATCGAGAATCTCACTGACGGGGAATCGGCTGTCAGGCAACTTGAGCAGGTGCTCGACAGCAATCAGCAGCGGATCGCGACCACGCTGGCCCTGGTCAGCCAGAGTAAATGGAATGAAGCGTGGGTCCTGGCGGTCAAGCTGACCAAACACGGCACGAATATGCGGTGCGTAACTGTCGATGTCCGGGACCATCACGATGATGTCCCGGGGGCGCAATTGCGGGTCGGCGCTGAAGCGCGCGAGTAATTGATCGTGGAGGATCTCGACCTCTCGCTGGGCGCTATGAGCGATGTGAAAACGGATCGATCCGTCCTTCTGCAGATCGATGGCCGGCCAACGCTCCCGAGTCTCGTTGAGGGGGCGCAACTCGAGGATGTCATCCTGCAACTGGTTGAGCACATTCAGCGGATGACCGTCACTGAACAGGTCGATGCGCCCGTCACGGAATGCCGAGCGATAGCTGTTGGGATCGTCGTAACTGTCGAGCAGGTTGATGTAGTCCCGCCCCTGTTTACCCCAGGCAGCCAGCAGCGGGTGAGCATGCTGGTGCAGGATTTGCGGATCGATCACTACCGGCATGCCGCTCTTGCGGGCCTGACGCTTGTATTGATGCCGTAACAAGTCTTTATCGGCGACGATGTCCGCCCAATGATGACGACATGGGTTATGTACACAGAGCAGGACTTGGCTGAATCGTGCCAATCCCGCCAATGCTTCCAGGGCTTGAGCAGGCAGCGAAGAAATCCCGAAAACGATCACTCTCGAGGGTAATCCCTTGGGGGCTACCTCGAGATTGTTGATTCGCTCGACAAACCGCTGATGGACGCCGGCACGGCTTTGCGCCATGCCTTCTTCTCCCACATCCAGCAAGAGTGCGCGCCATAACTCTGCCTGCCAGCAATTGGCCGGCGTCAGGGGTTGGGCTTCGCCTCTGGCGTTTCTTGTTTGATGTCGACCTTCTGCCCAGTCTTCGAGCCAGTCAGCTCGGTACACCTGATATTGGTCGAACAGGTCCGCCAGACGCTCAGCCAATTGATAGCGTTTGCGCAGATCGGTGTCATGGGTCAGGAAACGCTGCAGCGGCTCGAAGTGCGGTTGGTTGATCAACTGCGGCAGCAGTCGCATCAGACGCCAGGTCAGCGGGGCTTTATCAAGCAGGGACTTGGCCGGAATCTCATCGCGGCCAAGGACCATGCGATAGAGCTGCCACATGAAACTGCCGGGCAACTGCACGTCGATGGCGGCGGCGATGCCGCAGCCTCCCATGTCGTCTTCCGCGGAATCTTCCGCCAGTGCCAACTTCAGCCATTGGGCAATGCCATTGCTTTGCACCAACGCGATTTCATTCTCCAGGGGAGCCAGCGGGTAGCGCCGCATCCAGCTGACCACCAGGCTGCGCAACTCGTCCAGGCGGTTGCCGTGAACCACCATAAAACCAGCACTGAGGGACGTCGCGTCCGGCATAAAGGCTTCCTTGGAAAATGCAAATTCGAGGGACGACTTTA
>NZ_AKJL01000191.1 GCF_000282355.1 Pseudomonas sp. GM49
AAAAGCCGATGGCGCTGGTGCGGGAGATTCTGCGCTCGGACCTCAAGGACCTGACCGTGGTGGCCTATGGCGGAGCCGATGTCGGCATGCTTTGCGCGGCCGGCAAGATCAAGAAACTGGTGTTCGCCTTCGTTTCCCTGGATTTCATTCCGCTGGAGCCGTACTTCCGCAAGGCGCGCCAGGAAGCGGCGCTGGAAGTGATGGAGATCGACGAGGGCATGCTGTTGCTCGGTCTGCGGGCGGCGGCGATGAATGTGCCGTTCATTCCGACGGCGGTGGGCCTGGGCACCGATGTGCTGCGCTACAACCGCCAGATCAAGTTGATCGCCTCGCCGTACGCCGATGGCAAGGACTGGGTGGCGATGCCGGCGCTCAAGCTCGACGCAGCACTGGTGCACGTCGACCGTGCCGACAAACGCGGCGTGTGCCAGATCAGCGGCCCCGATCACTACATGGACGACCTGTTCGTGCGGGCCGCGACCCACAGCTACGTGACCTGCGATGAACTGGTCGACAGCGACTACTTCCATCAGGACTGCGCCCACGCCCATCAAGTGTTCTGGGAGCGCAACCTGACCACCGCCGTGGCCCACGTGCCGGGTGGGGCGCACCCGTCGTCCTGCGCGCCGCTGTACGGTTTCGACGTCGCGCACTTCAAGGCCTACAACGCCACCGTGCAGGCGGCCGATGGCTGGGAAGGGTACGTGCGCGACTACGTCGACTGCACCCACGAACAGTATCTGGACAAGGTTGGCGGCCTGGCTGCGATCCGTGAACTGCCGTTGCCGATTTTCTAAGGGAGCCTTGCGATGAGCACTACTACTTACAGCCTCGCCGAGTTGATGATCTGCGCGGCCTCCGAAGCCTGGCGCGAAGACGGCGAAGTGTTGGCCACCGGCATCGGCGTGATCCCGCGTCTGGCCGCTTCGCTGGCCATGCTGACCAGCAACCCGCAACTGCTGATGACCGACTCCGAAGCCTACATGGTCGCAGAGCCGGTGCCGCTGGGCACACGCAACGGCTACGAGCCCAAGCGTGACAGCTGGATGGGGTTCTCGCGGATTTTCGACAACGTCTGGGGCGGCAAGCGCCATGCTCTGGTCGGCCCGACCCAGATCGACCGCTATGGCCAGGCGAACATTTCCTGCATCGGCGACTACGCCAAACCCAAGGCGCAGATGCTCGGCGTGCGTGGTTTTCCCGGCAACTCGATCAGCCACGCCAACTCGTTTTGCGTGCCGAGCCATAACCGTCGAGTGTTCGTCGAAGGCGAGGTCGATATGGTCGCCTCGGTCGGCTACAACCCGGCCCGCCTGGCGCGCGGCTGGTCGTTGGATGACATCGACATTCGCCTGGTCATCACCGATCTGTGCGTGCTGGATTTCCAGGGACCGCAGCGGCAGATGCGCATTCGTTCGCTGCACCCCGGCGTGACGGCAGCGCAGGTCCGGGACAACACCGGGTTTGAGCTGCACGTGCCGGACGATTGCCCGACCACCGTGGCACCGACGGTCGAGCAATTGCAGCTGATCCAGCGTCTGGACCCGCACAACCTGCGCGCCCTGCAGCTCAAAGACAACCCGCCAGGCCAGCGCTGAGCGCCCGCATTTTCGGAGACAAGTGATGGCTGAACATAACGACAAGAACGAGGCCGAAGTGGTCCTGTACGAAGTGCGCGACGCGGTGGCAATCGTCACCATGAACCGCCCCGAGTACCACAACGCGCAGAACTCGCAGATGACTTATGCGCTGGACGCGGCGTTTCGCCGGGCCTGCGATGACGATGAAGTGAAGGTCATCGTGTTGCGCGGCGCCGGCAAGCATTTCTCCGCCGGGCATGACATCGGCACGCCGGGGCGGGACGTCGACAAGACGTTCGATCGGGCGAGCCTTTGGTACGACCACACCAACAAACCGGGTGGCGAGTTTCTCTATGCCCGCGAGCAGGAGGTCTATCTGGGCATGTGCCGCCGCTGGCGCGAAATGCCCAAGCCGACCATCGCCATGGTCCAGGGCGCGTGCATTGCCGGTGGGCTGATGCTGGCCTGGGTCTGCGACCTGATCGTGGCCAGCGAGGATGCTTATTTCGCCGATCCGGTGGTGCGCATGGGCATTCCCGGGGTCGAGTATTTCGCCCACGTGCATGAATTGAACCCGCGTATCGCCAAGGAATTCCTGTTTCTCGGCGAGCGCATGCCGGCACCGCGTGCCTATCAGATGGGCATGCTCAATCGGGTGGTGACGCGCGACGAGCTGGAACAACAGACTCTCGACATCGCCGGGCGCATCGCCCAGATGCCGCGCCTGGGCCTGCAACTGAGCAAGCAAGCGGTGAACAACGCCGAAGACCTGATGGGCAAGCGCGCGACCATGGACATGGTGTTCGGCCTGCATCACTTCGCCCATGCCCACAATGAACTGGTGTCCGGCGACCGCCTCGGCGGCTACGACGCCAAGGCCATGGCCAGTTCGCAACGCAAAGCGGGCGGGGCGTGAGCATGGCGATTTCGTTGAATACCCGGTTGACCGAACTGCTCGGTTGCCGCTACCCGATCATCCAGACCGCCATGGGCTGGGTCGCCGACCCGAAACTGGTGGCGGCCACGGGCAATGCCGGCGGCTTCGGTTTTCTCGCCGGGGCGACCATCGAACCGCAGCTCATGGAAGCGGCGATTATCGAAACCCGACGCCTGACCGATCAGCCGTTCGGGGTGAATTTCCACATGTACCAGGCCAATGCCGGCGACATCGTCGAACTGGTGTTGCGCCACAAAGTCCGCGCGGTCAGCTACAGCCGTTCGCCGGGTAAGCAAATGATCAGCCGCCTGAAAGATGCCGGCGTGGTGTGCATTCCCACGGTCGGCGCGCTCAAGCATGCGCAGAAAGCCGTGGAAATGGGCGCCGATGCGGTGACCGTACAGGGCGGCGAGGGCGGTGGGCACACCGGTTCCGTGCCTACTTCGATGCTGCTCGATCAAGTGGTCAATGCCGTGTCGGTGCCCGTGGTGGCGGCCGGCGGTTTCAAGGACGGCAAGGGACTGGTTTCGGCCCTGGCCTACGGTGCCGAAGGTATCGCCATGGGCACGCGTTTTCTGATGTGCGCCGACAGCCCGGTGCCGCAGGCGACCCTGGCCCGTTACCTGGCCGTGAAAGACCCGGCGGCGATCATCATCAGCCGTGCCATCGACGGCATGCCACAACGGATGATCCGCAACGAATTGCTCAACCAGCTGGAAAACAGCGGTGGCCTCAAGCGCCTGTTGTTGGCGTTGCAGAGTGGTTTGGCCTACCGCCGTCACACGGGCATGAGCCTGATCCAGCTGCTGACCAGCGCGCTGAAGATGCGCGGTGCCGGAGAGCTGACCGCCGCGCAAAGCATCATGGCCGCCAACGCGCCGATGGTGATCCAGAAAGCCATGGTCGACGGGCAACCGGCCGCGGGCGTGTTGCCTGCCGGACAGATCGCCGCATCCATCGACAGCTTGCCCAGCTGCGCCCAATTGATTGAACAGATCGTCCGCGACGCCGAAGCACGCCTGGGCGAACTGTGCCGCCGTGTGTCGTGAAGGGGCCATGTATTGTGAAGGAAGGAAACCATGAAACCATTTAGCGTCAGCATCGATAACGGCATTGCCGAACTGGTATTCAACCGGCCACCGGTCAACGCCTTCAACTGCCAGGGCTGGGCCGATATCGCCAGCGAGATCGAGGGCCTTGGCCGCAACAGCGACGTGCGGGTGATCGTGATTCGCGCCGAAGGTCGCGGCTTCTGCGCCGGGGTCGATATCAAGGAACTGGCCGCCGACGGCAACCTGATCGTCGCGGTGAACAAGGGCAACTACGACAGCTTCAAGGCGATTCACCGCAACCCGAAACCGGTGATCGTCGCGGTGCACGGCTTCGTGCTGGGCGGCGGCATCGGCATCTGCGGCGCCGCCGACATCATTGTCGCGTCCGAGTGCGCCACCTTCGGCGTGCCGGAAGTGGATCGCGGGGCCATGGGTGGCGGCGCGCATTTGCAGCGGTTGTTCCCGGTGCAGAAAGTCCGCCACATGTACTTCACCGGCGAGCCGATCGACGCCGCCGAGGCTTACCGTCTGGGCGCTGTGGAACGGGTGGTCAAGCGTGAAGATTTGCGCGAAGCCGCGTTGCAGATCGCCCGTACCATCGCCGCCAAGAGCCCGGGCATGATCAGCCTGGCCAAGGAAGCGCTGACCGGCATCGAAGACGGCAATCTGGAAGACAAATACCGCTGGGAGCAGGGCTTCACCCTCGAAGCCTACCGCTCACTGGACTCTCAGGAAGCACGCGACTCGTTCGTCGAGAAACGCGATGCCCGATTCAACGGCTGAAGGCATATCCATGGACCTGACCTATACCCCGGCCCAGCAGGCCTTTCGCTTTGATGCGCGAACCTGGCTGGCGGCCAATGTACCGAGTGAACCGCTGCAATTGTTCGACACCGAACAGGGCTTTGCCGAGCACCGCGCCTGGGAAGCCAAACTCAACGAAGGTCGTTGGGGCATGGTCACCTGGCCGACCGAACTCGGCGGGCGCGGCTGCGACCTGATCGAGTGGCTGATTTTCGAAGAGGAATACTACCGTTCCGGGGCGCCGGCACGGGTCAACCAGAACGGCATTTTCTTGCTTGGCCCGACCCTGATGGAATACGGCAGCGAAGAGCAAAAGGCACGGTTTCTGCCACGCATGGCCACCGGCGAAGACATCTGGGCCCAGGCCTGGTCTGAGCCGGGCGCCGGTTCCGACATGGCGGCGATCCGCTCCAAGGCTGAACGGGTGGGCGACCACTATGTGATCAATGGCCAGAAAACCTGGTCGACCCGCGCGGTGTGGGCCGACTGGGCGTTCGGTATTTTCCGTACCGATCCACAGTCCCAGCGCCATCACGGCCTGACCTTCATCCTGCTGCCGCTGAATACGCCGGGGATCACCGTGCGGCCGATTCCGCAGCTCAATGGCTTGCCGGGCTTCGCCGAGATCTTCTTCGACGACGTCAAGGTGCCGGTGGAGAACGCCCTCGGTGGCGAGGGCATGGGCTGGCACGTGGCGATGTCCACCGCCGGGTTCGAGCGCGGTTTGCTGCTGCGTTCACCGGCACGCTTCCAGGAAACCGCCAAGCGTCTGGTGCAGTTGTACCTGGCCAACCGCGAACTTGCCGATCGCGACCCGGCCATCGGTGAAGCCGTGATGCGCGCCTGGCTCGATGCCGAGGCCTACACCCTGAGCACCTACATGACCGCCTCGAAACTGGTGCAGGGCGGCAAGATCGGGCCGGAGTCGTCGACCAACAAGATCTTCTGGTCGGAGCTCGACCAGCGCATGCACGACACCGCCATGAGCATTCTCGGTTTGCGTGGCGAACTGCTGCCCCAAGCCCCGGCCGCCGGTGACGTCGGCCATTGGCTGGGAG
>NZ_AKJL01000192.1 GCF_000282355.1 Pseudomonas sp. GM49
TATTGACACGGTCTGGACCTCGCTCGCGAGCTACACCCTGGGTGCCAACGTCGAAAATCTGCTTTTCGGCGGCAGCGGCAACTTCGCGGGCACCGGCAACGGGCTGGCCAACACGATCGTGGGTGGTGCGGGTAACGACGTTCTCATCGGCGGTGGCGGTAACGACGTGATGAGTGGCGGCGTCGCCGGCAACGATACTTTCGTGTTTGCTGCCGCGGGTTTCGGCAACGATACGATCCTGAACTTCGGAGCCAATTTGGCTGCAGAGCAGGACTTGCTCAATGTCACGGGGCTGGGGATCACCAGCGCGACGTTCGCTGCCAACGTGAGCATAGCGGCTGACGGGGCAGACACGGTGGTTGGCTTCGGGGCGGACTCCATCCGTCTTGTCGGCGTCAACAGCGCGGCCGTTGATCAGACGGACTTCATTCTGGCCACTTGAGGTCCTGGTCGGTACTGTCGCAGGGAGCGTGGACAGCGGAGGGGAGGGCAATGGATGCCCTCCCTTTCTCCTTCCATTCAATTGCCCATTAGCTATCGGGGTGCCAGCAGCGTACTGGAACTCATCAAAGCAGGTTGGAACCGAACTGCGAAATCAAAGAAACAATGGAAAAAGGAAACCCTGCCTTGAACATTTCAGCCATCTGCGTCTTGAGCAGCCTTTTGGTTGCGGTCGCGGCTTCTGCTACCGGGGTTACTTCGGTCTTCGACCTGGACTTCACCAGGTCAGCCACGGAAACGCTGAAAAAACTGGACATCAACGACGCTTTTATTATCGCCGTCTCAAGTCCTGCTGCGTTTACCTTCTGCCGCAAAGGTTCGTCAACGCTCTGGAAGTATCAGGTGTTGGATCTGGAGCAACTGGCGGCGATCCAGAATGGCCAGAAGCGGTCTTCGACGGACTATCAACTAATCACCGTTGCGCAAGTCTATAGCGTTGCCTGCGCACAGAATCACCTTGCGCCATTGGTTAAACCGCCTATCAGGCATGGACTTGTCCTCGGCCTGATTACCCTGTTTCTGTTAGTCGGCCTCCGATATACCTACCGGGCTATCATGGATTGCCGTTATGACCAGACCGGTTTTTCGAAGCCCGGCTTGCAGCAATTGAGCGAATCCCGATTACCGTACAATTCAACAGTCATGGCGTTGGCCGCATGGGGTATAGCGGCAGCTACGGCATTTGTTTACTTCGGGTTTTGAACATGACACAGGTCCTCGTATTCCAGTTTGATCCGCGCCCCAAACTTCCATTCGCTGACGATCAAGTAACCTGGTTCGTACCCTGATTGTTTCAATTAATCCTGCGTCGTTGCCAGCCTGAAAGGGTGCCCGGATTACGGTGGACTCCGCAGTGAGACTTTGCTCTGGATGAGAGTCGCTCGCTATTGTGCGTGTTGTCAGATGTATAACAACTAGCGGATCCAATATGCACTTATAAAAGTTCATGTAGTCAAGCAGGCCAGTTGTGGTGTGGCATAGCGTGAAAGTTGACTCATTACGGTCGCTTCATGTGCACTTGCGCTACGCACCGTTTGTCGGTGGCTTGCTCGGAAAGTGAACATTGCAGCGTCTGTGGCCTCTGATTCCCAAGCACGTCAGCCATGACCTGCCCCAGCAATCGCAAAAAAGAAGTGGAAGTTGAATCTCAAATGCAGTGAGTGCAAATGGGGGTTTTTATCTGAAAATCAGGGAGGTGATAAAAAAGCCGGTCATTGATTTGCCAGGCGAATCAATGAGGTTAACAGTGCCGAGTCCATGATTTGGCTTATCTTTTAGAAGTAAGGTCGCACAGGGTTTTAATAATTAAGGATCCTGTCAATTAGTCGATCTGTACTGTCGAATAAGGTGGAGAGAATACCGTGGCGATAAATACAATTATGAGCCTGCTGGAAAATAAACAATTCCTGGAGTTTTTACGTCTGGGTGTTATTTACGTTCATTTGGTGGCGTGTTGTGTAGCCATTGGTTTGGTGTTGACCAGTGATGTCGCTATGGTTAAAGACCTGTTAAGGCGAAAAGTATTCACTGAGCATGATAATGCTCACATGGAAAGCCTTCAGAAGTCTGTCATCGTTGCACTGATAGCTCTGTGGGTAACGGGTGTCGCTGTTGTCGGTATCGATTACCTGGATAAAGGTGTCGAATACTTCATGAATCCAAAGCTTCAAGCCAAAGTCATTATTGTTGCGTTATTGAGTTACAACGGCGTCTTGTTGCATCGCCTGGTACTGCCAGCCCTGCAAAAGGCAGGTTCGTTGCTCAATCTCGGATTCAGTGCTCGGATGTTGGCGTTAGCCTGCGGCTCGTTGTCGGCAGTGTCCTGGATGTATGCCGCCATGCTGGGTGTCGGGCGCCCTTTGGCCTGGAAGTACTCCCTTTCCGAACTGTTGATGGCTTATCCGGTACTGATTGGGCTCGGGTTCCTGACGATGCTGGCGCTGACTCAGCGAGCGAAGCAACAGGACGACTACGTTGCACCTCAGCGGACGGTAGCAGGCGCATGCTAAGCCGGTTCTGCGCGTAAACCTTGCGGGCTTGTCCAAAGTCCGAAAGGTGCGACCTTCCTGGAGCAGGTTTCAACCCGGACCTGCACCGGAAGGTCGTTTTAGTATTGAGTAGTAGCTGCTCATTTCGATCATTAAGTTGTCAGTTACAGTCATTGAGCGACAGCGTCGCGACTCTTAGTCTGTCGAACATGACTGACGGGGGCCGTAGAGCTCCTGCACTTTCCGTGATCGCTCGATGTGGAGTTACCGATGACCGCCGCTCAATACCCGCACCTGTTGGCTCCGCTGGACCTGGGTTTCACCACGCTGCGCAACCGCACCCTTATGGGGTCGATGCACACCGGTCTTGAAGAAAAGCCGGGTGGTTTCGAACGCATGGCGGCGTACTTCGCCGAACGTGCCCGTGGCGGTGTCGGCCTGATGGTCACCGGCGGTATCGGCCCGAACGACGAGGGCGGCGTGTATTCCGGTGCGGCCAAGCTGACGACCGAAGAAGAGGCGCTCAAGCACCGTATCGTCACCCGTGCCGTGCACGACGCAGGCGGCAAGATCTGCATGCAGATCCTCCATGCCGGTCGTTATGCCTACAGCCCGAAACAGGTCGCGCCCAGTGCGATCCAGGCGCCGATCAACCCGTTCAAGCCCAAGGAACTGGACGAGGAAGGCATCGAGAAGCAGATCAGCGATTTCGTCACCTGCTCGGTACTGGCACAAACCGCCGAGTACGACGGTGTGGAAATCATGGGCTCCGAAGGTTATTTCATTAACCAGTTCCTCGCCGCCCACACCAACCACCGTACCGACCGCTGGGGCGGCAGCTACGAAAACCGCATGCGCCTGCCAGTGGAAATCGTTCGTCGCGTGCGTGAAGCAGTTGGCCCGAATTTCATCATCATCTTCCGTCTGTCTATGCTCGACCTGGTCGAAGGTGGCAGCACCTGGGAAGAAATCGTGCAACTGGCCAAGGCCATCGAGCAGGCCGGCGCGACCATCATCAACACCGGTATCGGCTGGCACGAAGCGCGGATTCCGACCATCGCCACCAAAGTGCCGCGTGCGGCGTTCAGCAAGGTCACGGCCAAGCTGCGGGGCTCGGTCACTATTCCGCTGATCACCACCAACCGTATCAACACCCCGGAAGTCGCCGAGCAGATTCTCGCCGAGGGCGATGCCGACATGGTGTCCATGGCGCGGCCGTTCCTCGCCGACCCGGATTTCGTCAACAAGGCCGCTGAAGGTCGCGCCGATGAAATCAACACCTGCATCGGCTGCAACCAGGCCTGCCTCGATCACACCTTTGGCGGCAAGTTGACCAGTTGCCTGGTCAACCCGCGTGCCTGCCACGAAACCGAACTCAATTACCTGCCGGTGCAGCAACTGAAGAAAATCGCCGTGGTCGGTGCCGGCCCTGCCGGTTTGTCCGCCGCGACCGTGGCCGCCGAGCGTGGCCATCAGGTGACGCTGTTCGATTCGGCCAGCGAAATCGGCGGTCAGTTCAACATCGCCAAGCGCGTTCCGGGCAAGGAAGAGTTCTTTGAGACCATTCGCTACTTCAACCGCAAGTTGCAGACCACCAACGTCGAGGTGTGCCTGAACACCCGCGTTGACGTAGCCTCGCTGCTCGAGGGCGGCTACGACGAGATCATCCTGGCCACCGGTATTGCGCCGCGCGTGCCGGCGATTCCGGGAGTGGAAAACGCCAAGGTGTTGAGCTACCTGGATGTGATCCTGGGGCGCAAACCGGTCGGCAAGCGTGTCGCGGTGATTGGTGCCGGTGGTATCGGTTTCGACGTTTCCGAGTTCCTCGTTCATGAAGGTGTCGCTACCAGTCAGGATCGCGCCGCGTTCTGGAAGGAATGGGGTATCGATACGCACCTTGAGGCACGCGGTGGTGTTGCCGGTATCAAGGCTGCGCCCCATGCGCCGGCCCGCGAGGTGTTCCTGCTGCAACGCAAGAAGTCCAAGGTCGGCGACGGCCTGGGCAAGACCACCGGCTGGATTCATCGTACGGGTCTTAAGAACAAGCAGGTACAGATGCTCAACAGCGTTGAATACCTGAAGATCGACGACGAAGGCCTGCACATCCGCATCGGTGAAACCGGCGAACCGCAGGTGCTGCCGGTGGACAACATCGTGATTTGCGCCGGGCAGGATCCGCTGCGTGAATTGCATGAAAGCCTGGTGGCGGCGGGGCAGAACGTGCATCTGATCGGCGGCGCGGACGTCGCGGTGGAGCTGGATGCCAAGCGGGCGATCAATCAGGGGTCGCGGTTGGCGGCGCAGTTGTAATAGCAGGTTCAGCGTGCCAATGGCCATCGCGAGCAAGCTCGCTCCCACAGTTATCGCGTTGTTCATGAGTTTTGTGAGCGACACAAATCCACTGTGGGAGCGGCGGTGCGACGATTCGACTTGCCCGCGATAGCGTCCGCATGGCTGTTAAGATGCCGGCTCTTCACCTAGAGCCGGCATTGATGCTTCTCCCTCCCGACACCTGGCTACCCCTGGCCCCTCTCGAACGCCTTGATCTCGACTGGCTTGCTCACGCCGGCATCGAAGTGGCGATTCTGCGTCTGGACCGGATCGACCCGCTGATCAGCGGCAACAAATGGTTCAAGCTCATCGAGCACCTGAAGACCGCCGAGCGCATCGGTGCCGAAGGCATCATCAGTCTCGGTGGGGCGCACTCCAATCACCTCCACGCGTTGGCGGCGGCCGGCAAGCGTTTCGGCTTTTCCACCGTCGGCCTGTTGCGCGGGCATCCTCAGGAAACGCCAACGATGAGGGATTTGCAGGCGTTCGGCATGCAGTTGCACTGGCTGGGTTACGGCGGCTATCGGGCGCGACATGAAGCGGGTTTTTGGCAGCCCTGGCAAGCACGGTACCCGACGTTGCATCCGGTGCCTGAAGGTGGAGGCGGATTACCCGGCGCACGAGGGTGCATGCAGTTGCGGGCGCAGGTTGATGCGCAACTGGCTGGATTGGGCTGGAGTGATTACGACGGCTGGTGGCTGGCCTGCGGCACCGGCACGACCCTCGCGGGGCTGGTGCTGGCCGAAGCGGGTGATCATCCGGTTTACGGGGCGTTGGCGGTGCCTGACGATCATGGTGTGGCGCAGCAGGTCGAGATGATCGTGCAGGAAGCGGGTTTGGTCGATGCGGCGTATGAGCTGTTCGAGGCAAGTCGCGGCGGGTTTGCCAAGGTTGATCCGCTGCTGCTCGACTTCATCGAAAAGACCGGGCAGGCCAGCGGCATCCCCCTGGAACCGCTGTATACCGGCAAAGCACTGCTGGCACTCAAGCAGCAAGTCGAAGCGGGCCGATTCGCCCAAGGTACGCGACTGATCTTCATCCACACCGGCGGCTTGCAGGGGTGGCGGGGTTTGAGTTCAAAAAACTGAGTGGCGCTGCGATCCAGTGTGGGAGCTGGCCTCAGGTATCGCGGGTTCCGCCTTTGGGCATCATCCGCAGCAAGGTGTTATCGCCCACCACATAGTGGTGATACAGCGCGGCCGCGGCATGCAGGCCGATCAGCCAATAGCCGATAGTGCCGCCGAGCTCGTGCCAGTCCTGGAGTTGTTTGGCCAGGTCCTTGTTTTCCGCGATCAGCATCGGCAGGTCGAAACCATAGAACATCACCTGATTGCCTTTGGCGCTGACGACCAGCCACCCGAGAATCGGCGTGGCGATCATGAAAATGTACAGCGCCCAGTGCATCAGCCTGGCCAGCGTCGTTTGCCAGTGCGGCGAGGCCGGGAAGACCTCCGGCGCCGGGCCTAGACTGCGTGCGAACAATCGCAGCCAGACCAGAACGAATACGGTCAGGCCGAGCATGAAGTGCGATTCGACGATCAGCGTGCGCCCGCCACTGCCCTTGGGAAAGAACCCGCGAAACTCGATACAGGCGTAAACCAGCACCAGCAGGACCAGCATCAACCAATGCAGCGCGATCGATACGGTGCTGTAGCGCGAGGCGGAATTTTTCCACGGCATACGGTGTTCCTCAGAGGTCCGGTTTAAAGCCACCGTTCTTGTCCGACGGTGTGCTTTAACTGTAATCCTGTTTCACCGGGATTGCCTGAGGCGATTGGTCGCTGAATGCCCTCGTTCATGTCCTGGACAGAAAAACCTGTAGGAGCGAGCTTGCTCGCGATGGAGTGTCAGATACGTTGATGTCGACTGACACACCATCGCGAGCAAGCTCGCTCCTACAGGGGGGGGAGTTGCGTTTTTTAGCTCGATTGCGGCATTTCGCCGTTGGCCAGACGCTTGTTGATGTCGGCGATCACTTCCGGCAGATCGGTGATGGTGTCGATCATGTAGTGCGGGCGCGAACCTTCGAACATGGCGTGGATGCGCTTGCGCTCGCTGTCCAGTTGGTCGCTGCCCAGCGCGCGATAACCTTCGTAGTCCAGGCCCAGGGCGTTGCCCGAGCAGATCAGCGCCACGGTCCACATGCCGGCGCGGCGACCTTCGAGAATGCCCGGCACGGTGTCATCGATCTTCACGCACGCGGCGACATCGTCGATGCCCAGGGCGATGACGTTGGCCAGCGCCTGGGCCGGCCATGGGCGGCCATTCGGGACTTCGTCGGTGGCGACCACGTGATCGGCGACGTAGCCGTTGGTGGCGGCCAGTTCGACCACTTTGTCCATGACCTGTTTCGGGTAACCGGAGCAGGAGCCAATCCTGATCCCTTGCTGGCGCAGGTTGGCAATGGTCTCCAGCGCCCCCGGAATCAGCGCCGAGTGTTCGGCGATTTTTTCGATCTGCAGGGGCATGAAGCGCTGGTAGATCGCGGTGACGTCATCGTCGGTCGGCGTGCGGCCGAACACTTTGCGATAACGCTCGGCAACTTCGGGCTGATCGCACAAGGTGCGGATGTGGTCCCACTTGCCCATGCCCATCGGGCCACGGGCTTCTTCGATGGACACCTGGACGTCGAACTCGGCGAAGGCCTCGACGAAAATCTGCGTCGGGGCGAAGGAGCCGAAGTCGACCACGGTGCCGGCCCAGTCGAGGATGGCGGCTTGCAGTTTGGTTGGGTTGGTGTAGTTCATGGTGATCTGAATCCTGTAATAACTGGCTATTGAAGAGCAGCTTTACTGTAGGAGCGAGCTTGCTCGCGATGGTCTTTCATTCAACAGGTGTGTCGACTGACCGGGCCTCATCGCGAGCAAGCTCGCTCCTACAGGGGAATGCGGTGTGATCTAGATGTCGAGGACTTCCATCTCGCGCAGTACTTCAGCGATCGCCGCTACGGCTTCGCGCATTTCGGCTGGCTGGACATGACCGATGCAGCCGACGCGGAAGGTTTCGACCTGGGTCAGTTTGCCGGGGTAGAGGATGTAACCCTTGGCCTTGACCCGCTCGTAGAACTCCTTGAACTGGTAGCGCGGATCTTTCGGGGCATGGAAGGTGGCGATGATCGGCGCCTGAATGGCCGCCGGCAGGAAGCTGCGCAGCCCCAGTTTGCCCATCTCCTCCATCAGTGCCTGGCAGTTGGCGGCGTAACGTTCGTGCCGGGCCGGCAAGCCGCCTTCTTCGTTGTACTGCAGCAGGGCTTCGTGCAGCGCCGCGACCACATGGGTCGGCGGGGTGAAGCGCCACTGGCCGGTCTTGGCCATGTAAGCGTGCTGGTCCTGCAAGTCCATCGCCAGCGAATGCGAGTTGCCGGCGGCGCTGGCCAGGGATTCTTTGCGGGCGAAGACAAAGCCCATGCCTGGCACGCCTTCCAGGCATTTGCCCGAGGCGGCGATCAGTGCATCGAAGGGCACCTGTTGCGCGTCCACCGGCAGCGCGCCGAACGAGCTCATGGCGTCGATGATCAGGCGTTTGCCGTGTTGTGCAATGACGTCAGCGATTTCTGGCAGCGGATTGAGAATGCCGGTGCTGGTTTCACAGTGAATCAGGGCGACATGGGTGATGCCGTTATCGGCCCGCAGCAGGCGGTCGACGTCGGCGGCGGTGGTCGGTTCGTCTTCGGCGGTTTCGAAGGTGCTGAAGGCGCGGCCCAGCACTTCACAGATTTTCGCCAGGCGTTTGCCGTAGGCGCCGTTGATCAGTACCAGAACCTTGCCGTCCCGAGGCACCAAGGTGCCGATCGCGGCCTCCACCGCGAAGGTGCCGCTGCCTTGCAGGGGCACGCAGTGGTGAGTGGCGGCGCCGTTGATGATCGCCAGCAGTTGCTCGCAGAGGCTGGCGGTCAGTTGATTGAAGCGGTCATCCCATGAACCCCAGTCGATCATCATCGCCTGACGGGTGCGGGGCGAAGTGGTCAACGGGCCGGGGGTGAGCAGGATGGGTGCGGCAGTACTCATTCTCGTGTCCTCGCAATCGATGGGATGAAGCTACGTGGCCTAAATTGCAATTTGCCGAGTTATCAATCAAATTGTTTGTTGTTATGCCAGCCATCAGTGAGGGTTATTCATGAACCTGTTTCAGCTCCGCGCCTTCGATGCCGTGGCCCGGGAAGGCAGCTTTACCCGGGCGGCGGCGCGGCTGTTCATCAGCCAGCCGGCGGTCACCGGGCACATCAAGGCCCTGGAGGAGCACTACCAGATCACCTTGTTGCGTCGCACCGCCCGACGGGTGGAACTGACGGAGGAGGGCACCAAACTGGCGGCAATCACCCGGGCGATGTTTGGCCTGGCCGAAGAGGCGCAGGTGATGCTCGAAGCCAATCGGCAATTGCTCACCGGGCGTCTGGAGGTGGCGGCGGACGGTCCGCACATGGTCATGCCGATGCTCGCCAGCCTGCGCGCGCGCTATCCGGGGATCACGGTGAACCTGCGCCTGGGCAACGCCCAGGAAACCCTGGCGGCGTTGTTGTCCGAGCATGCTGACGTGGCGGTGCTGACCGAAATCGAGCCGCGCAAGGGCTTGCATCTGCAGGCGCTGAACGAATCACGGATTTGCGCGCTGGTACCCGACGGGCATCCCTGGGCGCAGATGGCCAAAGGCGTACAGCTCAAGGAGCTGGATCAGGTGATCATGGTGCTGCGCGAGCCGAGTTCGATTACCCGGCGCACCTTCGACGAGGCTTGCGCCCAGGCCAAGGTCAATCCACGGGTGCTGCTGGAACTGGACAGCCGCGAAGCGGTGACCGAGGCAGTGGCCGCCGAACTGGGGGTAGGGGTGGTGTCGTCGGTGGAGGTCAGCCACGACCCGCGGGTGGCGGCGGTGCCGATCATTGGCGAGGGGTTGGTGAATCGGCACATGATCGGTTGCATGGAGCGGCGGCGGGATTTGCGGTTGATTCAGGCGTTTTTGGGGTTGGCGCCTGTCAGGTAGACCGAGTCGTCTGCCATCATCGGATCGCCGCCCGGAGCAAGCTCGCTCCCACAGTGTTCTGTGTCGTACACAAAATCGGCGAGCAGCATAAATCCCTGTGGGAGCGAGCTTGCTCGCGAAGAGGCCGAACCTGCCTACGCAAGACTCTCGCGCACCATCTGCAGAAAAGTCGCCACCAGCCGCCGCGAACTCTGCTCGCGCAAGCACACCAGCGTCTCGGTCAATCGCCGTTTACAGTCGGTAATCGGTAACGCGCACACCCTGGAATCCGCACCGAACTCGGCGGCGGACACCACGCCAACTCCAATTCCCACCACCACCGCTTCACGCGCCGCTTCCCGGCCTTCGACCTGTATCGCCGGACGAATCCGAAACCCGGCGCCGGCCATTTCTTCCTCCAGGGTCTGGCGCGTCACCGAACCGATTTCCCGCAACACCAGTGGCGTGTCGTCGAGGTCCGCGAGGGTAATGGATTCGCGGTCGGCCCACGGATGATTGCGCGACACGAACGCCACCATCGGGTCGTTACGCAGGGGCAGGGAGATCAGCCGTTCATCGCTGACGTCACGGCCCAGCAACGCCAGGTCGGCCTGATAGTTGAACAGTCGAAACAGCGACTCATCGGTGTTGCCGGTTTCGATCTTCACGCTGATCCCGGGATAGCGTTCGCAGAACCGCGCGATCTGCGGTAGCACGTGCACCGGTGCATCCACCGCCAGAATCAGGCTGCCGGTCTGCAAGGCCTGGGACTCCTGAAGCAGCTCCTGGGCTTCCGCCTCGATCACAAAAAGCCGCTGGGTAACGCTCAGCAGGCGCTCACCCAGATCGGTCAGGCGCACCGAACGCTTGTTGCGGTGAAACAGCAAAACCCCGTAGCGCTCTTCGAGTTTGCGCACCTGGTCGGAAATCGCCGGTTGCGTCAGAAAAAGCCGCTCGGCGGCTTTGGTAAAGCTTCCATGGACCGCCACGGCGTGGAACGCTTTGAGCTGGGCGTGGGAAACCGACATGGGAATCTCCAGTAACAAGCTGAGCTTATTTTTGAAATACGATAAATCGATTTCACTTATTAATCAGTAATTGTTTTTATCCACCTCAGCCCCGGTGACTGGTCAATCGAACAGCAGCGGGTGCCATGAGCCTGTGCGTGCAACTACAGGACTCATCTGACCGGAATCGCCCACAGGGACAAGGTGATTTCGCAGTGCTCAACAATAAAAAACACAGGCGTTTTCTTCCAATTCTGCCGGCACACTCACACCCTGAGGTCAGAACCACAATGAACAAGCACATCGGCACCATCAAGCGTTGGCGCGTGCAGATCTTCGCGATCACCTGGCTCGCCTACGCCGCTTTCTACTTCACCCGCAAAGCCTTCTCGGTGGCCAAGCTCGGCATCGCCGAAGACCCGACCTTCATGCTCGACAAAATGGCCATGGCCAACCTCGACGCCATCTACCTGACGGCGTATGCCGTCGGACAATTCACCTGGGGCATCCTGGCCGACCGCTTCGGGCCGCGGGTGGTGGTGCTTGGCGGGTTGCTGATTTCCGCTGGCGCGGCGCTGGTGATGGGTAACTTCGCAACATTACCGATTTTCGCTACCTGCATGCTGATACAAGGCCTGGCGCAGTCCACCGGTTGGTCGGGGCTGTGCAAGAACCTCGGCAGTTTCTTCCCCTCCGAACAACGCGGGCGGGTATTGGGCCTGTGGAGTTCCTGCTACGCCTTTGGCGGTCTCGTGGCGTCGCCGTTTGCCGGGTGGTGGGCGTATACGCTCATCGGCACCTGGCATGCGGCGTTTGTTTCCAGTGCGGCGGTGGTTGGGCTGGTCGCCGTGCTGTTTTTTATTTTTCAACGCAACAAACCGGAAGACGTGGGCTTGCCGGCCGTGGAGCCAGAGCCGGAACTGACGGCGGAAGAAACCCTTGCCCAAAGCAAAAT
The DNA here is from genome assembly GCF_000282355.1 of Pseudomonas sp. GM49. Lineage (GTDB taxonomy): Bacteria > Pseudomonadota > Gammaproteobacteria > Pseudomonadales > Pseudomonadaceae > Aquipseudomonas. The sequence continues at coordinate 11,742 of NZ_AKJL01000192.1, forward strand.
CAGCATCTGGGAGCCGCTGAAGGAAATCCTGCGCAACCGAACAGTGCTGGTGCTGGGGTTGGCGTACTTCATGCTGAAACCGGCGCGTTACGCGATCCTGCTGTGGGGGCCGGTGATCGTCTTCGAACAGATGCCTTCGGTGGGCAAGGTCGGTGCGGCGATCATTCCGACTTCGTTCGAGCTGGCCGGGTTGCTCGGGCCGATCATGATCGGCCTGGCCTCGGACAAACTGTTCGGCGCCCGGCGCATGCCCGCTTGTGTGCTCAGCCTGTTGGCACTGACCGTGTCTTTGGCGCTGTTCATGGGGGCCCTGCACACCGGCAGCGTGATCCTGGTGGTGGCATTGCTGTTCGTCATGGGCCTGACCCTTTATGGACCTGACTCGATGATCAGCGGCGCTGCCGCCATCGACTTCGGCACGGCCAAGGCCGGTGCGACGGCGGCCGGGTTCGTCAACGGCTGTGGCTCGGTCGGGGCGATTCTCGGCGGGCTGCTGCCGGGCTACTTCGACACCGTTACCGTGTTCATCGTCTTCGCCGGCTGCGCAATGTTCTCCGCACTGGTGTTGATCCCGCACTGGAACAGCCGCCCTGGCGGCCTGGGTACTCACTTCGCCTACGTACCCAATCAAGCGATGACCGTCAAACCCCTGCGTTCCTGAATCCTGTCCCTCGCGGCCTGCTGCGTCTGCGGCAGGCCGGCGTGTGGGCCACTGACTGGAGATTGACCCATGAGACCCTTTTGGCTGGACCAGGCCTTGAAGGCTGATGCATCCGAAACCTGTCCGCCACTGGAAGGCGACAGCCGCGCCGACGTGTGCATCGTCGGCGGCGGTTACACCGGGTTATGGACCGCGATCATGCTCAAGGAACAAAACCCCGAACTCGACGTGTTGCTGATCGAAGCGGATATCTGTGGTGCCGGGGCCAGTGGACGCAATGGTGGTTGTGCATTGTCGTGGTCGGCCAAGTATTTCACCCTTGAGCGTTTGTTCGGCGTCGAAGAGGCAGTGCGCCTGGTCAAGGAGTCCGAGCGCAGCATCCATGCCATCGGTGCCTTCTGCGAACAATATGCGGTGGACGCCGATTACCGCCTCGACGGTACGCTCTACACCGCCACCAATCGTGCCCAATGCGGCTCGACCGATGCGGTCATCGCCGCGCTGGAGCGCAACGGCATCAACTCTTTCACCCAGCGACCGGTGGCCGATGTGCAGCGCATGGCTGGCTCCAGCAAACACCTGGAAGGCTGGTTTTCCCCGGCCGCGGCCAGTGTGCAACCGGGCAAACTGGTGCGCGGGCTGCGCCGGGTCGCCCTGCAATTGGGTGTGAGGATTCACGAAAATACCGCGATGACCGGACTGGAAGAGGGCAGGCCGGCGGGCATTCAAACCCGCAACGGCACCATTCGCGCCGACCGCGTGGTGTTGGCGATGAACGCCTGGATGGCCCGGGCGTTCCCGCAGTTCGAACGCAGCGTGGCGATCGTTTCCAGCGACATGCTGATCACCGAGCCACGGCCGGATTTGCTCGATGAAATCGGCTTGACCAGCGGTGTCACGGTGCTCGATTCGCGGATTTTCGTGCACTACTACCACAACACCCCCGACGGCCGGATCATGCTCGGCAAGGGCGGCAATACCTTCGCTTATGGCGGACGCATGCTGCCGGTGTTTGATCAGCCTTCGCCCTATGCAGGTCTGTTGCAGAACAGCCTGACGGATTTCTTCCCGGCGTTTGCCGACGTCAAGGTCGAGGCGACCTGGAATGGTCCGTCGGATCGTTCGGTGACCGGGCTGCCGTTTTTCGGGCAGATGAGCGCCAGTGGCAATGTGTTCTACGGTTTCGGCTACTCCGGCAGCGGTGTCGGGCCATGCCATATGGGCGGGCAGATTCTGGCGTCGATGGTCCAGGGCCTGGACAACCCCTGGACCCGCTCGCCGCTGGTCAACGGGCCGCTGGGGTTTTTCCCGCCGGAGCCGATTCGCTACATCGGTTCGCTGATGGTGCGCAACGCCATCCGCCGCAAGGAGCGAGCGGAGGATCACGGGCGTCGGCCACGGCATCTGGACGTGCGTCTGGCGAAGTTCGCCGCTGCGGCCGGCAAGGCCGACAAGGGTTGAGCATCAGGGCGCAAGGTCCGAGCGGTTGAGCAGCCAGTCGAACAGCAGGCGGGTATCGCCACGGGGCTCGCGCGGACGAGGGTGGCGAGGTTGTGGCCGAGGGCCCATGGCCGTGCAGAGCACCGGGCGATCCGGATCACTGTCGAGGAAAATCACCAGTACTTCGCTGCCAGCCACGGGCAGGCGGGTCGGATCGATCCAGTCCTCGGTGGTGGTCAGCGCCAGCGGTAGCCACAGGCCATCGGATGCCTCTGCGGCTGATTGTGTGGCGGGCCAGAGTTGCACTTGAACCCGGCCATCCTCATCCACCGTCGCCGGTTGCCCGACCGGGCCGCACACCTGGCCGGGCTGATACCCGGGGATACTCGGCCTGGGTTGTTTGAGCGCAGGCCTGAACACCGTCGACCAAGGGATGGCGCTGAATTGATTGCGGTAACCCGGCGTCGTGCGCGGTGCGTCGTCGAGCAGAATGGATGACTGACGCCCCTGATGGCGGATTTCGGTGACCAGCCATTGATCGTTGAAATTCGCCAGCGGATGCCCGGCCACCTGAACGATCCGGCCACTGCGTAATGCACCCTGGTTACTTTGACCGTGGATCTGCAGGTGTCGGCAGCGCAGGCGTTCCAGTTGGCGACGGCTGAGCTGGTCGCGATGTTGTTGTTCGCGAGCGGGAAAGTGTTTCGGCGGGGCGAACAAGTGATTGGCTGCGCCGTCGCTGATGTCCGGTGCACCAGGATTCCTGGCACTTGGGCGCACGGGGGAGCGCGGAGCGTCATGGCGCTGGAACAATTCGCTGATCACCGGTTCGTGGTGTTCATCGAGGGAGTCGCTGCGCAGCGGCATGCACAGCGGTTCCTGGGGGAAACTCAGGCTGTCATCTGCCAGCACCAGCACATGGCCGTCGCGTTGATGCTCGAAGTGATAATGAATGCCTTCTTCCTCGCACAACCGTTGTAGCAACGCCAGGTCGGTTTCTTCGTACTGAATGCAAAAAGGTCGCAGGGGATAGTGCCCGGTTGCCAGTTCAAAGCGATAACTGCCGGCGGGCAGCGCATGTTCCTCCAGCAACCGGCGCAGGATCATGGGCACGCTGGCGCGCTGGAAAACCCGTCGGCAGCGTTGCTGATCCAGCGCCTGAATACTGGGCACCAACACCAATTTGTAAGCGACCCGGTGTGCGCTTCGATGTTCACAACCGGCGCTGTGCAACACGCCATGTATGCCTTGTTCGTGGCCAAATTCGAGGAACGCCGGCTGGTGCAGCAATCGTTCGAGGTTCAGGGCCGGTGCCAGCCCGATAACCTCGATGTCGAATCGATAGGGCTGGTTGAGTGCTTCATGACCGCTGAACCGGACTACCTGGAAACTCAGGTCGTCATCGAGAAGCGTCAGGGTGGTGGGACTTTCCTTGTCGTTGTGCATCGAACACGCTGCTGCCGTTGAATAGGGTGCAAAGCGTACGAAACCCCGGTGCATTGCGGACACGTTAAAGCGGCATTTCAGAATCCCCCTACAACCGCTGGTGAAGATGTCGATGCCAGTCGGGATTTTTTGGTCGATTGCCAACTTTAGGCCGTATAAACTTGCGCAATGCGTCGGCCAATAGATGTCTCGGCGCCACAGATGCCACAGATAAGAGAGTGAGAAATGGGCGCACAGTGGAAGGTTAAACACAAAGAAGCGGCAGCCAATGCCAAGGGCAAGATCTTCGGCAAACTGGTGAAGGAAATCACCATTGCTGCGCGCAACGGTGCCGATATTGCTACCAACGCGCATTTGCGCCTGGTGGTTGAACAGGCCAAGAAAGCTTCGATGCCCAAGGAAACACTGGATCGCGCCATCAAGAAGGGCGCGGGCCTATTGGGCGAGACCGTGCAATACCATCGCGTGACCTATGAAGGGTTCGCCCCGCATCAGGTGCCGTTGATCGTTGAATGCGTGACCGACAACATCAACCGCACCGTCGCCGAGATCCGCGTGGCGTTCCGCAAGGGCCAACTGGGCGCTTCCGGTTCGGTGGCCTGGGACTTCAACCATGTCGGCATGATCGAAGCGTCGCCGGACACCCTGGACGCCGACCCGGAAATGGCCGCCATCGAAGCCGGTGCGCAGGATTTCGAACCGGGTGAAGAGGGGGCAACCCTGTTCCTGACCGAGCCGACCGACCTCGACGCGGTACAGAAAGCCCTGCCGGAACAAGGCTTCACCGTGCTGTCGGCAAAACTGGGCTACCAGCCGAAAAACCCGGTCAGCGGCCTGAGCGATGAGCAGATGGCTGAAGTCGAAGCGTTCCTCGAAGGCCTCGATAACCATGACGACGTGCAGGACATGTTTGTCGGGTTGGCGGGTTAAGTCTTTGTGTCAATGACGGTTCTGTTGTCTGTCAGACCGTCATCGCGAGCAAGCTCGCTCCCACAGGTTTAGCGCTGTCCCTGTGGGAGCGAGCTTGCTCGCGAATGACCGCGCAGCGGTCACAGATTTTTCAGTTGCTCCACGACTTCGCTAAACCCCGGCCGCGCCAGCACTTGCGGCTGACAGCAACGCCGCTCCAGATCTTCCAGCACTCCACGCCGTTCATCGCTCAACCCCGAGTCGATCCGCGCCAGTAACTCCCCCAACAACACCCCGAACGCCCGCACCTCGATCCGCTGCAAGGCACGGCTTTCAAGGCTGTCGGAAATCCCGTGGAACGACGCCGCGCCAAAGTCCCCCAGCAAACAATCACCCTGTTCATTCCACAGAATATTGTGCCCGTAGAGGTCGCCGTGGGTGATGCCATGGCCGTGCAGGTGCTCGGCCACCGAGGCAATCCCCGAGGCAATGCGTAGCGCCACCGTGGCACTCAAGCGCAAGTCGTCGGGGTAGATGTCGCGGCTGCACGACGCCAGGCTCGGCAGTGCGGCGAGGTTGCGGTAACTCGGTGCGATCAGTTGCATCACCAGCCCGGTGGTTTGCTGCGGGTGATCGACAATCCGCCCTTCGACGCGGATCAGGTTCGGGTGCAGGCCGGCGGTGATGCAGGCGTTCATCTCGTGCAGCGGTGAGCCATCGCTGGTCATTTCACCCTTGTAGAGCTTCACCGCAACGGCCATGGGCGGCTGCTCAGCCGGTTGCCAAACAGCCTGATGGATCACCCCGGACGCACCTTCGCCGAGTTTTTTCTCAAGGCGTAATGTCGACCAGTCAATGCGCGGTGTCGCGTCGAGGGCCGCGGCATCGGCTTCGGTTTCCAGCGGGTTACCGGCATAGGCCAGCCAGGTCAGGCTCGGCAATTCCAGCAACCATTGCGGCAACTCGGTCAACTGGTTGGCGGCGATGCGGATCAGCTCCAGCCGATGACAATTGCGCATCGACTGCGGCAATGCCTGCAGGCGGTTGCCGGCGAGCATGAGCTTTTGCAGGTATGGCCGCTCTCCCAACTCGCTCGGCAGCGTCTCGATGCAGTTGTCGGTCAGGATCAGCCAGCGCAGCAGCGGTGGTAGCGCCGCTGCGGGCACGTGGGCGATGCGGTTGGCCTTGAAGCCGATCATCGTCAGAGCGGCGCATTGGCCCAGGCAGGCCGGCAACTCGGTGAAGCGGTTATCGGAACAGAACAGCACGCGCAAACGGGTCAGGCGATGCAAGTCCTCGGGGAGGGCGCTCAAGGCATTGCCGCTGAGGTTGAGCACTTCCAGCGAGTCCGCCAGATCGAAAATCTCCCGAGGGAATTCGGTGAGGCCGTCGACCAGATCCAGCCGCGTGATGCCCGACAACTCGCCGGCACGCAATTGAGCAAGGGTATGCATGAACAGATTCGCCATTGATCAAGGAAAGGGCGTGTGGCCCCGGAAATGCGCGACATGATAGCGGGAAAGACCGGTGATCTGTCAGGCCGGTTCGCTGACTTCCACCAGTTGCCCCAATCGACTGCGGGTGCGTGCCAGATCTATGGCATCGCCGTCCAGGCTTTCGCGCAAGGCGTGCTGCCCGAGCAGCGTCAGGTGCTTGTCCTGGTCGTAGAGCACGTCGATGAGGTTGATGAAACGCTGCTGGGCGGCAATCGAGCAATCACCGAGCCGCGGCAGGTCATCGATGATCCAGCTATCGAAGCGGCGGCACAGCTCCAGGTAATCCATCACGGCCACAGGCTGGTCGCACAGGTCGGCGAAAGTAAAACCGATGCGGCGCTCATCGCACAAACGCGCCTGGAAGTGTCGGGTGCCCACGGGGAGCGACAGCGGCGGGGCACCGCGATCCGGCAGATTCAATGAGTGCCGCTGCAGCGCGCTGGCCGGCCACACATAACGGCCTTGGGTGAACAGCTGTTGCGCGTGGCTGCGGACCTGGCTGCGATAATCGTGCGGCCCGCCGACTTCCATCACTTGCATGCGCGCATTGATCAAGTCGATCACCGGTTTGAAGCGGGCGTGGTACAGCGGATTGGGCAACAGGCCTGCGGGCGGGTAGTTGGAGGTGACCAGCAACAGGATGCCGCGCTGGAACAGTGCCTTGAACAACCGGGTGATGAGCATCGCATCGCCGATGTCGTGCACATGGAACTCATCGAAACACAGCACCCGGCAATCCTTGAGCAGTTCATCGAGGGTAGCCGCCAGGGCGTCGGCCTGTTCGCGGTGCTTGAACATGCCCTGGTGCAATTGGGCGAAAAACTGATGGAAGTGCAGGCGTTGTTTTTGCGCCAGGGGAACGGCCCGGAAAAAACCGTCGAGCAGCCAGCTCTTGCCGCGTCCCACGGCACCATGCAGGTAAAGGCCGGGAAGGGATTTCGTCGAAGCGCCCATCAGCATGCAGGCATGCCGGGCCATGCAGTCGATCACGCGTTGTTGGCTGTGGCTGAGGGTGTAGCCCCGGGAATGGGCCTGGTGGCGAAAGTAGTCGTGGATAACCTCGCCTGCCTCGGCGCTGCCGGCGGCCGGTGCCTTGCCGAGAAGGCGACGCAACGATTGCCAGCGCGATTTGATTCGCGAACGATTGGGCGGTCGAACGGCCACTGAGATGTCACCTCTGGTGTGCGGGCAGGCTCCCCGAGCCGGGGCGCCATAGTGTAACCAGAGCAGAGAATTTGCTTCCAGTTGTGTCAGTGCGCGTCGGAGCGGTTCCGACCGGTCACTTGGAAGGGCCTGTAGGAGCGAGCTTGCTCGCGAAAAACTCTGGATAGCGCGGGCACTCAGGCAGCACGCGTTATCGTTGACGTCCATCGCGAGCAAGCTCGCTCCTACAGGGGGCGTCGTTTGTGAAGCGCAGTCGTGTCAGTCGCCTATCGCTCGATACTCCGATTCCACCGTGCATTCCACGCAGGGCGCTGTTCGTTGACCTGATCCCAATCCACCGCGATTGCGGTCTCCAGGTATTGTTTCATCGCTTCGACCTGCCCACGGGTTCGCTCGGAGGTCGGGGTATTGGGGTTGGAAGGAATCTGGTCGCCGTCCTCAAGCGCGGCGGCCTGGGCTTCGGGGGTGAGCAGGAACGCGGCGAGTTTTTGCGCCAGTTGCGGTTGCGTGTTGTTGGCGATGGCGCATTCAGCGACGTTGAGCACCACGGCGCCTTCCTTCGGTTGTGCGTATTCCACCGGCATGCCCTTGAGCTTCAGGGCGGTAACCTGGGTCGGTGTCAGCGGAAACAGCGCCGCCTCGTCGGTCTGGAGCATTTCGGAAATCTTCGCCGAACTCGGGATGTATTCCAGTACGTTGCGCCCAACTGTGTTCGGCCAAGCCTTGAACCCCGGATCGACGTTGGTTTCGCTGCCGCCCTGAATCCGGTTGAACATCAGGAAACCGTGCAGGCCGAAGGTGGAGGAGGCCATCGACTGGAACACCAGTTTGTCCTTGAAGCGCGGGTCGGCCATGTCCATCCACGAGGTCGGCGCGCTCCAGCCTTTCTCCTTGAACAGGCGTGTGTTGTAGGCCAGCCCGGTGACACCGAGGCTGACGGCCACCGCCTGATCCTTGATCCGCCCCTTGTCGGGAATCTGCGCCAGGGCCGGGTTGTCTTCGAGTTTGTCGCACAGGCCCATGGCGATGGCGCGGTACATGATGCCGTCGTCGAGGAACATCACATGCATCTGCGGGTTGTCCTTGCTGGCCTGGACCTTGGCCAGGATATCGGCGGAGGTGCCGGGCACGATCACCACTTTGACGTTGTTGGCCTTCTCGAAAGCCGGCAGTACCTTGTCGGCGTAAAGCCGCTCCATGGTCCCGCCGTTCATGCCCAGGTAAAGCGTCGGTTCGGCGTGGGCCGGGGTGATGGTGAGCAGGGCGCTCATGCAGGACAAACCGAGCAGTGCGTTGCGTTTGAGGTTTTTCATTGGCGCGACCTTCCTCTATCAAGCTACGGAGATGGAGTGAAACCGGGTGATGGAAAACGCATCCAGCGACGTCTTTGACGCGCCGCTACAGATGATCTCGGTGAGCGCCTGGCCCACCGCCGGGCCGATCTGGAAACCGGCGCCGGCAAAGCCGAATGCATGCAACAGACCGGGCTGGGTACGGCTGTGGCCGATCACCGGCTGGCGATCAGGCAGGTAACCCTCGGTGCCGCTCCAGGTACGAATCGCCTGGGCACCTTCAAGAAACGGATAGAGCTCAACGGCCTGGCGCAGGATTTCCAGCACGGCGCCTTGACCGGGGCGGGCGCGGGCGTCGTCCAGGGCAAAACCCTGGCCGCCACCCAACACGCAATTGCCGCGGGCGACCTGTCGCGCGTAGATGCCGCCACCCTCGACGCCGGTGCTGGCATCCATCACCAACGGCAGGGGTTCGGTGACCAGCATTGCCGGGTGCCCGGAATGCATCGGCACCGGTTCGCCGAATTGCGCGGCGATGCTGCCCGCCCAAGCCCCGGCGCAGTTCAGCAGCCAGGGTGCGTGCAACTGCAGGCCGTTTTGCGTGCGTACGCAAAAGCGCTGGCCGTCGTGTTCCACGGCGGTGACCGTGCATTGCTCATGTACCTGCACACCGTGGCGCCGCGCCGCCCGGGCGAACGCAGGGGACACCAGACGCGGATTGGCGTGACCGTCATCCGGGCAATACGAGGCGCCTACCGCGACGTCTCCCACCCATGGAAAACGGCTGCGCAGCTCGGTGCGGTCAAGCACCTGCAAGTCGAGGCCGAAGCCCTGGCTGCTGGCAGCGTAGTCTTGCAGGGCACGCAAATCGTCTGTACTGCGGGCGAGTTTCAGGTGGCCGCTGCGTTGATATTCGCCGTCGATGCCAATCAATTGCGGCAGCTGCGCCCAGATGGCGTGGGCACGTTGCGACAGCGGCAATTGCGACAACGGTCGGCCCTGGCGGCGGACGCCACCGTAGTTGACGCCGCTGGAATGCGAACCGCAGAAGTCCCGCTCCAGCAGCACCACGCGACGCCCGGCCTTGCCGAGAAACAGCGCCGCCGAAGCACCGACAATGCCGCCGCCGATGATCACTGCGTCGACTTCGATCATGCGTCGATCTCCAGGCCAAAGGGCAGCGGCTTGATGGGGGCCTGGGCGCGCAGCCGGCCAATGTCGGACACAGCGCGCTGGCTTTCGCAGGCGATGATCTCCGCTGCCGCCGCGCCGCACATCCGCCCCTGACAGCGGCCCATGCCGACCCGGCAATGGGCCTTGACCCGATTTATTTCCCAGTGACCCTCACGCACCACTTCACGAATATCGCCGGCGCGGACTTCTTCGCAGCGGCAGACCATCACGTCATCGGCGATGCCGGCGGCCCAGTTCTCGGGAAAGGCGAAGGCGCGTTCCAGGCCCTGACGAAAATCACCGATGCGTTCCAGCACCTGTTCAAGCTGTGCGGTGCGCTGCGTCGGGTTCAGGTAGCCGATGTCTTCGAGCAACGCCAATGCGGCGCGTTCGCCGGCCATTTCCGCGGCGTCGGCGCCCATGATCCCGGCGCCGTCACCGGCCAGGTACACCTCGGCGACGCTGCTGCGCCCGGCGCGATCGCGTTGTGGGAGCCAGGCGCGATTGAGCGGGTTCCAGGCAAATTCGCAGCCGAGCAGGTCGGCGAGCTGGGTTTCGCTGCGCAGGCCGTGGGCGAAGGCGACGGCATCGCAGTTCAGTCGATGTTCGCCCTTTGCGTCGGACCAGATCAGCGCCTGCACCCGTTGTTCGCCCTCGATGTGTTTCAAGGTTGCACCCTGATGCACCGGGATGCCGTGGGCGGTCAGCCAGCCACGGTAATAGATGCCTTTGGCCAGTGTGGCCGGTTGCGACAGCAGGCCGGGCAGGGCGCGAGCCTGGGCGCTGAAGGGGGAGCTGTCGAGTACCGCGACCACCTTGGCGCCAGCCTTGGCGTATTGATACGCGACCAGGTACAGCAGCGGGCCACTGCCGGCGAACACCACGCGCTCGCCGATGGCGCAACCCTGAAACTTCAAGGCGATCTGCGCCGCGCCGAGGCTGTAGACCCCGGGTAGCGTCCAGCCCGGCACCGGCAAAATCCGGTCGGTGGCGCCGGTGGCGACGATCACCCGGGAAAATTCCAGTCGTGCGGCACGTCCGTCCTGCAAGGTGTCGAGGGCGCCGTCCTCGGCATTCCACACCAGGGTTTCAGGGCGGTAATCGAGCTGTTCGCGCAACTCGTCGATGGTCTGGTGCAACGCACCGGCCTTGCGCGCTTCGAAGCCATACAGCTTGACTGGCGAACGCTTGAAGTTGGCCGGTTGACGCCGATAAATCTGTCCGCCACCGCGTGCAGCTTCGTCCAGCAGCACCGGGGGAACGCCGTGGGCGACCAGGGTTTGCGCCGCGCGAATTCCGGCAGGGCCGGCGCCGATGATGACTATGGACTTCATGCGCACCTCATTTCTGAACAACGCCGAACCCCTGTGGGAGCGGCGGTGCGACGATTCGACTTGCCCGTGATGGCGGTGGCACATTCGACATTGATGTTGGCTGACAGCCCGATATCGCGGGCAAGCCCGCTCCCACAGGGATTTGCAGTGTTCACAGGCACCGCCCCGGTTCGCGGTTGATGTGTTGCCCGGCTTCTAGCAACGTCGAGCACGCACGTACCCGGCGGCCATCGCCCAGGCGCACCCAGCAGTCCTGGCAGGCGCCCATCAGGCAGAAACCGGCGCGGGGTTCGGCGCTGAAATCGCTGCCGCGCAGGTGATCGCTGCAGGTCAGCACCGCAGTCAGCACGGTGTCGCCGAGCAAGCCGCTGGCCGGTTGGCCGTCGAGCGTAAAGTCCAGGACCGGGCGGTCGCCTTCGGCCAGTCGTTTCAGCAGAGCCATGGCGTCCTCATTGTTTGCCTACCAGAACCCGATCCAGGCCATAGACCCGGTCGAGCAGAATCATGGTCAGCGCGGTCAGCGCGATGACCAGCGCCGACACCGCCGCCATCATCGGATCGATGGATTCGGTGGCGTAGACGTACATGCGTACCGGCAGGGTTTGCGTGGCCGGCGAGGTGACGAAGATCGACAGGGTGACTTCGTCGAAACTGTTGATGAATGCCAGCAGCCAGCCACCGGCGACCCCCGGCAGGATCATCGGCAAAGTGATCTGCCGGAACAGCGTGAAACGCCCGGCACCCAAGGATTGCGCGGCGTGTTCGGCACTGCGATCCAGGCCGATGGCCGAGGCCAGCACCAGGCGCAGCACATACGGCGTGATCACCAACACGTGAGCGAAGATCAGCCAAGCGAAGCTGCCGTTGACCCCTATCAGCGCAAACAAGCGCAACAGCGCCACACCCAGTACCAGGTGCGGAATGATGATTGGCGACAGAAACAGCCCATTGAAAAAGTCCCGGCCAGGGAATTCGAAGCGGGTGATCGCCAGCGCCGCCGGCACGGCAATCAGTGTCGCCAGACTGGCCGCGCTGAACGCCAGAATCAGGCTGTTGTAGAAGGCATCGACAAAGTCGGCGCGCTCGAACACGGCCCGGAACCAGCGCAGGGAAAACTCGGTGGTCGGCAGGCTCAGGGTGTTCTCCGGAGTGAAGGCCACCAGGCACACCACCATCAGCGGTGCGAGCATGAACAGCACCACCAGGGTGTGAAACAGCAGGGCGAAAGAACCGTTCCTGGACATGACGAATTATCCCAATGACTTCTTGTAGCGGCCTTCGATCATGCGGTTCCACGACAGCATGATCAGCAGGTTGATGAGCAGCAGAGCCACGGCGATGGCCGCGCCCATGGGCCAATTGAGTTCCGACAGGTACTGGTCGTAGATCAGCGTGGCGACCATCTTCAGGCGACGTCCGCCGAGCAGGCCGGGAATGGCGAAGGAGCTGGCGGCGAGGCCGAATACGATCAGGGTGCCAGACAGGATGCCGGGCATGATCTGCGGCAATACCACCTGGCGAATCACCGTGAAGTGACCGGCGCCCAGCGACAGCGCGGCTTGTTCGGCGGCCGGGTCGAGTTTCTGCAGCGAGGTCCACACCGGAATGATCATGAACGGCAGCATCACGTGAACCAACGCAATCACCACCGCGAACGGCGTGTAGAGCAGCTTCATCGGCGAGCCGCCGAAGGCTTGCAGGGTCTGGTTGACCAGGCCATCGGCGCCGAGCAGCAGGCTCCAGCCGAAAGCGCGTACTACGACCGAGATCAGCAGCGGAGTGAGGATCAGGATCAAAAAAATCGAACGCCACGGCGCACCCATGCGGCTGAGGATGTACGCCTCGGGAACCCCGATCAGCACGCAGAGCAATGTGGTGAGGGCGCTGATCCACAGGGTGCGCAGAAAGATCTCGTAGAAGTACGGATCGCCCAGCAGGCTGCCGTAGTGTTCGACGGTGTAGGCGTCGCCCTTGATCCCCGAGCCGTAGTCGAAGACGTTGAACGACAGCAGCAGCGTCAGCATCAGCGGGATCACCAGCAGGCTGACATACAACGCCAGGGCAGGTGCCGACAGCAGGTAACCCTGACGCCCCAGGCGAATGGCAGCGAGTGCACTCATGCCGTCACCTCGTCGACGCTCAGTACCCGCAACAGCGCCGCGTCCCAGTCAAGGCCGACCGCCGTGCCTTCGCTCAATGGTGCCGAGCCGTCGTTGCGGCGCACCACGCAGAGTTCGCCCAGGGTCGTCGACACGCCGTACAGCCATTGGCTGCCGAGGAAGAAACGGCTGCTGACCTTGCCTTGCAGGCGACCAACGCCAGCCTCGCGCAGATCGATTTTCTCCGGACGCAGGCTCAGGGTCAGGTCGCCATCGCCACGTCCGCACACCTGAACCACACCGGCCGTGTCGCGTTCACCGGGCAGCAGGTTGGCTTTGCCGACGAACCCGGAAATGAACTCGGTACGCGGGTGTTCGTAGAGGGTGTAGGGCGCGTCGATCTGGGTGATGCGTCCGGCCTGCATCACCACCACTCGGTCGCTGATCGACAGGGCTTCGGACTGGTCGTGGGTGACCATCAGCGTGGTGATGCCGACCTCACGCTGGATGCGGCGGATCTCGAACTGCATCTCTTCGCGCAGATTGGCGTCGAGGTTGGACAGCGGTTCATCGAGCAGCAGCACCGGTGGCTGGATCACCAAAGCCCGAGCCAGAGCTACACGCTGACGCTGGCCGCCGGACAGCTCCCGTGGGTAGCGCTCTGCGTGCTGGTGCAGGCGTACCAGTTTCAGTACCCGCTCAACCCGCTGCTGGATCTCGGCATTCGGCACCTTGCGCATGCGCAGGCCGAAGGCGACGTTGTCCTTGACGGTCATGTGCGGGAACAGCGCGTAACTCTGGAACACCACGCCCAGGCCACGGCTGGCGGGCTTGGCATGGGTGATGTCACGACCGTCCAGGACGATACGCCCGCTGGTGACTTCAACGAACCCGGCGATCATTTGCAGGGTGGTGGTTTTACCGCATCCGGAAGGGCCGAGCAGGGAAACGAATTCACCTTTCTCCACCGAGAGGTCGGTGGCGACCACGGCGTCGATTTCACCGTAGCGTTTGCCGAGTTTTTCAAGTTGCACAAAAGCCATGAGTGCGCCTCCACCTGAGATTGTTATGCGTCGCCCGAAGGCGCGCTTTTTTGTATGGGCAGATACGAAAAAATGTTTCCGGGGTGCGTTGGCGCTCGACTTGAGTCGGCTGCCGCTGTTGTTCGAATCGCCCCTGTCTGGACGCAGATTAGGACGAAGACTAGGATGGGCTCAATGGCCTATTTCACTGAAGCGATGACTATTTTCAGTTTCATTCGGTGAGTAAATTAATCGTCGAGAAAATCCATGTCTGATTCCACTGAACGGAATGAAAATAAAAATGACGTCGGTGTCGGCGCCGTCTCACGACTGTTTGCGGTGCTGCGTGCGTTGGGCGATACCGTCGAGGGCGGGGAGCGCGTGACGCAACTGGCGCAACACATCGGTTTGTCGCAACCGACCACCCACCGCCTGCTGCGCAACCTGATGGACGAGGGCATGGTCGAGCAGGATGCGCGCAGCAAGCGCTACCGCCTGAGCCTGGACTTTTTCGCCCTGGCCGCCCGCGCGGGCAACAGCGGCAACCTGCGCGAACTGGTGCGCCCGGCGCTGCTGCGGCTATCGGCGTCTCTGGGCGATTCCTTGTTTTTGCTGGCGCGCAGCGGCTTCGATGCGATCTGCCTGGACCGCAGCGAAGGGCCGTTTCCGATTCGTACCTTCACCGGCGATATCGGCGGACGCGTGGCTCTGGGCGTGGGGCAGGGCAGCCTGGCGATCCTGGCGTTTCTGCCGCCGGAAGAGCGCGACACAGTGATCCACTACAACTTGCCGCGGCTGAAGGACTTCCATCTGTATGACGAGGTGTTCCTGCGCTCGGAAGTCGAGAACGTGCGCAAGCTCGGTTACGCCGGGCGCAACACCGGTGTGCTGCAGGGTATGGCCGGGGTGGCGGTGCCGATTCTCGATCGTGAGGGGCGGGCGGTGGCGGCGTTGAGCGTGGCGACCGTGAGTGACCGCCTGGGGCCGGATCGCTTGCCGACGGTGGTGGAAATGCTCAAGCGTGAAGCGGCGCTGATCGGGCCGCGGATCAATCCGTTCGACCCGCTGCTGCGGCGGCCTTCTCAAGTTTTTGGACAAAGCTGAAAAGATCGCTAAAACTGCACGGTCTGCCTCAGCATCTGCGCCGCCGGCGTATCCGCGGGGCTGACCATCGCATAGTTGTAACCGCCCCCCGACCAATACTCGGCCTGCAAGTCGCCATCACTGCGACTGCCTCTTGGCAGCATGAAGTTTTTCGGTCCCGGTGGGCGCACGTAGAAGCTGATTTTCTGCCCGCCCTGATTCTCGTAGACCACCATTGCCGCCGGCCCTTGTTCAGTGCTGAGCAAGCGCCCGCTGGCCGGTTTGAAGCCTGCCCCCGACAGGTCAGGCAAGCGATTGGCCTGGGTGAAATAACGGTCGAGCCAGCCCTGCATGTCGCCGTCGTCGCTGGCCTTGTAGTCGGCTGGCAGGATCCCTTGCTGGGCAATCAGACGATAGGCCTGCAGCGCATCGGTCATCGGCAGCTGTGCACCTGTGAAAGTCATCTCACGGGCCTGCCAGCCACTGAAGCCGCCGATGCTGACCGCGATCAGCAACACGGCCGCGCTGGCCAGATGTCGCCGCGATTGGCGTTTCAGGCGTTGGCGAATCATGGCCGGATCGAGTTCCGGATTGGCCGGTTGTTGCAACACGCCACTCAGGGCCGCGCGCAGTTGCTGGGCATCTTGCTGCCAGGCCCGCACTTGGTCGGCAACCTCCGGATTACTTGTGAGAAAAGTCTCCACCAGACGTCGGTCGTCCTCGCTGAGTTGGTGGTCGACGTAGGCGTGCAAGTCACGCTCGCTTGGGGGCATGCTGATCATTTGAGTCTCCGCAGAGCAGGGCGGGTGATTTCGCCTTCACTGAGTTGGCGCAGGGCCTGGCGGGCCCGGGACAGGCGGGACATCACGGTGCCGGTGGGTACGTCGAGAATCTCGGCGACCTCTTTGTAACTCAGGCCTTCCACTGACACCCACAGCAGCAGTGCGCGCTGTTCGGTGGGCAGTCGATCGAAAGCGTCGAGGGTCGATTGGGCGATCACAGTGCGCTCCACGGAAGGCTGCGCATCGTCGCGTCCGGTAAAAAAATCGAGCATTCGCGCATAGCGCCGGGTGCGGCGGTGCGCATCGAGAAACTGCCGATAGAGAATCGAGAACAGCCAGGCGCGCAAATCACCGTCGGCACGTTTGTCGCCCCAACTCGACAGCGCACGCTCCAGACTGGCCTGCACCAGATCGTCGGCGCTGCTGGAGTTGCGCGTCAACGACACAGCAAATCGCCGCAATCCGGGAATAATTTCTCTCAGTTGTTCGTCGATATCGTTCATGAAGTTCTGGCTAGTCACTACGCTTGGGACTAGGAAGACGCCCGGCACCCGAGGTTATTCCACGCCTGAAAAAATAAATACCGCGCGCTGGAATAAACCTGTGTGTGGTTCGTCTGCTTGATTCTTCTCACTTGTGGCCGATGGCCCTGGAGTCTTTCATGGTAGATCGATCATCACCGCCATCCCGGCCACCCTTGAGTGCGGCGAGCCTGACGTTGCGTCTGGCTGGCATTGCCGTGGTCGTTGCCGCAGTGGCCGGGGCGTTTGCCTACGTTAATGGCACCTTTGACCCACAGCGCCTGACCCCGAAGAAACTGATCAACGTGCTGGAAACCAACAATGGCGTGCATCCGGGTTTCCGTCGCAACCATTCCAAAGGCGTGTGCGTGATCGGGCATTTCGAGAGCAGTGGAGAGGTACGTAGTTATTCCACCGCTCAGGTGTTCAACGAAGCGCGGACGCCGGTGGTCGGACGTTTCGCCTTGCCCGCCGGCAATCCATACGCGCCGGACAGTGCCGTGCCGATCCGCAGCATGGCCTTGCGCTTCACTCAGGCCAACGGCCAGCAGTGGCGCACCGGGATGAACAGCATGCCGGTGTTCCCGGTGGGCACGCCCGAGGCGTTCTATCAATTGCAAAAAGCCCAGTCGCCAGATCCGGCCACCGGCAAACCGGACCCAAAGGCCGTGCCAGCGTTCTTTGCTTCACACCCGGAAGCCGCACCGTTCCTGACCTGGATCAAAACCGCCAAACCGTCGGCCAGTTACGTGACCGAAAACTACAACAGCGTCAATGCGTTCTACCTGGTCAACGCGGCCGGCCAACGCCAGGCCGTGCGCTGGAACATGGTGCCACTGGCCCAGGACGCACCGGGGGCCACAGCACCGGAGGGCAGTGATTTCCTGGAGAAAGACCTGGTTCAGCGAATCGCCGCAGGCCCGTTGCGCTGGCAGTTGAACATCACCCTGGCCAACCCTGGCGATCCGGTCAACGACGCCAGCAAGGCCTGGCCTGAAGGGCGCAAGGTGTTGAACGCTGGCACTCTGGTGCTTGAAAAGGCTCAGCCGCAACTCAACGGCGAATGCCGTGACATCAACTACGACCCGCTGGTGTTGCCTGCCGGGATCGAAGGTTCCGACGACCCGCTGCTCGCCGCTCGTTCAGCCGGTTACGCCAGTTCCTACCTGCGTCGCACCAGCGAAGTCAGCCAGTTGCCCGCCGCCAAACAGGAGACCCGGCAATGAGCACCCAACCGAACCACTTCGCCCCGCTGGCGCGCCTGCTGCACTGGCTGATGGCGCTGATGATCATCGCCATGCTGTTTATCGGCGCCGGCATGGTTGCCTCGGTGTCCGAGCGTCATGAATGGCTGATTCATTTGCACAAACCCTTGGGCATCGCGATTTTGCTGTTGGTGATCGTGCGGCTGGTGGTGCGCTTTTCCACCACGCAGCCACCGCTGCCGGCGGACCTGCCGGGCTGGCAAGCGCTGGCGGCCAAGGCGTCGCATGTGTTGCTGTACGCCTTGATGCTGGTCTTGCCGCTGCTGGGTTGGGCGATGATTTCGGCATCGGGTGAACCGGTGATGCTCAGCAGCTCGCTTCAATTGCCGTCGATTGTGCCGGCGAACGCGCAGGTGTTTGCGTTTTTGCGCAAGGCGCACGGGTATCTGGCGTATCTGCTGTTTCTGACCGTGTTGCTGCATTTGGCGGCAGCGCTGTTTCACGGCTGGGTGCGGCGAGATGAAGTGCTGGACAGCATGTTGCGGGGCAAGGATCGAAGTTGATTTCGCAGGACTGTCGTTTGGCTTTTGTCACACAGTGATCTCCTGCCCACCTGTCAACTCTGACAGTTTCGCTGATCTGAAAAAGCACGTTCAATGCTCGAGGACGGCAGTGGTCCCAAAGGGGGCCAGTCAAACAGCACTGATCGTGCCATTCAGGGAGACGAGCCATGTTCAAGACTGCAGGTGTGCGTTCCAAACGACGCGCTTTTTCCGGGCTGTCGTTAGTGTGTCTGGCTGTGATACTCGGTGCCTGTACGCATCCGCCGACGACTGATTCCGGGGAATCGAAAAGCCGGGTTGTCGAGAATGTTGCCAGTAAGTCGACAGCTGAGTTGTATGCGGATTTGATTGCGCCGGCGGTTTTCGAACGCTCAAGTTCAAAGGTTATTGATGGTTATACTGTCGAGAGTGGCAAGCTGCGTATGCCGGATAAGTCTGAGGGTTCATTGGTCACTGTTCGTTCGGCTGACGGAAGCTTGACAGCGTTAATCAATAAGCCAGGAAAATTCGGTTCTTTGCATGTTGATAGTAAGGGGGTAAGTCACTTTGTTCCGGAGCCGGATACTAATGTCGGTGTTGAAGACGCTGTTCCCAATCCGAGTGAACAGGTCACTACTGCACCTGTGGGTTCAACTCAAGCAGAGCACTTTGTTGTAGATGTACTGATGGGGTATTCCAAGGCAGGGGTTATTAGAGCGGGGGGCGATGCGTATGCCGATGCATTAGCCAAGATAGAGTTGGTTAATATGATGTTGCGCAACTCATTGGTGGACAACGTTTCATTGAGACTGGTTGGTATTCAGGTAGTTGAAGATGATTATCCTATTACAACTGAAACCCTTGGGAAATTACGTACAATTTTTGCCGAGGGTATGGCCAGGTTTCAGCCGGATGTTACGTACGGTAATTTTGCTTATATTGTGCCGGGAGGGGCAATCGGATGGGGATGGAGACCAGGTGGCTCTGCGATAGGTGTATCGAGTAGCGCTTCGACATTCGCTCACGAGATTGGCCACAACGCGGGCAGTAGTCACTGCAACGTTGACGGCGTGAATAACTATCATTTTGGATATTTTAATGGGAAGTCGCGAAGTATCTTATGTCACGGTCCAAATTCAATTTATTATTCGACACCGGCCGTCATGGATCAGTATGGTTTGCCGTTAGGGAATGCTGTAACCGCCGATACAGCGCGTGTATGGCGCGAAAATGCTGTGCGGCTATCCTCTTACGCTCCCCCCCAATCCCCACCAACGGCGCCAGTAAACTTTGCCAAAGCGGGTTCAACCGCTAACACAATTACTTTTAGCTGGAACGCATCACCTAAAGCTGTTCGATATGAAATATACAGTGTGAAGTTTGCTGAGGGTCTGGGCCCTTTGCCAGAAAAAATTGGAGACAGTACGGGGTTAACCTTTACCGCAACCAATATCTATGGTGAGGCCCTGTACTTCGTTAAGGCTGTCAGCTTTACTGAACTGGTTTCACTGCCGAGCAAATCCGTTGTTACAACGCCATAAATGCTCAAGTGAGTGACGTGGCCTGTTGTCAGGCCACGTCGCTATGTAGTCGAATTAGCGCAAGATATCGACCATATCGGCAAGCGTAGTCAACACATCCTTGCCCAACTGTTTCGAACGCTTGCCCGACCAACCGGTTTCCGCGTTCGGGTGGTCGTCGTGGTCCTTGAACGGCATTTCCAGGGTCAGCGACAGGCAGTCGTACTTCTGCCCAACGCTGTTGCAGGCCAGCGTCATGTTGGCCTGGCCCGGTTCGTCGCGGGTGTAGCCGTGCTTGGTCTGGAAGTCTTTGGTGGTGTGTTTCAGATGGCTGCGGAAGTGTTCTTCGAGCTTTTCGATCCGTGGCGTGTAACCCGGATTGCCTTCGCAACCGGCGGTGAACACGTGAGGGATTTCCTCATCGCCGTGAGCATCAAGGAACATATCGACGCCGTACTTTTCCATCTGCTGCTGTACGAACAGGACTTCCGGACTGATTTCCTGGCTGGCGCTCTGCCAGGCGCGATTGAGGTCCTGGCCCATGGCGTTGGTGCGCAGGTGGCCGTGGAAAGCACCATCCGGGTTCATGTTCGGGACCAGGTACAGGTCGGCGCTGGCCAGAAGTTTGTTCAGCACAGGGTCGTCGTGTTTTTCCAGGCGCTCGATCACGCCTTCCATGAACCACTCGGCCATGTGCTCGCCCGGATGTTGCTGGGCAATCATCCACACTTTGCGTCGACCTTCGGCCCCGGTGCCTTTGCGCAACAACTGGATGTCGCGGCCTTCGACGCTTTTACCGGTGGCCAGCAGTTCGGTGCCGGTCTTGGTCAGCGCCTGCTCGATCAGCCAGTCGTGACGGCCACGGCTGTAGGGTTCGAAGTAGGCGAACCAGGCATGGGTCTGCTCGGCTTCGAGGCTGAAACGCAGGCAGTCGCCTTCGAAAATGGTGGGTACGCGGAACCAGTTGACGTGATCGTAGGACGCCACCGCCTGATAGCCGGTCCAGGCCTTGTTGTAGGAGGATTGGCTTGCATTGTTCAGGCGAAACCAATGCTCCTGGCCGACGTGCAGGCCGCTGGCCTTGAAGTGGAACCACTGGAAATGGGCGCTGCGTGTGTCCGGGCGAATGGCCAGAAGCGGTTTGAGCGGATCGCTGATGTCGATGACCTGGATGTTGCCACTGTCGAAGTTGGCACTGATGTCGAAAGAGGATTTAGCCACGCTCATAATCGGGTCCTGAATATGATTTTTATGGCGGCTACTTTACACGCAAGAGTGGGGTGAAACCGAGGGAAATTGCGGGGTGCAGAGGTGGGGGCGTCCTCCTTGACGCTGCCGCAGCTTAGAGACTGTGCGATTGATTCTCAAGTGCTATCTGTCGCTGGTTTCAACCCATGATGCCGGGCTTCTCTTGCCAACCGACACTCTTTTGATATCATCCGCGCCTTCGAATTTGCAGCACCCAAAGACTTCATTAGCCTGAAGCCAAAGCCAGAAAAACTGGCAAAAAAAGACCCGGCAAAAAGCCGGGTCAAAAACCGTGATTAGCCTGATGAGGAGATAGTCCAGGAGACCGACCTAAGGTCACCTGGTCCATCGACTGATCTCGCGATCAGTTGGTGCAATAATAATCATTCTCGTTTGCAAGTCAAACGTTTTTACCTTTGCGACAGGAAAGTTCTTTCCTGTCTTCTCGATCTGCGTTCTCACCTCAACCGTTTTCATACTTCTCCAGCGATCGATCGACCATCGCCTTGGCCATGTCGATCATGTGCACCGTCGAAAACGCCAGGTCGCGGCTTGCGCCTTGCAGGTGACTGGCTGACTCGTAAGCGGTGGCGGCAGCACAGCGCAACAGGTCCAAGGCATGGACCAGTGCCTCTTCGCCGCTGATATTGCGGTTCACATCAAAAAAACGCGGCTCGACCACTTCCTCTGAAACAGCTGGTTTCAAGTAATAGTCCAACGCGCGTTGTGCCGCCGCCGAGTCCAGGGGCGAGGTGAGGGTGGTGTCGATGTGCATGTCCGGCAGGTCATTGGTGGGTTGGCTCATGGCGATAGCAAGCTCCGTGTTAGATTCAGATCCGTGAATTGATCCTAATACGAACTGTATTTGTGACGAGTATTTAAATACTACAATTTGTGTTTTGATGGCCGGAGTCGCCCACGTATCGTGCCGCACATGGATAAATGGATTGAATTGGTCAAGGCCAAGATGAGTGAACTCAAAATCACTCAAGAGATACTCGCCGAGCGCCTCGGGATGTCCCAGGGCGGCATTGGCCACTGGCTCAACAAACGTCGTGAACCCGGCATCGAAGACATGAACCGTGTCTTGCGGGCACTGGGCCTTGAGTTTCTCGAAGTGGCACTGGTGATCCGGGAACCCCAGGCGTCAACCGACGACGAAATCCCTCTGACACAGAAGTACAACCCGTACTTCCGCTACCCGGTCAGTGGCTGGCGCGAACCCGCCGAAGTGCACGACGGCGAGGTCCCGGTGTACGGCAAGGAGCGCTATGAACTGTCCGATTACCACGCCCGGGGGCCGGCATTCTGGTTGAGGGTGGCAGGCGATGCGATGACCGCACCCAATGGCATCAGCATTCCGGAAGGCATGTTGATCCTGGTGGACCCGGCGGTGGAAGCAGTGCCTGGCAAACTGGTCATTGCCCAGTGGCCGGACAGCGCCGAAGCCACGTTCCGCAAGCTCATCGAAGAGGGCGGGCAGCGTTATCTGGTCCCGCTCAATCCGACGTATCCGAAAGCCTTGTACACCGAAGAATGTCGAATCATCGGCGTAGTGGTTCAGGCAACAGCCAGGTTCTGATCAGATCGGTCCTGGCAATGCGCAGGACCGAATCTTCATTTCACGCTTCTTCCAGTTCGACCAGCGCACTGCCTTCGCTGACCATCTCGCCTTCCTGGCAATACAGCGCCTTGATCACCCCGGCATGGGGCGCGCGAATGCTGTGCTCCATCTTCATCGCTTCCAGCACCACCAATTGCGCTCCGGCTTCGACCGATTGCCCGGCCTCCACCAGCACGCGGACGATGCTGCCGTTCATGGGGGCGGTCAGCCCGCCATGATGGCTGTGGCTGGCCTCGACGGCGCTGATCGGGTCGTAAGACTCGATGCGACGCAACTCGCCATCCCACTGCAAATACACATGTTCGCCACGGCGTATTGCCCGGTGTTGACGGCGCACGCCAGCCTGCTCGGTCAGCAGCTGCTCGCCCTTGAGCCGAGCGCTGTGGGCATTGATGTCACCCAGCGTCAGCGCCCGGTCCTGGCCTTCACAGCTCAGGTGAAGGGTGATTTCTCTCGGCAAGCCGGCACGCAACCCACTATGCGCTGCCCACGGCGAACTCGGGTCATCGGCGCGGGTTACAGACGGCTGGCTCTGGGCAAACGCCTGGGCGGCGGCTTGCCAGAAACCATCGCTGAGCTCCGAGGGGGCCGGCAGCAACTGTTCCTGATAACGCGGAATGAAGCCGGTATCCAGTTCAGCAGCGGCAAATGCCGGGTGACCGATGATGCGCCGCAGAAAATTGATGTTGGTCTTCAACCCGCCAATGGCGAATTCGTCGAGCATGCTCAGCAGGCGCAAACGCGCCTGTTCACGGTCCTCGCCCCAGGCAATCAACTTGCCGAGCATCGGGTCGTAGAACGGCGAGATCTCGTCGCCTTCTTCAACACCGCTGTCCACTCGACGCCCTGGCCCCTGCGTGGATTCGCGATACAACTCCAGTCGACCGGTCGCCGGCAGGAAATCATTGCCCGGGTCTTCGGCATACAGCCGCACTTCGATTGCATGACCCACCAGCGGCACCTGATCCTGCGTCATCGGCAATGCTTCGCCGCGGGCCACGCGAATCTGCCAGGCCACCAGGTCGAGGCCGGTAATGGCCTCGGTGACCGGGTGTTCGACTTGCAGGCGGGTGTTCATCTCCATGAAGAAGAACTCGCCCCGCGCATCCAGCAGAAACTCCACGGTGCCGGCACCGACATAACCGATGGCCTGCGCCGAACGCACGGCGGCCTCACCCATGGCACGTCGCAGCTCTGGGCTCAGGCCAGGTGCCGGCGCTTCTTCGACGACTTTCTGGTGCCGCCGCTGAATCGAGCAGTCGCGTTCGTTGAGGTACAGGCAATTGCCGTGTTGATCGGCGAACACCTGGATTTCCACGTGACGTGGCTTGAGCAGGTATTTCTCCACCAGCATCCGCGAATCGCCGAACGACGATTGCGCTTCACGCTGGGCCGAGGCCAGGGCTTCGGCCAGTTGGCTGACGTCCTCGACCACTTTCATGCCTTTGCCGCCGCCACCCGCAGTGGCCTTGAGCAGTACCGGGTAGCCGATGCGTTCGCAGGCGTCGCGGAAGGTTTCGAGGTCCTGGGCTTCGCCGTGATAACCGGGCACCAGCGGCACGCCAGCGGTTTCCATCAAGGCTTTGGCGGCGGACTTGCTGCCCATGGCGTCGATGGCCGAGGCGGGCGGGCCAAGGAATATCAGGCCGGCGTTTTCGATGGCGCGGGCGAATCCGGCGTTCTCCGACAGAAAGCCGTAGCCGGGGTGAATCGCCTGTGCGCCGCTGGCCTTGGCGGCGGCGATCAGTTTGTCGATCTGCAGATAGCTGTCGGCGGCTTTGCTGCCACCGAGGTCGACACGAATGTCAGCTTCGCGGCTGTGCCGGGCGTCACGGTCGGTGGCGCTGTGCACGGCCACGGTGGTCAGGCCCAGCGCCTTGGCGGTACGCATCACCCGGCAAGCGATTTCGCCGCGGTTGGCCACCAGCAGGGTGGTGAGGACAGGTGTGCTCATCAGCGGGGCTCCTTGGTGGTTTCGGCTTGCCAGCTCGGTGGACGTTTTTGCAGGAAGGCGCGCAAGCCTTCCTGGCCTTCAGGGCTGACGCGGATGCGGGCGATGGCGTTTTCGGTGTAACGGCGCAATGCCGGGGTCAGTGAGCCGTCACCGACTTCGCGCAACAGATCCTTGCTGGCGCGCATGGCCGCCGGACTGTTGAGCAGCAGGTTGTCGATCCACTGCCCGACTTTCTGCTCCAGCTCGGCACTTGCATAGCTCTCCGACAACAATCCGATTTCCCGTGCCCGTTGCCCGCCGAAGCGCTCAGCGGTCAAGGCATAGCGACGTGTCGCGCGCTCGCCAATGGCTTGCACCACGAACGGGCTGATCACCGCCGGCGCCAGGCCGATGCGCACTTCCGACAGGCAGAACTGCGCGTCATCGGCACCGATGGCCATGTCGCAGCAACTGATCAGGCCCAGCGCGCCACCAAAGGCTGCGCCTTGCACCACTGCCAGGGTCGGAATTTTCAGTTTGGCCAGGTTGTACATCAACTCCGCCAGTTCCCGGGCGTCATCGAGGTTGGTGGCGTAATCGAGTTCGGCCGATTGCTGCATCCAGGCCAGGTCGGCACCGGCGCTGAAATGCTTGCCGCGGCCGCGCACGATCAAAAATCGCAGGCTGGCATCGCTCGCGACTTTGTCGAGGGCGAGGATCAGCTCGCGGATCATTTCGGCATTGAAGGCGTTGTTCTTTTCTTCACGGCTGAGCCAGAGAGTCGCAAAACCCCTTGGATCGCTCAGCAGTTCGAGGGTGTTGAAGTCGCTCATATTCGTCCGTCTCCACGGCTCTTGTGTAGGAGCGAGCTTGCTCGCGATGGGCTACAGGGCGGCGCGTTATTTCAGAAAACACGCGTTATTGTTAACGTCCATCGCGAGCAAGCTCGCTCCTGCAACAAAAAAATCACATCCGGAACACGCCGAAGCGGCTCGGTTCGATTGGCGCGTTCAACGACGCGGACAAGGCCAGGGCCAGTACGTCGCGGGTCTGGGCCGGGTCGATGACACCGTCGTCCCACAGGCGCGCGCTGGAATAGTAGGGGTGACCCTGTTCCTCGTACTGGTCAAGGATCGGCTGCTTGATCTCGGCTTCCTGCTCGGCACTGAAACCCTGGCCGCTGCGTTCGGCCTGTTCGCGCTTGACCTGCACCAGCACGCCGGCCGCCTGTTCGGCACCCATCACGCCGATGCGTGCGTTCGGCCACATCCACAGGAATCGCGGATCGTAGGCGCGGCCGCACATGCCGTAGTTACCGGCACCGAAACTGCCGCCGATGATCACGGTGAATTTCGGCACCTTGGCGCAGGCCACGGCGGTCACCAGTTTTGCGCCGTGCTTGGCGATGCCGCCAGCCTCGTACTTCTGGCCGACCATAAAGCCGGTGATGTTCTGCAGGAACAGCAGCGGGATGCCGCGCTGGCACGCCAGTTCGATGAAGTGCGCGCCTTTCTGCGCCGCTTCAGCGAAGAGGATGCCGTTGTTGGCAAGGATCGCGATCGGGTAACCGTGCAGGTGGGCAAAGCCGCACACCAGTGTGGTGCCAAACAGCGCCTTGAACTCGTCGAACACCGAACCGTCCACCAACCGCGCAATGACTTCGCGCACGTCAAACGGTTGCTTGGCGTCGGCCGGGACCACGCCGTACAGCTCGTCGCTGCTGTAGAGCGGGGCGACCGGAGCGCGTTGCTGAACCTCACCCAGCTTGCGCCAGTTGAGGTTGGCGATGCTGCGGCGGGCCAGGGCCAGGGCGTGTTCGTCGCTCTCGGCGTAATGGTCAGCTACACCGGAAATCTTGCAGTGCACATCGGCCCCGCCGAGGTCTTCGGCGCTGACCACTTCACCGGTCGCGGCCTTCACCAGCGGCGGGCCGGCGAGGAAGATCGTCGCCTGCTCGCGGACCATGATCGCTTCGTCGGCCATCGCCGGTACATACGCGCCGCCAGCGGTGCAGGAACCCATGACCACGGCAATCTGCGGAATGCCCAGGGCGCTCATGTTGGCCTGATTGAAAAAGATCCGGCCGAAGTGTTCGCGGTCCGGAAACACTTCATCCTGACGCGGCAGGTTGGCACCGCCTGAATCCACCAGATAGATGCACGGCAGGCGATTCTGCTGGGCGATGGTCTGCGCGCGCAGGTGTTTTTTCACCGTCAGCGGGTAGTACGACCCACCTTTTACGGTGGCATCGTTGGCGACGATCATGCATTCGACGCCTTCCACACGGCCGATCCCGGCAATCACGCCCGCCGCCGGAACATCCTCGCCATACACTGCGTAAGCCGCCAGTTGGCTGATTTCCAGAAACGGTGAGCCCGGATCCAGCAAACGGTTGATGCGCTCGCGAGGCAGCAATTTACCCCGCGAGGTGTGGCGTTCCTGAGCCTTCGGCCCGCCACCCTGCGCCACTTGGGCGAGCAGGGTGTGCAGGGCGTCGACCTGTTTGAGCATCGCCGCGCTGTTGGTGGCGAACTCCGCTGAACGGGGGTTGAGCTGGGTATGCAGGGTAGCCATGGACAGCTCCGTTTAGCGGGTTTCGTTGAACAGTTCGCGACCGATCAGCATGCGACGGATCTCACTGGTGCCCGCGCCGATTTCGTACAGCTTGGCGTCACGCAGCAGACGACCGGCCGGGAATTCATTGATGTAGCCGTTGCCGCCGAGAATCTGGATCGCGTCGAGGGCCATTTGCGTGGCGCGTTCGGCGGTGTAGAGGATCACACCGGCGGCGTCTTTGCGTGTGGTTTCGCCGCGCTCGCAGGCTTGGGCGACTGCATAAAGGTAGGCACGGCCGGCGTTGAGTTGGGTGTACATGTCGGCGACCTTGCCCTGGATCAGCTGGAATTCGCCGATGCTTTGGCCGAACTGCTTGCGGTCGTGGATGTACGGCACGATCAGGTCCATGCACGCCTGCATGATCCCGGTCGGGCCTCCTGAAAGGACAACACGCTCGTAGTCGAGGCCGCTCATCAGCACTTTCACGCCGCCATTGAGCACGCCGAGGATGTTTTCTTCCGGCACTTCGACGTCATCGAAAAACAGCTCGCAGGTGTTCGAACCGCGCATGCCGAGCTTGTCGAACTTGTTGCTGCGGCTGAAGCCTTTCCAGTCGCGCTCGACGATGAAGGCGGTGATGCCGTGGGGGCCTTTTTCCAGGTCGGTCTTGGCGTAGATCACGTAGGTGTTGGCGTCCGGGCCGTTGGTGATCCAGGTCTTGCTGCCGTTGAGCACGTAGTGGTCGCCACGCTTGTCGGCGCGAAGTTTCATCGAGACCACGTCGGAACCGGCATTCGGCTCACTCATGGCCAGCGCGCCGATGTGCTCGCCGCTGATCAGTTTCGGCAGGTATTTGGCTTTCTGTTCGTGATTGCCGTTGCGGTTGATCTGGTTGACGCACAGGTTGGAGTGCGCGCCGTAGGACAAGGCCACCGAGGCTGAGCCACGGCTGATTTCTTCCATGGCCACCACGTGGGCCAGGTAACCCAGGCCAGCGCCGCCGTACTCTTCCGGTACGGTGATGCCCAGCAGGCCCATGTCGCCGAATTTGCGCCACAGGTCGACGGGGAACAGGTTGTCGATGTCGATCTGAGCGGCGCGCGGGGCGATCTCCTTGGCGACGAAGGACTGGACCTGATCGCGCAGCATGTCGATGGTTTCACCGAGGGCAAAGTTCAGGGATGGATAGCTCATGGGTCACCTTTTGGCTTTTTTGTCGGGTGGGGAGGACCGTGATTCGGTTCTCACCTTTACGTTAACGTAAGCCTGTGACGAATGGCTGTCAATCACCCTTTACGTTAACGTCAACTTGGGTGATTCTGTAGGAGCGAGCTTGCTCGCGAAGGACGTCAACGATAACGCGTGTTGTCTGGATAAACGCGGTGCCCTGACGTTCTTCGCGAGCGAGCTCGCTCCTACAAAATAAAGACAATAGGGGTCGTCATGGATCAACCCAGTGCAAGCCCGCAACGCAGTTACACCCGTGGTTCCCAGGACAAAGCCTTGCTGGCGATGACCATCGGCCAGGCGTTCGACAACACGGTCGCGCAATACCCGGACGGGGAGGCGCTGGTGGTGCGCCATCAACAGCTGCGTTACACCTGGCGGCAGTTGGCCGAGGCCGCGAACCTGCACGCCAGAGCATTGCTGGCGCTGGGGCTGCAAGCCGGGGACCGTCTCGGCATCTGGGCGCCGAACTGCGCGCAGTGGTGCATCAGCCAGATTGCCACCGCGAAAATCGGCGTGATCCTGGTCAACATCAATCCCGCGTATCGCAGTTCCGAACTTGAATACGTGTTGAAGCAGTCCGGCTGCCAATGGCTGGTGTGTGCCGGGGCTTTCAAATCCTCGAACTATCACTCCATGTTGCAAGGGCTGGTGCCGGAGTTGGCCGAGCAATCCATCGGCAAGTTGCACAGCGAGCGGTTGCCGGAGTTGCGTGGCGTCATCAGCCTGGATGCGCAGCCACCATCGGGTTTCCTGCCATGGTCGCAACTGGCCGATCTGGCTGGCAGCGTCACGGTCGAGCAGTTGCATGAGCGCCAGGACAGCCTGCATTTCGATCAGCCGGTGAATATCCAGTACACCTCCGGCACCACCGGGTTCCCCAAGGGCGCGACCCTCAGTCACTACAACATTCTCAACAACGGATACATGGTCGGCGAAAGCCTGGGGCTGACGGCAGCCGATCGCCTGGTGATCCCGGTACCGTTGTATCACTGCTTCGGCATGGTCATGGGCAACCTCGGTTGCATCACCCATGGCAGCACGATGATTTATCCGAACGACGCGTTCGATCCGTTGCTGACCCTCAGCACTGTGGCTGACGAAAAAGCCACGGCGCTGTACGGCGTGCCGACCATGTTCATCGCCATGCTCGATCAACCACAACGTGCCGAATTCGATCTGTCGAGCCTGCGCACCGGGATCATGGCGGGCGCGACCTGTCCTATCGAAGTGATGCGCCGGGTCATCAGCGAAATGCACATGAGCGAAGTGCAGATTGCCTACGGCATGACGGAAACCAGTCCGGTGTCGTTGCAGACCGGTCCGTCAGACGACCTGGAGCTGCGCGTGACCACCGTCGGCCGTACCCAGCCGCAGCTTGAAAGCAAGATCATCGACGAAGCGGGCAACCTGGTGCCGCGGGGCACCATCGGTGAGCTGTGCACTCGTGGTTACAGCGTGATGCTGGGTTACTGGAACAACCCGCAAGGTACCGCCGAAGCCATCGATCAGGCAGGCTGGATGCACACCGGCGACCTGGCGAGCATGAATGACGAGGGTTATGTGTGCATTGCCGGGCGCAACAAGGACATGATCATCCGTGGCGGCGAGAATATTTACCCGCGGGAGCTGGAAGAGTTTTTCTTCACCCATCCGGCCGTTGCGGATGTGCAGGTGATAGGGATTCCATGCTCGCGCTACGGCGAAGAGATTGTTGCCTGGATCAAGTTCCATCCTGGCCATAGCGCCACTGAGCAGGAGCTGCAAGCCTGGTGCAAGGAGCGCATCGCGCACTTCAAGACGCCGCGCTACTTCAAGTTCGTCGAGGAATTTCCGATGACCGTGACCGGCAAGATCCAGAAATTCCGGATGCGCGAGATCAGTATCGAGGAGTTGCGTAGCAAGCAGGTCTGACGAAGGCCGACTGTAGGAGCGAGCTTGCTCGCGAAGAACGTCAACGATAACGCGTGCAGTCTGGAAATACGCGGTGCCCTTGTGTTCTTCGCGAGCGAGCTCGCTCCTACAAAGGGCTGCGGAAATCTCAAATCCCAGACAGCACAAAGGGGAGCCGAAGCTCCCCTTTAATTTTCGTTGCGCGTGCTCTTTTTTTATTATTGAGGGTCGGTCTGTTGTTGTTTTTGGCAACCGTTGCCCTTTACCGCTGTTTTTGGCGATCCCCATCCGGGATCAAGAGCAAACGTATTTTTTTGAGCGCTGATCTACTTTCTCGCTGAGCGATCCAACCGATTCGGGAGCTACCTGAAGGTAGTTTTATTATTCTCTGTCCGGTTGCGGGTAACTCCGAAAAGCACCCTGAAAAGCACATCTTCTCCAAAAAAATCTGTTAGCTGCGTCTCTGCCGTGTTGTTTTTGTTATGTCAGAGTCGTTACGTCTTGTTTTTATTAGGTTTGCCGCAATTTTTTTATTCTTGTTGTGCGATAGATATAGCAGGAGCCGTGCCAGTTTTTTAAAAGCCTTTAAAATCAATGCTTTGGAGTTTTGTAGGGTTTTTCGCCTCAGGCAAAACCCTACATTTTGTTTCCGTGTTACTCGCTTGCGCCCACGTTTCAGACACAGCGGTAACACACGGACACACTCAGCGCACTCACTGTGCGCTACGGGCCTTGGCCACGCGGGAACCGGTAGGGCGGCCCAATACGGTGCAAATCTGCTGACCGGCGAGCATCAGGGCGTCGAGATCGATTCCGGTGTCGATGCCCAGGCCGTTTAGCAGGTAAACCACGTCTTCGGTCGCGACGTTACCGCTGGCGCCCTTGGCATAGGGGCAGCCGCCGAGACCTGCGATGGAGCTGTCGAACACCGAGATACCTTCCAGCAGGCTGGCGTAGATGTTGGCCACAGCCTGACCGTAGGTGTCGTGGAAGTGCCCGGCGAGTTTTTCACGGGGTACATCCTTTGATACCACTTCGAACATTTTCCGGGTCGCGCCAGCGGTGCCGGTACCGATGGTGTCCCCCAGCGAGACCTCGTAGCAGCCCATGGCGTAGAGCTCGCGGGCGACCATGGCGACTTGCTCCGGGGCGACGTTACCTTCATAGGGGCACCCCAGCACGCAGGACACATACCCGCGCACGGTCACCCCATGTTGCCTGGCGGCCTCCATGATCGGTACGAAACGCGCCAGGCTTTCGCTGATCGAGCAATTGATGTTGCGCTGGGAAAACGCCTCGGACGCCGCCGCGAACACGGCCACTTCCTTGACCCCGGCGGCGAGGGCATCTTCGAATCCGCGCAGGTTGGGAGCGAGCGCGCCATAGACTACACCCGGTTTGCGCTGTATCTGCGCGAAGACCTCGGCGGAGCCGGCCATCTGCGGCACCCACTTGGGCGACACGAAACTGCCGACCTCTATATAGCCGAGTCCGGCTGCGGTCAGCGCATCGACTAGTTGCACCTTGTCGGTAACACTGATGGGTTGGGCTTCGTTTTGCAGGCCGTCGCGTGGGCCGACTTCGACAATGCGTACGTGGGAGGGGAGGGACATGGGCTTCGACCTGTGCTGATTGTCTGAATGCGCTGAAAACCCTGTGGGAGCGAGCTTGCTCGCGATGAGGGCATCACATTCAACATTTTTGGTGACTGACACTCCGCTATCGCGAGCAAGCTCGCTCCCACAGTGGATAGTGTGGATCTACTGAATTGATTCCTGGCTTTTCAGGGTCTGCTCCAGCGCCTGCACGCAACGCTCTTCGGCAGTATCCAGCTCCAGTTTCATCTGTTCGATGTCCAGCAACTGCTGTTCAAGCTGCTCACGGCGCTCGCTGATTTTCGCCAGCATGCTGTGCAACTGTTTGGTGTTACCGCTGGACGGGTCGTAGAGCTCGATCAGCTCGCGGCATTCAGCCAGCGAGAAACCGATGCGTTTGCCCCGCAGGATCAGCTTCAGGCTGACTTTGTCGCGGGGCGAGTAAATGCGTTCCTGGCCACGGCGTTCGGGGCTGAGCAGGCCTTGCTCTTCATAAAAGCGAATGGCGCGTGTGGTGATGTCGAGCTCGCGGGCGAGATCGGAAATACTGTAGGTCTGGCTGCTCATGGAAGCGCTCGCAAAAGGTCATGGCGCTAAGCTAATGGCAGGTTGACGTTTACGTCAAGCGGTGTGAGTTTTCAGTGTTCTTGCTGGCCCCTTCGCGAGCGAGCCCGCTCCCACATTGGATCTTCAGTGGACACAAAACTGGTGCCCTGCACAGATCCCTGTGGGAGCGAGCTTGCTCGCGATAGGGATACCCCGGTATCGAGCCTTACACCTTCTCGAGCTTTTTCTCCTGCGCCGTCACCTGCTGGCACAGCTCAATCATCTGCTCGCGCATCCAGCGATTCGCCGGGTCCTGGTCAGTGCTTTCGTGCCAGTAAAGGTGGGTTTCCACCGGCGGCACATCGTTGACCGGCAGATAAAAGGCGTGCAGGTCGTTACGGCGGGCGAAACGTTCCGGCACGGTCATGACCATGTCCGTCTGTTGCAACACTTGCGAGGCCATCAGGTAATGTTGGGAGCGCAGGGCGATCTTGCGCTGGATGCCCATCTTGCCCAGCGCCAGGTCGACATAGCCGAGGCCGCTGCGGCGGCTGGAAATATGGATGTGGGTCAGGCTCAGGTAATCATCCAGTGTGAGTTTCTCTTTGCCCGCCAGCGGATGCCCCTTGCGCATGGCGCACACGTAGCGGTCTTCCATCAACTTGACGTGACGCACCTGCGGGTCGGTGTTGAGCGGCGCATCCACCGCAAAGTCCAGGCGGCCGGCTGCCAGTTCCTTGGTGGTCTCGCGGCGTTTGGACAGAAAACTCTCGATGATCACCGTCGGCGCCAGGCGGCGCAGGCGCTGGAACAGCGGCGGCAGGATCACCGCTTCGGTGAGGTCGGTCATGCTGATGCGATAGGTCTTGACCGCTTGCTGCGGGTTAAAAATGCGGCTTTCCTGCACCGACACGCGCAGCAGTGAGAGCGCATTGCGCACCGGGCCGATGATGTTCTGCGCCATGGGCGTCGGCACCATGCCCTGGGCGGTGCGCACGAACAGCGGGTCGTTGAAGGTCTCGCGCAGGCGGGCCAGAGCGTTCGACACCGCCGGTTGGGTGATGCCGACAATCTGCCCGGCGCGGGTCAGGTTGGCTTCGGTGTAGATCGCGTCGAAGACGATGAAAAGGTTGAGATCGACCTTGCTCAGATTCATTACGCGGCTCTCTTATTGTGTGGGCGGGCTGATCCTGATGATCAGCCGATCATATATCGGTGATGAATGTTTATACACGCCGAGAATAGGCTAGGTAAATTTTCATGGCTGTTCTAGCATCGATTGCATGATCTAAACAACCTCCCCCAAGAAGGTATCTCGCTCATGGATTTCGCTTATTCGCCCAAGGTTCAGGAACTGCGTGAGCGCGTAACAGCGTTCATGGATACTTACGTTTATCCCGCCGAAGCCGTGTTCGAGCGTCAGGTCGCCGAGGGCGACCGCTGGCAGCCGACGGCGATCATGGAAGAACTCAAACTCAAGGCCAAGGCTGAAGGTCTGTGGAATTTGTTTCTGCCTGAGTCTGAGCTCGGTGCCGGTCTGACCAACCTCGAATACGCGCCGCTGGCGGAAATCATGGGCCGCTCGCTGTTGGGGCCGGAGCCTTTCAACTGCTCGGCACCGGACACCGGCAACATGGAGGTGCTGGTGCGTTACGCCAACGAAGAGCAGAAACAACGCTGGCTCGAGCCATTGCTGCGTGGCGAGATTCGCTCGGCATTCGCCATGACCGAACCGGATGTCGCGTCCTCCGACGCCACCAACATGGCCGCTCGTGCAGTGCGTGATGGCGATGAGTGGGTGATCAACGGCAAGAAGTGGTGGACCTCGGGCGCTTGCGACCCGCGCTGCAAAATCCTGGTTTTCATGGGGCTGAGCGATCCGGACGGGCCACGTCACGCCCAGCACTCGATGATTCTGGTGCCGGTGGACACCCCCGGAGTAAAAATCCTGCGTCCGCTGCCGGTGTTCGGCTACGACGACGCTCCCCACGGTCACGCCGAAGTGCTGTTCGAAAACGTCCGGGTACCGTACGAAAACGTCCTGCTGGGCGAAGGACGCGGCTTCGAAATCGCTCAAGGTCGCCTCGGCCCTGGCCGGATTCACCACTGCATGCGTTCGATCGGCATGGCCGAGCGTGCACTGGAACTGATGTGCAAGCGCTCGGTGAGCCGTACGGCATTCGGCAAGCCCCTGGCGCGCCTGGGCGGCAACGTCGACAAGATCGCCGATTCGCGGATGGAGATCGACATGGCACGCCTGCTGACACTGAAGGCGGCGTACATGATGGACACCGTTGGCAACAAAGTGGCCCGCAGCGAGATCGCGCAGATCAAGGTCGTCGCACCAAACGTTGCGTTGCGGGTGATTGACCGGGCGATCCAGATCCATGGCGGGGCAGGGGTTTCCAACGATTTCCCGCTGGCCTACATGTACGCGATGCAGCGCACCCTGCGCCTGGCCGACGGTCCGGACGAAGTGCACCGCGCGGCGATCGGTAAATTCGAGATCGGCAAATATGTGCCGAAAGAGATGATGCGTAGCGGGCACTGACACCGCAGAGACTGTGTGAACAGTGAGCTTTCGTGGCGAGGGGGCTTGCCCCCGTTGGACTGCGAAGCGGGCCTAAAACCATCCACCGTGTTTGCTCTGAAGCAACGCGGTGGATGGTTCACGACTGCTGCGCAGCCGAGCGGGGGCAAGCCCCCTCGCCACAGTAAGCTCTCAGCCACATTGTTCGGCGCTCAATTCAATACACCCAAACCTCAACCCGCCGATTCTTGATCCGCCCTTCATCGGCGCTATTGGCCGCCACCGGCATTTCGGCACCGAATCCTCGAATTTCGCGAAACACTACGCCGCTCTTCACCAGCTCCCGCCGCACCGCCATGGCCCGCAGTTTCGACAACAGATCGGCGCGCGCCGGGTCGCTCTTGGCATCGCCAAACCCCACCAGCGTGACCTGTCCTTCGGTTTTACCGTGCTGCTTCATATAGTCGAGCACCCGCCGCAAGTCTTGTCGGGCCTTGTTGTCCAGGCTGGCGCTGCCTTCCTCGAAGCGGAAGTTCACCGACAGCCGTTGAGCATGTCGGCTCAGCGCCTGATAACCCTCGGGCATCAACGCATTGGGGGTAACGGCCATGGCCTGGACGGTTTGGGCAATAAAACCGTTGGCGGCCACAATGGCCTGACCGTTGTTGCTTTGGGCAAAGGCTACCAACGCATCGGCCCAGGGATTTTTTCCGTTGGGTGGCAGGTAGAAGAACAATCGACGGGACAGCGGATAGTCTTCCGTGGCAATCAGGCTGTTGAGCGGCAGCATGGCTTGCGATTGACCGTCGACAATGGCCACGGCCTTGGCCTGGCGCACGTAGGGCAAACCGATAAAACCGACGCCTTGCGGGTCTGCACTGACCGCATCGGACAGTTGTTCACTGGACTCGAAGCGTTTCGCCGTGCTGCCAAGGGTTTTCCCTCGGCCACTGAGGACCAGTTCCTTGAAAGTATCGTAGGTCCCGGACTGATCATCCCGCGCATACAGATGAATCGGCCCGCCGCGGCCACCGACGTCTTCCCAGTTTTTCACCTCGCCACTGAAGATGCGCGCCAGTTGCACGGTGTCGAGTTGGTTCAGCGGATTGTCCGGATGAAGGATGATCGCCAGGCCATCGATGGCAATGACCTGTTCGGCGCCTGGGCTTTTCAGGTCACCGAGGGATTGGAGGCTGGTCAGTTCGCTGTCCTTGATCGGGCGCGACGAGGCGGCAAGATCGGCGCTGGCGGCTTTGAGCGCATTGAAACCGGTGCTGGAACCATGGGCTGTCAGCTCCACCACGACCCGACGGCCCTGAACGGTTTCGCCGACAATGCGCAGTTCGTTGGCAGTGTCCGGTGTTTCGCGGTGAATCTTGCGCAGACCCTGTTCGCTCAGCAGGCCCTCGACCAGCGCCGGCCCCAATGCCGCGCCGATGGTGTTGGAACCCTGAATGCGCAGCACCGGGCCGTGTTCGGGTGTCGGTAATCCACCGGCCGAAGCCACCTGCGGCAAGCCCATGCACAGCATCAACAGGAACAGCACGCGCAGCATCATGCCGGCACCTTACATAGCCAAAGGAGGTGTCGGGAGATTAAGTCAGTAAGGTTTCCGAAAAATGACACTTTTCTAATGTGGGAGCGGGCTTGCTCGCGAATGCGGTGTTTCAGTCAATACATGTGTCGACTGATCCGACGCTTTCGCGAGCAAGCCCGCTCCCACATTGGTGTTGCGTACGTCTCGGGATCAGCTCAACTCAAGCCAGATCGGCGCATGGTCCGAAGGTTTTTCCATGCCGCGCAGTTCGTAGTCCACCCCCGCGGCCTTCACCCGCGGCAGCAAGCCGTGGGAGGCGAGGATCAGGTCGATGCGCAGGCCACGTTTGGGTTCGTCTTCGAAACCACGACTGCGGTAGTCGAACCAGCTGAAGGTGTCGGTCACGTCCGGGTTCAGGTGACGGAAACTGTCCACCAGGCCCCAGTTCTTCAAGCGGGCCATCCACTCGCGCTCTTCCGGCAGGAAGCTGCATTTGCCGGTTTTCAGCCAGCGCTTCATGTTGTCCGGACCTATGCCGATATCGCAGTCTTCCGGGGAAATGTTCACATCGCCCATCACCACCAGTGGCTGGTCGTTCTTGAACTGGCTTTCCAGCAGTTGCTGCAAATCGCTGTAGAAGCGTTCCTTGGCCGGGAATTTGGTCGGGTGGTCGCGGCTTTCGCCCTGGGGGAAATAGCCGTTCATAATGGTCACCGGCACGCCGTTGGCATCGGCGAAGGTGCCCCAGATGAAACGTCGCTGGGCATCTTCTTCGTCTGTGGCGAAACCTTTATGCAAGGCCAGCGGCTCCTGGCGCGAGAGCAGGGCGACGCCGTAGTGACCTTTTTGCCCGTGGAAATACACGTGGTAGCCCAGTGCTCTGACTTCATCGAGAGGAAACTGGTCGTCGTGGACCTTGGTTTCCTGCAAGCCGATCACATCGGGTTGGTGCTTTTCGATCAGCGCCGCCAGCTGATGGGGACGGGCGCGCAGCCCGTTGATGTTGAAGGAGACGATCTTCATGGTCGGCAGTCCTGGCAAAAGGGCGATGCTAGCTGACATGTGGGAATCGGGCCAGTGTGGGGTGAGATGATTCGGTTTTGCCAGTCAGTCTTGTGTGGGCAGTGATGGCATCATCGTCGGAACGCCGCCCGGAGCAAGCTCGCTCCCACAAAAGCAAAGGCAGGCGCATAACCTGGGGGAGCGAGCTTGCTCGCGAAGGCGATTTCATTGCCTACACTGATTGCGAATCTGTAAGGAACTGTGTCAGCGCCGATCAGCTCGCAACAACAAGAGCGCAGCCACCCGAGCTGTGCCGGGGAGATCAACCGTCATGCCCGAAACCTCGACCGCCATCGCCGATATTCACATGCTCGACAGCGGCTACGCCCTTGAGGCGCGCTCACTGCTGTATCAGGCTTATCGACACGAGCCGACCTTCGGCTATTTGTTCGAAGCCGAGCGTCCCGGTTACGAACAACGGGTTCGCGCCACTGTGCGCGAACTGGTGACCCAGCATTTTCTCCAGGACCTGCCTGCCATCGGCCTGCTGGTCAACGACCGCCTGATCGGCATCGCCCTGATCGCGCCGCCGCAACGTCGTCTTGGCATCACCGAAAGTTGGGCCTGGCGCCTGCGCATGGTGCTCAGTACGGGATTTCGCTGCACCCGTCGCTACCTTGAATATCACGCCGCCGTGGAGGCCTGCGTGCCGAACGACTCGGTGCACGTCCTGCCATTGCTGGGGGTTCATCCGCAGTTCCAGGGCAAACATTTCGGCGAGCAACTGTTGCAAGCCGTGCACAACTGGTGCGCCGTGGATGAAAACTCACAGGGTGTGATCCTCGATACCGGGAATCCTCGCTATCTGGAGTTCTATAAGCGTCAGGGCTATGAGGAGATCGGTGAAGTTGCCGTAGGACCGATTCGCGAGCACGTGTTTTTTCACCCCAATCCCCAGGTGTTGCACACGGCAACGGCCTGAATGGCGAACTTTCCTTGCGTGCCAGGCTCTATCACGCTCTCAAGCTCGTGATAGCATCCGCGCCTATGAAGTTTCCAGGAAGAATTACCAGCGGTGCGCTGATGCTGATGACCAGCTGCGCAGCGCTGGCACAAAGTGAATTGGATGTACGGATCAAACCGTCCAATGATGAGCTGAAGGCCAATATAGAAGGCTATATCGGCAGCCTCGGCGATCGTGACGAGCAGGCCTTGCTGCGCTTCAGCCGTGGCGCCGAAGAACAGGCGCGCAAGGCGGCCCAGGCCTTGGGTTATTACCAGCCGCACATCGACAGCGAGGTGAAGGGGGGCAAGGCCCCGCGCCTGGTGCTGACGGTCGACCCCGGTGAGCCGGTGCATTTGCGCAACGTCACGGTGCGTGTCGACGGCCCGGCAGCCGCCCTCAAATCCTTTCGAGTTCCCAAAAGCGACGCGCTCAAGCCCGGCGCGGTGCTCAATCATGGGCATTACGAGGATGCGAAGCGCCTGATCCAGAATCAGGCTTCGCGTTATGGCTTTTTCAGCGGCCACTTCACTCGTTCAAAATTGTCGGTCGACCCGCGTGCCGGCGTCGCCGATATCGAACTGATCTATGAAAGTGGTCCGCGTTACACCTTGGGCAAAGTCAGTTTCGAGGGCGATACGCCGTTCGACGATGAGCTGCTGCAACGCATGGTGCCGTTCAAGGCCGGTGCGCCATATGACTCGGAACTGATCGCCGAACTCAATCAGAACCTGCAATCGAGCGGCTACTTCGAAGGTGTGCGGGTGGACGCGGCGCCGACGGCATCCAGGGACGATGCGATCCCGGTGGACGTCAAACTCGAAACCCGCAAGCCGCGGACCATGGGCCTGGGCCTGGGTTTCTCCACCGACGTCGGCCCACGGGCCAAGGCCAACTGGACCCGGCACTGGGTCAACGCGCAGGGGCACAGTTACGGCTGGGAGACCGAAGTCTCGGCGCCTCGGCAAAACGTCGGGCTGTTCTACGACATTCCGCTGGACCCACCGCTGACCGACAAACTGCGTTTTGCCGGCGGCTATCAGAATGAAGACATCGCCGGCACCGACACCCACAGCAAGTTGCTGACCCTCGGCCCCGAATGGCACAGCAAGTTGCCCAGTGGCTGGCAGCGGGTGGTGTCGCTCAAGTGGCAGCGCGAGGATTATCAGCTCGGCGACGACTCGGGACTCAGTAATCTGCTGATGCCCGGTGTGAACTACTCGTACCTGAAAAGTGACAACCGCATCGACCCGCACAACGGCTATCGGCTGCAATTCGAATCCAAAGTGGCCAAGGAGGGTTTGGGTTCCGACAGCAACCTGGTCTACGGCACGGCATTGGTCAAAGGCCTGACCACGGTGTTCGACAACCACCGCTTCCTCGGGCGCGTGCAGGTCGGCGGCAGTGCCACCAACGGCTTCAAATCGGTGCCGCCATCGTTGCGCTTCTTCGCCGGTGGCGATCAGAGCGTGCGCGGTTACGACTATCAGAGCCTGTCCCCGGAAAATTCCGACGGTGATCGCATCGGTGGTCGCTACATGGTCGCCGCCAGCGCGGAGTACCAGTATTCGATCGCCGAAAAATGGCGGGTCGCTACCTTTGTCGATCAGGGCAACTCTTTCAATACACTCGAACTGCCGAACCTCAAGACCGGGGTCGGTATCGGCGTGCGCTGGGTGTCACCGGTGGGGCCGATCCGCCTCGACCTGGCCCATGCGCTGGACGACGATGGCGGCATTCGACTGCACTTTTCCATGGGGCCCGAGCTGTGAAGCGTGGTTTGAAAGTAACGCTGTTGGCGATTCTGGCGCTGTTGATGCTGGTTGTCCTGACGCTGGTCACAGTGTTGGGCACGGCGACGGGCAGCCGCTGGGCGTTGGGGTTTGTGCCGGGTTTGACCCTGGAAAACTTCCAGGGCCGGCTGGGCGGGCAGTGGAGTGCCGACCGGGTGCTGTGGCAGCAGGACACCAGCCGGGTTGAACTGAACAAGGTGATTTTTGCCTGGTCGCCGATGTGCCTGACCCGCATGACCTTGTGCATCGAGCAATTGCAGGCCGATCAGGTCAGCCTGACGTTCCCGCCGGGTGCCGAAGAACCAGACAGCGGCCCGATCACGCTCCCGGAACTCAAGCTACCGTTGGCCATCGAGCTGGGAGAAATCAAGGTCGGCCGCCTGCTGTTCAACGGCAGCGAAGAACTCAAGGGGCTGCAACTGGCGGCGCACTGGACGGCGGCCGGTTTGAAGATCGACGCGATATCGTTACAGCGCGATGACCTGAGCCTGAACCTGTCCGGCCTGTTGCAACCAAGCGGTAATTGGCCGCTCAATGCCGAAGGTAAGCTGACTCTATTGTCGACGCCTGAACCCTTGGCGCTGGCGATGAAGATCGACGGCGACCTGCTGAAAACCCTGAATCTGAAGGCCGACAGCAGCGGCTACCTCAACGGGCAACTGACCGGCGAACTGCAACCGCTGGTGGAAAACCTGCCGGCCAAGCTGCGGATCACCGCCGACGGCTTCAAACCCGGTGCCGATCTGCCGGACACCCTGCAACTCAATCAACTGGAACTCACCGGTACGGGTGACCTGAAAAACGGCTATGCGCTACAAGGCAAAGCCACGTTGCCCGCAGAACAAGGGCCGGTCGCACTGGCGCTGCAAGGCAAGGTCGACGCCAAGGGCGCGCAGATCGCCGCACTGGACTTGACCGCCAACGACCAGCAAAGCCTCAAGCTCACCGGGCAGGTGGACTGGAGCAAAGGCCTGAGCGCCGAGGCGAAAATCGACTGGCTGGATTTCCCCTGGCACCGCCTCTATCCATTGATCGACGAGCCGGAAGTGGCGTTGCGCCGCTTCAACGGTGAGGTGTCCTATACCGACGGCAAGTACCTCGGTCATTTCGACGCCGCACTGGATGGTCCGGCCGGGGCCTTCACCCTGGCCAGCCCTTTCGCGGGCGATCTGACGAAAATCTACCTGCAACAGATTCAACTCCAGGCCGGGCAAGGCAAGGCCGAAGGGCACCTGAACCTGCAATTCGCCGACGGCATTGCCTGGGACACCGCGCTGGACCTGTCGGCGATCAACCCGGCGTACTGGGTCGCGGAGCTGCCGGGCACGCTGGCCGGGCCGTTGCGCAGCCAGGGCGAGATGAAGAATGAAACGCTCAGCCTCAATGCCGACCTGGACCTCAAAGGCAAGCTGCGCGGTCAACCGGCAGTGATCCAGGCCAAGGCCGATGGGCGTGGTGAGCAATGGAACCTCAACGCCCTGCAAGTTCGCTTGGGCGACAACAGCATCAGCGGCAAAGGTAGCCTGCAACAGAAACTCGTTG
Source organism: Pseudomonas sp. GM49 (assembly GCF_000282355.1). Taxonomy (GTDB): domain Bacteria; phylum Pseudomonadota; class Gammaproteobacteria; order Pseudomonadales; family Pseudomonadaceae; genus Aquipseudomonas. The sequence goes on from NZ_AKJL01000192.1 coordinate 53,460, forward strand.
GGCAGATCGATCTCAAGCTGCCGAGTCTGGCCCAACTCTGGCCACAACTGCGCGGTCAGCTCAATGGCCGCGTGGATGTCGCCGGCACGCTCAAGGCACCGCAAGGCAAGCTTGACCTGCAAGGCTCGCAACTGGCATTCCAGGACAATCGCCTGCAAAGCCTGAACCTGGACGCCACTCTGGACAGTGCGCAACGGGCGAAAATCGACCTCAAGGGCAGCGGCATCCGGGCGGGCGATACTTCACTGGGCGCGCTGACCGCCAGTGGCCAGGGCGACATAAAAAACCAGAAACTGAGCCTCGACCTGCAAGGACCGAAGCTGAAACTGGCGCTGGGTCTGGACGGTGTGCTGGACCAAGGCAATTGGCGTGGCCGCCTGGCCAGCGGTGATATCCAGGCCGGTGGCCAGGACTGGAAGCTGCAAGGGCCGGCGAAACTCGAACGCCTGGCGGACGGCAAAATCAACTTCGGCGCCCACTGCTGGGCCTCCGGCCAGGCCAGCCTGTGCGGTGAGGACTCGCGCCTGATGCCCGAGCCAAAGCTGCGTTATCACCTCAAGCAATTCCCGATCGACAGCCTCGCCCAGTGGTTGCCGAAGGATTTCGCCTGGCAGGGTCGGCTCAATGCCGACCTGCAACTGGACCTGCCGGCCAATGGCCCGAACGGCCAGATCAGCGTCGATGCCGGCGGCGGCACGTTGCGCATCAAGGAAAAGGACCAGTGGCTGGATTTCCCGTACCAGACCCTGAAACTCACCAGCAAACTCACGCCCAAACGCATCGACACCGAGCTCAACTTCGTCGGTGGCAAACTCGGCGAACTGATGGTCCAGGCGCAGCTCAATCCCTTGCCGAAGAACAAACCGTTGAGCGGCTCGTTCCGTTTGAGCGGGCTGGACCTGTCGGTGGCGCGGCCATTCGTGCCGATGGTCGAGAAGCTGGCCGGGCGCTTGAATGGCAGTGGCACGATTTCCGGCGGGCTATTGGCGCCGCAGGTCAATGGCAGTCTGCAACTGAGTGACGGCATAGTGGCCGGACCGGAGTTGCCAATGGAGCTGCAAAACCTGCACGTACAGGCGCTCATCGCCGGTGAAAGCGTACAACTGAACGGCGGCTGGAATAGCGGCAAGGCCGGGCAGGGCAGCTTGAACGGTAACATCGCCTGGGGCCAGGCGTTGGTGGTGGACCTGGCGCTCAAAGGCTCGCAGTTGCCGGTCACCGTCGAGCCTTACGCCAAGCTTGAAGTGGCACCGGACCTGAAGATCTCGGTGCAGGGCGACGAGTTGGCCATCGCCGGTAAAGTGCTGGTGCCCAAGGGCGAAATCACCATTCGCGAGTTGCCGCCGTCGACGGTCAAGGTCTCCGATGACACGGTGATCGTCGGTCAGCAGACCGAGGAGGGCAAGCCGCCGCTGGCAATGAGGATGGACATCGAAGTGGTGGTCGGCGAGGACAAGCTGAGCTTCGCCGGCTTCGGCCTGACCGCGAATGTGCAGGGGCATGTGCACATCGGCGACAACATGGACACCCGTGGTGAACTATGGCTCAACGACGGGCGTTATCGCGCCTACGGCCAGCGGCTTTCGGTGCGCCGGGCTCGCTTGCTGTTTGCCGGCCCCATCGATCAGCCGTACCTGGACATCGAAGCCATTCGCAAGACCGACGACATCATCGCCGGCATCCGCCTGAGTGGCAGCGCCGAGCAGCCGACCACGCAGATCTTCTCCGAACCGGCCATGAGCCAGGAGCAGGCCCTGTCCTATCTGGTGCTCGGGCGTCCGCTGAGCAGCAATGGCGAAGACAACAACATGCTCGCCCAGGCTGCCCTCGGTCTGGGCTTGATGGGCAGCTCCGGGGTCACCAGCGGTCTGGCCAAGAACCTGGGCATCCAGGACTTCCAGCTCGACACCCAGGGCAGCGGGACTGCCACCAGTGTGGTGGCCAGCGGCAACCTCTCCGAGAAGCTCAGCCTGCGCTATGGCGTTGGCGTGTTCGAACCGGCCAACACCATTGCCTTGCGCTACAAGCTGAGCAAAAAGGTCTACCTCGAAGCCGCTGGCGGCGTGGCCAGTTCGCTGGACATCTTCTATAAGCGGGATTTCTAGGCCCGCATTTCCTACAAAAGACCGAGTCGCCCCATTCGCGAGCAAGCCCGCTCCCACAAGGTCCAGTGCGATCCCTGTGGGAGCGGGCTTGCTCGCGAAGGCGTCCGTGTGGGCAGCACAAAACCCGACACCATTTATCAACTATTTACCAAGCGTGCTAACTATTACGTTGACATTGGCTGCCTAGGCAGTAACATCTCGACATACATTCACTGCCTAGGCAGCTAATTGGTAGTCAGATGAAACATTTCTCTCCAGACGATTTCCACAATTGCCATCTCGGCCTGTTGCTCGGGCGTGCCGCGCTGCTCAAGGACCGGATCATCGACACCCACATGGAACCCCACGGCATCACCGCCGCGCAGTTCAAGGTGTTGATCATCATGGCCCAGTACGGCGTCGACTCGCCGGGCGAACTGTGCCGCCACCTGTCTCTGGACAGCGGTTCGATGACCCGAATGCTCGATCGCCTGGAACAGAAAGGTTTCCTCGCCCGCCAGCGTTCCGAGGCGGATCGCCGCCAGGTGCAGCTGGTACTCACGGAAGAAGGGCAGAAGCTCGCCGGGCTGCTGCCGCACATCGGTGCCGAAGCCATGAATGAACTGGCCGGCGCCATCACTCCAGATGAGCTGAAAACCCTGGAGATGATTCTGAAGAAGATTCTGGTAGCAGCCGGTGACTCGATCACGCTGCTGCGGGTAGGTGACAAATGAGCAGTAAACCCTTGCGTACCGGCCTGAGCCTGGTGCTGTTGGCCATGAGCCTGGCCGGTTGCGCCAGCTACAGCGGCCTGAAAACCGAAGGTGTCAGCCTCGACGCGAAAAACCTCAAGGCCGGGCAATCCCTCGGCGGCGTGACGTTGTCGCCGGCCGCCTGGCCGAAAAGCGACTGGTGGAAAAGCCTTGGCGACCCGCAACTCGACGGTCTGATCCGCGAGGCCCTGCGCGATAGCCCGGACATGCAAATCGCCGACGCCCGTGCCCATCAGGCCAGCGCTGCGGCCTATGCCGCCGACGCCGAGCGGATGCCGACCCTGGATGCCAGTGCCGGTGTCAGCCGCTCGCGCCTGGCCCGGGACCAGGACCCGCGCGGGCAGGGCGATGCTTTCGCCACCATTCGCAACATCAGCACCAGTTTCAATTACAACTTCGACCTGTGGGGCGGTCAGCGCGATGCCTGGGAAGCCGCCCTGGGCCAGGCCCGTGCTGCCGAAGTTGACCAGCAGGCCGCGCAACTGACACTGGCCGCCGACGTCGCCCGGGCCTACAGCGATCTGGGGCAGGCGCATATCGTCTACGACCTGTCCAGCGAAGACCTCAAGCGCACCCGGCAAATGCTCGACCTGAGCCAGCGGCGCCTGACTGCCGGGATCGACAGCCAGTACCAGTTCCAGCAGACCGAAAGCCTGGAAGCCACCTCCCAAGCCAATTTGATCGACGCTGAAAAGCGCCTGAACAGCGCGAAGATCGCCCTTGCGGTGCTGCTCGGCAAAGGCCCGGACCGCGGCAATGAAATTGCCCGCCCGAACATTCTTCAACCGAGCGCGGTAGCGCTACCTTCGGTGTTGCCAGCCGAACTGCTCGGGCGTCGCCCGGACCTGGTGGCCGCGCGCTGGCGGGTCGAGGCGGCGAGCAAAAGTATCGACGCCGGCAAGACCCGGTTCTACCCCAACTTGAACCTCAGCGCCGCTGCCGGTGCCGAATCCTTGTTGGGCGATGCGATGTTTGGTTCGGCCAGCCGCTTCTTCAACATCGCACCGACGATCTCTGTGCCGATTTTCGACGGTGGCCGCCTGCGCGCCGACCTCGATTCGCGTGACGCCGATTACGACCTCGCCGTGGCGCAGTACAACAAAAGCCTGGTGAGGGCGCTGGGGGATGTCAGTGACAGCATCAACCAGTTGCGTGATATCGGCCGGCAGATTGCTGCCCAGCAGCATGCCACCGACATCGCCCAGGATTCCTACAACACCGTGGTCCAGCGTTACGGTTCCGGCATCGGCAACTACCTGGACGTGCTCAGCATCGAGCAGCAATTGCTCCAGGCCCAGCGTCAGCTGGCCAACCTGAATGCCGAGCAGATCGACCTGTCGATCCAACTGATGCAGGCGCTGGGTGGCGGTTTCCAGCCTGAGGCCATTGCCTCGGCCAACGCCACTCCAGCCACGCTGACCCACTAATTCAAGGTACTTGTCATGGCCACTGCCGATACAACTCAACCTCCTGAAAACACTCCAGGCAACCCCAATTCGGGTAAGCGCAAGTTCATGTTGCTGATCCTGGCTGCCGCCGTTGTGCTGAGTGGCGCGGGCGTCTGGGCCTACCACGAGTTTTACGGGCGCTGGAGCGAAAGCACCGACGACGCCTATGTGAACGGCAACGTGGTGGAAATCACGCCGCTGGTCACGGGTACCGTGGTCAGTATCGGCGCCGACGATGGCGATCTGGTGCATGAAGGCCAGGTACTGGTGAACTTCGACCCGAATGACGCCGAAATCGGTCTGCAAAATGCCCAGGCCAATCTGGCGCGTACCGTGCGTCAGGTGCGCGGCTTGTACAGCGATGTGGATGGCATGAAAGCTCAGGTCAACGCCCAGAAAGCCGAAGTGCAAAAAGCCCAGGACAACTTCAGCCGGCGCAAGAATCTCGCCGCCGGCGGGGCGATTTCCCAGGAAGAACTGTCCCACGCCCGCGACGACCTGACCTCGGCGCAAAACGCCTTGGCCAACGCCGAACAAAAGCTCAAAACCACCAGCGCGCTGGTCGATGACACCGTGGTTTCATCGCACCCGGACGTGATGGCCGCCGCTGCGCAACTGCGTCAGGCCTACTTGAACAACTCGCGCAGCGTGCTGATTGCACCGGTTACCGGTTACGTGGCCAAGCGTTCTGTACAGCTTGGTCAGCGTGTGCAGCCGGGTACTGCGCTGATGGCGGTGATTCCGCTGGATCAGCTGTGGATCGATGCCAACTTCAAGGAAACCCAGCTGCGTGACATGCGCATTGGCCAACCGGTCGAGATCGAAACCGATCTCTACGGCAGCGACGTCAAATACAGCGGCACCATCGACAGCCTCGGCGCCGGCACCGGCAGCGCCTTTGCCCTGCTGCCGGCGCAGAACGCCACCGGCAACTGGATCAAGATCGTGCAGCGTGTACCGGTGCGGATCCACGTCAACGCCGAAGAACTGGCCAAACACCCGTTGCGGGTCGGCCTGTCGACCATGGTTGATGTGAATCTGCGCGACCAAAGCGGCCCGGTGCTGGCACAACAGCCGCCGCAAAAGGCCTCGTTCAGCACCAACGTCTACGACCGTCAATTGGCCGAGGCGGACGCGATGATCACTCAGTTGATCCACGACAACAGCGCCGCGGTCAGCAAAACCGCGCAACGCTGATTCGCCACAGCTCGCTCCCACCGGGATAGCTGCGTCTGTGAGGCGCAGCGCCAGACCAGTTTCAAAGGATTCGCGATGAGCAATAACGCGTCTTTCACACCGCCCAGCCTGTTGCTCAGCACCATCGGCCTGTCGCTGGCGACCTTCATGCAAGTGCTCGACACCACCATCGCCAACGTGGCGTTGCCGACGATTTCCGGCAACCTGGGCGTGAGTTCGGAACAGGGCACCTGGGTCATCACTTCGTTTGCGGTGAGCAATGCCATCGCCTTGCCACTGACCGGTTGGCTCAGTCGCCGATTTGGCGAGGTGAAGCTGTTTGTATGGGCGACATTGCTGTTCGTGCTGGCCTCGTTTTTGTGCGGGATTTCCACGTCCATGCCCGAGCTGGTGGGCTTCCGGGTGCTGCAAGGCGTGGTGGCGGGGCCGTTGTACCCGATGACCCAGACCCTGCTGATTGCGGTTTACCCCCCGGCGAAGCGGGGGATGGCACTGGCGTTGCTGGCGATGGTCACGGTGGTCGCGCCGATTGCCGGGCCGATCCTCGGCGGCTGGATCACCGACAGCTACAGCTGGCCGTGGATTTTCTTCATCAACGTGCCGATCGGCTTGTTCGCGGCATGGGTGGTGACCCAGCAGATGAAAAAGCGCCCGGTGGTCACCAGCCGCCAACCGATGGATTACGTCGGGTTGATCGCGCTGATCATCGGCGTCGGGACCCTGCAGATCGTGCTCGACAAGGGCAACGATGCCGACTGGTTCGAATCCAGCTTCATCGTGATCGGTTCGGTGATTTCGGTGGTGGCCCTGGCGTTCTTCGTGATCTGGGAAATGACCGACGAGCACCCGGTGGTCAACCTGCGCCTGTTTGCCCATCGCAACTTTCGCTACGGCACCATCGTGCTGATTCTGGGGTATGCCGGGTTCTTCGGGATCAACCTGA
>NZ_AKJL01000193.1 GCF_000282355.1 Pseudomonas sp. GM49
TCGTCCGCCCGCTGCAGGACCGGCCGGTGCGGGTCGACCGTGAAACCCTGGCGTTGGGGTATGCCGGTGTCTATTCGAGCTTCCTGCGCCACGCCGAAATTGCCGCCGCCAAGTACGGCCTCAAGACCCTCGATATCCTCGTCGAGCTGGGCAAGCGGCGCATGGTCGGTGGGCAGGAAGACATGATCGTTGATGTGGCGCTGGATCTGCTCAAGCGCTGATCCCCTCACCCCGTAGGAGCCACCCTCAGTGATTTCATGTTTTTCATGTCGATTTTCATGAACCTTCAAAAACTTCTGAATTCGCTCGCGTGGCGAGCCCGCTGCAAAGTGACTTAGAGGTTGCGGTGATTACGTTTAATTGCCTGATAAATAAGGATTTATCCTATTTTTTAGGCTCCGCAAACGGACTGGCACAGTCGTTGCTCTCTTCAAATACAAAGGCAGTTTTTCCCAGGACATCAGCGTGTTGCGTGGTGTTCGCTGCTACTTCACCCCCCCATAACAAGGTCTAACTCCCATGAGTCGATTCACCCAAGAAAACACCAGTAAATTCGTGCAGACCCCTGAGTGGAAAATGCATTACAACGAGGCCGGCGAAGGGCCGGTCGTGATCATGGTCCATGGCTCTGGTGCCGGTGCAACCGGGTGGGCCAACTTTCACCGCAACGTCGATGCTTTTGTAGACGCCGGCTACCGGGTGATCCTCATGGACTGCCCTGGCTTCGGCAAGTCCGATCCGCTGGTGACCGCTGAGCCGCGTTTTGTCATCAACGCCCGGGCGATCAAGGCCTTGATGGATGCCCTGGACATCGATAAGGCGCACCTGGTCGGAAACTCCATGGGCGGCGGCAGCGCGCTGGGCTTTGCCGTGCAATACCCGGAGCGCCTGGACAAGATGATCCTGATGGGGGCGGGCGGAG
>NZ_AKJL01000194.1 GCF_000282355.1 Pseudomonas sp. GM49
GGAAGCCGCCGAACCAGCCGTTGCCGATGTGGTAGGGCAGGGACATCGAGGTATAGCGGATGCGGGTCGGGAACAGTTCGACCATCAACGCCGCCAGCGGGCCGTAGCACATGGCCGAGATGATGATCAGCGCGACAATCAGCGCCACGATCATCGGTTTGTTGATCTGCTGCATGTCCGCCTGTTGCGGGTAACCGGCGAGGGTCACGGCGCCGCGCAAGGCGGCTTCGTCGAAACCATCGATCTGCACGTCACCGACGCTCACTTGCACGCCACTGCCGGCCGGTGCGACAGCACTCTGGTATGGCAAACCCTGCTTGACCAGGAAGGTCTTGACCTTGTCGCACGGGCTGTCAAATTTCGCCTTGCCCACCGGGTCGAACTGAAAAGTGCAGGTGGCCGGGTCGGCCATCACGGTGATCGGTGCCTGGCGGCTGGCCAGGTCGATGGCCGGGTTGGCGTAGTGGGCCAGGGTCTTGAAGATCGGGAAGTACAGCGCGGTGGCCAACAGCAGGCCGATCATCAGCACCGGTTTGCGCCCGACCTTGTCCGACAGCCAGCCAAAGAAAATGAAGAACGGTGCGCCAATGGTCACGCTGACAATCAGCAGACCGTTGGCCACGGCCGGGTCCATTTTCAGGAACTGGGTGAGGAAGAACAGCACATAGAACTGCGCGGCGTAGAAGGTCACCGCTTGCCCGGCATTGATGCTGAACAGCGCGATCAACACCACTTTGAGGTTTTCCCATTTGCCGAAGGAATCGCGAATCGGCTGTTTGCACAGCTTGCCTTCCTCTTTCATTTTCACGAAGGCCGGCGACTCGTGCAGGCTCAGGCGAATCCAGGTGGAGATGCCCAGCAGCACGATGGAAAACAGGAACGGAATGCGCCAGCCCCAGACTTCGAACTGATCGCCGGTGAAGTAACGGCAGCCCAGCACCACCAGCAGCGACAGCAGCAGGCCCAGGGTCGCAGTGGATTGAATCCAGCTGGTGTGGAAGCCGCGCTTGCCGATGGGCGCGTGCTCGGCGACATAGGTCGCGGCGCCGCCGTATTCACCGCCCAGGGCCAGGCCCTGGAGCATGCGCAACACCACCAGGATGATCGGCGCGGCGATGCCGATGCTGGCGTAGGTCGGCAGTAACCCGACACAGAAGGTCGCCAGGCCCATGAGGATGATGGTGGCGAGGAAGGTGTACTTGCGCCCGATCATGTCCCCCAACCGGCCGAACACCAGCGCACCGAACGGCCGGACGATAAAGCCGGCGGCGAAGGCCATCAGCGCAAAGATGAACGCCGTGGTGTCGTTGACCCCGGCGAAGAACTGCTTGCTGATCACCGCCGCGAGGGCGCCATAGAGGAAAAAGTCGTACCACTCGAAGACCGTCCCGAGGGACGAGGCGAAGATGACTTTCTGGGTTTCCTGACTGGTGCCCGCGCTACGCACGGCTTCCAGGGACTGAACGTGTTCTGACATACCGGTATCCCTCTCAGTGATTGTTTTTGTTGTTCCACTGTTGGCGCCGGCCTTGTGGGCTGGTGCCGCTACTGCGATGTATCGGGTGTACTCGTTACTTGTAGGAGCGAGCTTGCTCGCGATGAACCTGAAAGCGCACGTGTGTCAGGTTTGCAGCGTTATCGTTGACGACCATCGTCGGAACGCCGCCCGGAGCAAGCTCGCTCCTACAGGGGGCGCACAGGATTCAGGGGTGTGCGATCAATTCCATTGTCGGTGTGATGCTCCGTGTGGCGGGATTGAGGATCATTTGTGCAGCCTTCTCGGCAATCATCAGTGTCGGTGAGCAGGTGTTGCCCGAGGTGATGCGCGGCATGATCGAGGCATCGGCAATGCGCAGGCCGGGGATGCCATGGACCTTGAGTTGCGCATCAACCACGGCGTCGGCGTCGTTGCCCATGCGGCAGGTGCCCACCGGATGGAAAATCGTGGTGCCGATTCGCGCGGCGGCTTCGTGCAGTTGCTCTTCGCTTTGCAGGCTGTCGCCGGGCAGGTACTCCACCGGGTTGAATGCGCGCAGGGCCGGCGCGGAGACGATGCGGCGGGTCAGGCGGATGGCGTCGGCGGCGATGCGCAAGTCCTCCGGATGGCTCAGGTAATTGGGTTGGATCAGCGGTGCTTCTTGCGGATTGGCGGAGCGGATGTCCACCCGGCCACGGCTTTGCGGACGCAGATCGCAAACCGACGCGGTGAACGCCGGGAACGCATGCAGCGGCTCGCCAAAGCGCTCCAGCGACAGCGGTTGCACGTGGTATTCAAGGTTTGCTGAAGTCTGTTCCGGCCCGGAGCGGGCAAAGGCGCCCAACTGGCTCGGCGCCATGGACAGCGGGCCGCTGCGGTCATACAGGTAGCGCAGGCCCATGCCCATCTTGCCCCACAGGCTGCCGGCAATCTGGTTCAGGGTGCGGGCATTTTCCAGCTTGTAGATCAGCCGCAGTTGCAAGTGATCCTGCAGGTTGCCACCGACACCGGCTAGCTCATGGGCGACGCCAATGCCCAGCCGCTCCAGCAGCGGACGCGAGCCGATGCCGGAGCGTTGCAGGATGCCTGGCGAACCGACCGAGCCGGCACAGAGGATGATTTCCTTGCGCGCCTTGAAGGTTTTCGCCTCGCCTTGCCAGCGGGCGCTGACTGCAGATGCGCGGCCATTGTCCAGCAGCACGCGGTCGACTTCGACACCGGTCAGCACAGTGAGATTGGGACGTTGACGCACAGGTTTGAGAAACGCCTTGGCCGCATTCCAGCGGATGCCAGCCTTCTGATTGACCTGGAAATAGCCGCAACCTTCATTGTCGCCCTGGTTGAAGTCATCGATGCTGGCGATGCCGCTTTGTTCGGCAGCACTGCGGAAGGCGTCGAGAATCGGCCATGACAGGCGCTGGCGTTCGACTCGCCATTCGCCTGCGGCGCCGTGAAATTCGGCGGCGCCGGCAAAGTGGTTTTCACTCTGCTTGAACAGCGGCAACACGTCTTGCCAGCTCCAGCCAGGATTGCCGTCGGCGGCCCAGCGGTCGTAGTCCGCGGCCTGGCCGCGCATGTAGATCATGCCGTTGATGGAGGAGCAGCCGCCCAGTACCTTGCCGCGAGGGTAGCTCAGGGCGCGACCTTGCAGCCCCGTTTGCGCTTCGGTCTTGAAGCACCAGTCGGTGCGCGGGTTGCCGATGCAGAACAGGTAACCCACGGGGATGTGAATCCATGCGTAGTTATCGCGGCCACCGGCTTCGAGCAGCAACACGCGATGCTGTGCGCTGGCCGACAGTCGATTGGCCAGCAGACACCCGGCCGGCCCGGCCCCGACCACGATGTAGTCGTATTCATCAACGGAAGGCTGCATCCCTGACCTCGTTTTGTTGTTCTTGTTGTCTGTCATCCTAGTTGTTAGCTTTCGTCAAAAGAATGTTAGTTTTTGCGCAGCCGCTGTGCGTTTTTAAACAGCATCCCGAACGGCAAAGAACAAGGACGATTCATGTTCGACTGGAATGACCTGCGGTTTTTTCTCGAATTGCAGCGCAGCGGGCGTTTGCTGACGGCCGCCCGCCGCCTGAACACCACCCATGCCACTGTGGCGCGGCACATCGAGGCGATCGAAAAGAGCCTCGGTACGGCGTTGTTCGTCCAGCATGCCCAGGGTTATGAGATGACCCCGGCTGGCGAGGCGTTGCTTAAACACGCCGAGGCGATGGAGAACGTGGCGCTGCTGGCCCAGGAGGAAATCACCCAATCCACCGCGCCGCTGGGCAAGATCCGCGTCGGCGTGACTGAAGGGCTGGGCATCATGTTTCTCGCCAGTCGCATGAACGGCTTGTTCGAACGCTACCCGGGGCTGGAAGTGGAGCTGGTGGCGGTGCCGCGCTTTGTCAGCATTCTCAACCGCGAGGCGGAAATCAGCATCCACCTGGAGCGCCCGGCCGCCGACATGCTGGTCACCCGCAAACTCACCGACTATCGCCTGGCGTTGTATGCCAGCCAGGACTACCTCGACCGGTCACCGCCATTGCGCAATCGCGAGGACCTGGGGCGCCATGCGTGGATTGGCTACGTCGATGATTTGCTGTTCAGCCAGGAACTGATGTTCCTCAACAGCTTCTGCCGCAACCCGCGGGTGGTGTTTCACAGTACCAGCGTGATCGCCCAGCAGCAGGCTGCGCGCTCAGGTCTGGGGATCGCGGTGCTGCCGTGTTACATGGCCAGTGCAGACCCGCGCCTGGTGCCGCTGCTGCCGGACGAAAGCATCCAGCGCAGCTACTGGATCAGCACTCGCCGGGAGCTGCACAAATCGGTGCGGTTGCGGGTGTTGTGGGATTATGTGGTGGAGTTGTGTGAGCGGGAGCAGGGGTTGTTGTTGGGGGCCGTTGCTCGCGGTGCCTGAACTGCCGCCATCGCGAGCAAGCTCGCTCCCACAGGGGATTGCATCCAGACACAAGTCCCAGGAACACCCAATATCCCTGTGGGAGCGGGCTTGCCCGCGAAGGCGGCGGTACATCCAATATCCATCTTGAGGTTCAAGCAAGAATCTCGAACGCGGTGCTGGCCAACCGCTCGCCATTGACCATGATATGCACGGCATGGCGCCCGGCATAATGCCGGCGAGTGGTGAGCTCCTTGATCTGCTGACCACGGCTGACGACTTCGCTGGCGTGACCGGGCAGCGTCAGTGCCTTGAGCTTGAACACCTTCGCCGAGGTGCTGCCGTTGGCCTTGACGTAATCGATGGCGTAGTCGATCACCAGTCGCTGGCTGCTTTGAACGGTGGACTTGACGGCAAACGACAGGGTGATTTTTTCTCCCAGGCCAATCACCGGCGGTTCGACTTTCACATCGACGATCTCGACTTCGGGTTTGCCGCCCGCGCCGATAATCGCCAGTGCCCGCTGATTGCCCTGTTTGATCAGGCTGCGCAGGGCGTGTTTGGCGATCCATGCGCTGTGCCTGTTGTCCAGCGACCAGCCTTCGATCCTGTCCAGCACCCAGTCGGGGTGATCCTTGGTGATGTCGTTGAGGTGGTTGGCCACGGACTTGCGCACATAAAGGCTGGTGTCGGCCTTGAGGTTGTCGAGGATCTTCGAGGCCAGGCGAGGGTCGGCCTGAACCTGCTCCAGGCGAAACGACCATGGCAGGCGCGGGCGGCAACCTTCACTGGCCAAGCGCCGCACGTGTTCGTTGTCATCCAGCGACCAGTCATGCATCAGCTTCAACGATCGATCGAGGTCGCTGCGCAAGAAATGGCGGATCGCGAATTCCGAGGAGCCGAAAGCGGTGAAGTACTTCAAGGCATCCATCGAGACGTCGAACGCATGGGTGCCATAACTGGCGACGTAATGCGGCAGGCACATGCTGACAAAGCCGCTGTTCAGGCGCGGGGCGAGGGCGCGCAGCACCTCCAGCGACGCCTCGTAGTCCAGGGGCAGTAGGGCGTGCAGGCATTCGCTGACCCGGGCCATGCGCTGCATGACGCTGAGCTCTGCCAGGCCGGATTGGGCCAGCTTCAGGAAGCGCGTGGCCTCGAATGGCGGATAGACCGCGGTCATCTCGGTGGCGATGTGCTGGAGGCGCTCGGCGTTGAAGATTTCCTTGAGGGCGGGGGAGGACTCGTCAGCCATGGTGGATTCCTTTGAAATGATTGTTTATCCAATGCACCGCGTCATCGTTCATCGCGGGCAAGCCCGCTCCCACAGGGTAAATCGGTCGCCCGCAATCCCTGTGGGAGCGGGCTTGCCCCGGGCGGCGTTCCGACGATGGGGCCCGAATAGTCACCTCATGTCTTGCCCGCTTGCTCCTGCAGTTGATCCGACTCAAACAGCTTCGCCAGTTCGACCCGCGCTTCCTGCGCCGTCTGCATCACTTTCACGGCGTCGTCATACACCGCGTGCTGGGCTTCAAGTACCACTTCGTCGTGCTGCTTGAATCGTTTGATCCGCGCATCGGCCTGGGCCTGGGTCAGGCCCAGGCCGATCAGGGTTTGCCGGCTCATTTCCAGGCTCGAATAAAAGGTTTCGCGTACGGCGTGAGCGCCGACGTCCATCAGCCGGTGCACATGCTGGCGGTTACGGGCACGGGCGATGATTTTCATGTGCGGGTAGAGCTTGCGCACCAGTTCGGCGGTCTTGATGTTGGTGTCCGGGTCGTCGGTGGCGATCACGAAATACTCGGCTTCCCCGACCTTGGCTGCGCTGAGGATCTCCGGGCGCATCGGGTCGCCGTAGAACACCGGCACGCCACCAAAACTGCGGGACAGTTCGATGGTTTCCACCGACGTGTCGAGGGCCACGAACTTGATGTTCTGCGCACGCAAAATCCGCGCAACGATCTGACCCATGCGGCCCATGCCAGCGATCACCACCCGTGGCGCGTCGGCGTCGATTTCGCGGAACTTCTCCGGCACTTCCACCGGTTGCACTTTCGGGCTGACCAACTGTGCGCAAAGCAGCAGCAACAGCGGCGTCACGGCCATGGACAGGGTGATGGTCAGCACCAGCAAGTCATACAGTTCTGCCGCGAACAGCCCGTGATCGCGACCGATCTTGAACACCACAAAGGCAAATTCACCACCGGCCGCCAACACGATGCCCAGGCGGATTGCACTGACCTTCTTCAAGCCCCCGGCCAGGCGACCGACAATAAACAGCAGCGGCAGTTTGATCGCGATCAGCAGCAGGGTCAGGCCCAGCACCGCGATCGGCATGCTCAGCAACAGGCTCAGGTTCGCACCCATGCCGACGCTGATGAAAAACAGCCCCAGCAACAGGCCTTTGAACGGTTCGATCTGCGCTTCCAGTTCATGGCGATACTCGGAATCCGCCAGCAGCAGGCCGGCGAGGAAGGCGCCCAGGGCCATGGAAATTCCAGCCAGCTCCATCAGCCACGCCGTGCCGATCACTACCAGCAACGCCGTGGCGGTGGAGACCTCTGGTAACGCGGTTTTGGCCACCACGCGAAACACCGGCCGCAGCAGATAACGCCCGCCGATCACCACCACTGCAATGCTGAACAACACCTGCAGGCCGTGGTTCAGGTCTTCGCTGGCGGTGGTGCTGTGATCGCCACCGGCAAGCAGCGGCACCATGGCGATCAAGGGGATCGCGGCGATGTCCTGAAACAACAGAATCGCAAACGCCAGCCGCCCGTGGGGGCTGGTCAGTTCCTTGCGTTCAGCCAGGCTTTGCAGGCCGAATGCCGTGGATGACAGCGCCAGGCCCAGGCCGAGGACGATCGCGGTGTTCAACGGCTGGCCAAACAGCCACAACGCCACCACGCCAATCACTGTGCCGGTCAGCAACACTTGCGCCAGACCTACGCCAAACACTGATTTGCGCATCACCCACAAGCGGCGCGGCGACAGCTCCAGGCCGATGATGAACAGCAGCAACACCACGCCGAGTTCGGAAATGTTCGCGACGCTTTGCGGGTTGTCGATCAGGCCCAGCACCGACGGGCCGATGATCACCCCGGCAAACAGGTAGCCCAGAACCGCCCCCAGTTGCAGGCGCTTGGCTAGTGGAACGATGAGCACGGCCGCCATCAGAAACACGACAGCGGCTTGTAGCAGGTTGCCTTCATGGGGCATGGGAAAACTCCAGAACTCGGTACTGCGGGGGTGACAAGGATAAAGGCTGGGTTCTGTGAAGATCCACTGCGAGCGTGGTCCGCCACGCAGATTGATAGCGAATCTGCCGGCCTCATCGTCGGAACGCCGCCCGGAGCAAGCTCGCTCCGGGCGGCGTTCCGACGATTGCGGACGTCCAGTCAACAAAGCTTTGCATCAATTAGTTACATTCATAGAATAACCGGATCAATCGACCTGTTGTCCCCGAGTAATCCCCATGGCCATCAATTTCGACCTCAATGACCTGCAAGCCTTCCGTGCCGTGGTCGAGCAGGGCAGCTTTCGCAAGGCTGCCGATACGGTGCGTATTTCCCAGCCCGCCTTGAGCCGGCGCATCGAAAAACTCGAAGACGCCCTTGGTGTGCGACTGTTCGAACGTACTACGCGCAAGGTCAGCCTGACCCAGGCAGGACGAGGTTTCATGCCCAGCGTCGAGCGCCTGCTGGACGATCTGGATGTGGCGTTGCTGGGCATCAGCGAAGTCGCTTCGACCCGTCTTGGCCACGTCACGGTCGCCTGCGTGCCGTCGGCGGCGTATTACTTCATGCCGAGGGTGATCGCGCACTATCACCGCCAGTTTCCGCGGATCAAGGTCAAGGTGCTCGATTCCAGTGCCCACGAAGTGTTGAGTGCGGTGGTCAATGGCGAAGCGGATTTCGGCCTGAGTTTCATGGGCACGCTGGAAGCCGAAGTGGATTTCGAGCCCTTGGTGCAAGAGGGGTATGTAGTGGCGTGCCGGCGCGATCATCCGCTGGCGGGGCGTAGCAGTGTGACCTGGGACGAGTTCTATCAGCAGGATTACATCTCGCTGGATAAAACCTCGGGCAACCGTTTTCTGCTGGATCAGGCATTGACCGGCGTAGTGCCGCAACGGCCGAGCATCTGCGAAACCCGGCACGTAACCACCATGATCGGACTGGTGGAGGCTGGGTTGGGCGTAGCGGCGGTGCCGCTGATGGCGATGCCGGCAGCGGATCATCCGATCCTGACGCGGGTCCCGTTGACCAATCCGCAGGTAATGCGCAGCGTCGGTCTGATCAAGCGCCGGGGTCGAACCCTGACCCCGGCGGCACTGGAGCTGGAACGGCTGGTGGTAGAGATGAAAGTCGTACAGCCGTCGGTCAGCGGCTGACGGAGTCCAGTCCGGTCGCCTTCACATCCGGTTGAACCTGGGCCGAGGCCAGGTATTCCAGCAAGGCTTTGGCTTCGGCCGGGTGCTGGGCACCTACCGGGATGCCGGCGGCAAACCGGGTCACCGATTGCACTGACTCCGGAATCTTCGCCACGAAACTCACCCCCGGCACTGGCAACAATTCGCTGACTTGCTGGAAGCCCAGTTGATAATCGCCAGTGGCAACCACCGAGCCCACGGGGATTTTCGCAACCATGGTCGACTTGGGCTTGAGTTGGTCTTCGATACCCAGGCGTTTGAACAGCTGCTGTTCGATGTACACGCCGCTGGCGCTGTCGGAGTAGGCCACTGATTTAGCATCGAGCAGCGTCTTTTTCAGGCCCTCGACGTTACTGATATCCGGTTTCGGTGCCCCTTCGCGCACGACCAGGCCAATGCGCGAATCTGCCAGTTCGACTCTTGAAGCGGGATCGACTTTGCCTTGTTTGATCAGATCGTCCAGTGCGTAGCCGACCATGATCACCACGTCGGCTTGCTCTCCGCGGGCCAGGCGATTGGGAATCGCCTCTGGTGCCTTGCCCATGGATGGACCGAGTGCGGTGTCGAGGGTGTTGCCGGTGGCGGCGGTGAACTTCGGCCCGAGGATCTTGTAGGCCGCAGTGAAGCCGCCGGAGGTCATCACACGGATTTCTTCAGCTTGGGCAATGCCGCTCAATCCCAGGGTGGCCACCAGCGCGAGCGCGGCAAAACTGAACTGTTTTTTCATGGTCATGTTCTCGATAAAAGACTGGTTCACGACGCCACCGGCTGCAGATGATTCGAGGCTCGGCGATAGAGCAAGAGCGTCGCGCACAGCGCGCACAGTGCTGCGAAACTCATCCAGTAACCTGGTGCAGCCTTGTCGCCGGTGTACTGGATCAGCCAGGTCGACATCGCCGGGGTGAACCCGCCGAACACGGCCGTGGCCAGGCTATAAGCGAGGGAGAAACCGGCCACCCGAACCTCCACTGGCATGATTTCCGTCAGCGCCGGGATCATCGCGCCGTTGTACAGACCGTAAATGAACGACAGCCACAACAGCACCAACAGCATATGGATGAAGCTCGGCGCATTGACCAGAAAGGTCAGCATCGGGTAGGTGGTGGCGATGGCCAGCAAGGCCATGGCGATCAACACCGGGCGTCGACCGATACGGTCCGAAAGTGCGCCGCCAATCGGCAGCCAGATGAAATTCGAGACCCCGACCAGCAATGTCACCAGCAGCGCATCGGACGTGCTCAGGTGCAACACGGTTTTACCAAAGGTCGGCGCGTACACCGTGATCAGGTAGAACGCGGTGGTGGTCAGGGCGACCATCATCATGCCCGCGAACACGATCAGCCAGTTTTGCCCCAGGGTGCGGAACACCTCACCCATGCTCGGGCGGTGTTTACGGGTGGCGAACTCTTCGGTTTCTTCCAGGTTGCGGCGCAGCAGAAAGATGAATGGCACGATCATGCAGCCGACGAAAAACGGAATCCGCCAGCCCCACTCGGCAATCGCACTCGGTGCCATCCACTGGTTCAAGGCGTAACCCAGCGCGGCGGCGACGATGATCGCCACTTGCTGGCTGCCTGACTGCCAACTGGTAAAAAAGCCCTTGTGGCCGGGCGTGGAGATTTCGGCGAGATACACCGACACGCCGCCCAATTCCGCACCGGCCGAGAAGCCCTGCAACAAGCGTCCGATCAGCACCAGGGCCGGGGCGAACAAACCGATGGTTTCGTAACCGGGTACCAGCACAATCAGGATCGTGCCGCTGGCCATGATCGACAGGGTCACGATCAACCCTTTGCGTCGGCCCACATCATCGATATAGGCACCCAGCACCACCGCGCCCAACGGACGCATCAGAAAGCCTGCGCCGAACACCGCGAAGGTCATCATCAGCGAGGCGAATTCGCTGCTGGCCGGAAAGAACACGGCAGCGATCTGCGTGGCATAGAAGCCAAAAAGGAAGAAGTCGAACTGCTCGAGGAAGTTGCCCGAGGTGACCCGGAAAATCGCACTGGCCCGGGAGCGACCGGCAGTCGCGGGCCGTTGGATTGATGCTGTCATTGACGTGTACTCCACCGCTTTTATGACGTGCGCCGACAGGACGCGGCGCACGGTTCTTATTGGGGCGGATAGTGGAGCAGGGGCATCAATATGTTAATTGCATTGTTGGCATGTATTGATGTGCAAAGTGGATCAATGCATCCAGGGAGAGGGCTGTGCCTGCGTCAGGCTGGATGGCTGAACGATCAGATAAACGCCTGGATATGCGCCATCCCCCGGGCCACATACTCATCCTTCTCACCCACCGGGGCGAAATTGTTCAGCACTTCCCGGGCTGTTTCGCGGCCTTTCAACCGGGCCAGGATCCAGGCCGCGAGGTACGGCGACGCCAGGCAGCCACCCGCGGTGGCAATATTGCCGTTGGCATGGAACGCCTGGTTGACGACATTGACGCCGGCTTCCAGCACCCAGGGTTTGCTGATGGCATCGGTGCAGGCCGGGGCATCGCCGAGCAGGCCGAGTTTGGCCAGCAGGAAGGTGCCGGAACACTGGGCCGCCAGCAGTTGGCGTGCGGGATCGAATTGCAGTTGCTCCATGATCCCGGGGGTGGCGGCCACTTCCCGGGTCTTGCGGCCACTGCCCACCAGCACCGCATCCGCCTGACAGGCCTCGGCAAGATCAATGTGCGCATCGAGGGTTAAACCGTTCATTGACGTGACCCGCCGCGTCGGCGACGCGATGCTCACGCGCCAATCCTTGTCCCCGAGCAGGGAAACCCGGCTGAGCATGCCGTAGGCGATCAGCGAGTCCAGTTCGTTGAAACCGTCAAAGGTCAGAATGGCGATGTGCATGGCGAACTCCGATGGGGTTTTTGAGCAGCCTACCCGGGCGCCGCTCGATGGTGCCGGTACAGTTCGAAAGATTATCATGATAACAGTCATGTATCGCGCCCCGGCACGAAGCGCTATTCGCTGTGTGCCCGCACCACGCTGTCGGTGCCCAACCGATACTGATTGTTTCCGCTGCGCTTGGCCTCATACATCGCCAGGTCGGCAATGTGCAGCAAGCGGTCAATGCTCGGCGCATGATCGGGGAACACCGCGACGCCGAGACTGGTGCCGATATGGCGCTGGTCGTTGCCGATGGTGACGGGCGGGGAGAGTTCGACGAAGATTTTCTGGCAGATCGTGCGCGCTTCGTCCTGCAGGCATTTGCCTTGGGGCAGTCCCTGGTGGATGACCACGAATTCGTCGCCGCCGATCCGGGCGACAGTGTCGGTGCCGCACAGAATGCGCTTGAGCCGCGTGGCGGTAGTGACCAGCACGCGGTCGCCGGCCGCATGACCATAGCGGTCGTTGATGGCTTTGAAACCATTGAGGTCGACAAACACCAGTGCCACCCGCGTGGCACTGATGCGCGCCTGTTCCAGCGCTTCGGACAGGCGCTCTTCGAGCACCAGGCGATTGGGCAGGCCGGTCAGCGGGTCGTAATGGGCCAGGTGCTTGAGGTAGTTGGCCGAGGCCTTTTCTTCGGTGATGTCGCGTACCACGCCCATCATCTTGATCGTTCGGTCGTGGTCATTCTTGACCACGTTACCGGTTTCCCGCAGCCAGCGGATCGTTCCGTCGGGCCAGACCACGCGGTATTCCTCATCATGGTTTTCACCGGTTTCCAGGCAACGCAGTTCGCCGGCCCGAACCCTGCGTCGGTCGTCCGGATGCACGCAGGAGCAGAACAGTGCATAAGAGGGCGTTACTTCGCCGATCTTGAAGCCGAACATGCCGAAAATTGCATCTGACCAGTACAACCGGTCGGTGTCGACATCCCAATCCCAAGTGCCAATACGTGCGAAATACTGGCTGCGCTTGAAGCGCTCGGCGTCGCCATCCTGGTGGATGTTCCGGCCTTCGGACAGACGGGTGACGATGCTGCGATATTCGGCCAGTTGCTTTTGCAACGAACGTACGCGCCAGACCAGCGCGACGATCAGGGTGAACGTCGTTGAACCAAGGATGACACTGGTCCAGAGCAAGATCATTTGGGGGTGGCCATCAGGGCGGTGAACCGTGCGGGTAATTGTTGATTATTTTAGTTCAGCAAACAGCTTTAAATGCCGCGCGCGGAGGCGGCAATGGTTGCCAATCGAAAGCAAATCTGGGAAAACGGCGCCCGTCAGGCCCTTGAGGGCGAGTGAGCATACGAGTGAAATCAATGAACGACGAGCTTCAGGTAATCGATCTACAGGTGGGTGACGGAAAAGCCGCCATCAAAGGCGCACTGATCACCACCCAGTACCGTGGCTGGCTGGAGGACGGGACCGAATTCGACTCTTCCTACAGCCGTGGCAAACCCTTCCAGTGCGTGATCGGCACCGGACGTGTGATCAAGGGCTGGGATCAGGGAATCATGGGCATGCAGGTCGGTGGCAAGCGCAAGTTGCTGGTGCCGGCGCATCTGGCCTATGGCGAACGTACCATGGGCAAGATCACGCCGAATTCGAACCTGATCTTCGAAATTGAATTGCTGGAAGTGCTGACGCGGGATGATTGACCGTCAGGCCTGAAACGTTTCCCGATACGCGTACAGGCCGGGTGTACCGCCGGTCATGACGAACAGCACATTGTCCCCGGGACCGAAGCGCCCTTGCTGCAGGTCGGCCAGCAAACCCGCAAAGGCTTTGCCGGAGTACACCGGATCGACCAACAGGCCTTCGGCACGCGCCATCAGGCGTACTGCGTCCTGCATGGCGGCGGTTGGCAGACCATAGCCGGGACCCAGCTGGCTGCCGTCAATCACAACCTCGGCAGCCTGCACCTCGGCGCTATCGCCCAATAGCGCCAATGTCTCTCGGGTCAATTGCAGGGTTCTCGTCGCCGATGAGTCCTGGTCGGACAACACCGAGAACGACTTGACCACGGACGTACCCCGGCCAAGCAAATGGAAACCCGCCGCGAGCCCGGCATGCGTCCCGGCGCTGCCGTTGGGTACCACCACTTGATTGAACGTGAGTTGCAACTCTGCCTCTTGCTGCGCGATTTCCGCTGTACAGCGGGCATAGCCGAGGCTGCCCAAGGGGGTCGAACCACCTGTCGGCAGCACCATGACCTTGCGCCCGGAATCCCGAAGCTGCGCAGCCCGGGCCTCGGCTTTGGCCAGTGAGTCGGTGCCGCCGGCAAACACTTGCATCTGCGCGCCGAACAACTGGTCGAGCAGCACGTTGCCGTTGAGTTCGTAATCCACTTCGGCTTTGGCGACGGCCCGGGTCAGGAACAACTCGCAGGCGATGCCCAACCGTGCGCACACCGCGGCGGTCAGGCGGGCATGGTTGGACTGAATACCGCCCACGGTAATGATCGTATCGATCCCGGCTTGCAGCACCGCGCCGATATGGAATTCAAGCTTGCGCAGCTTGTTGCCGCCCGCGCCGATCAACATATGGTCGTCGCGTTTGAGAAACAGGCCGATACCCTGCTTGTCCAAGCCCAGCAGCTGTTCGAGTCGCGCAGCCCGTTGAATGGGCGTGGGACCTTGCAGCAGGTCAGCCCGCGCAAAAACACTCAGTGACTTGTCCAGTTGGGTTTGCATCAATCGAGCCTCGTTGTTCACCATGGTCAAGGTGACTCTATGGAGAAAGGCAGGCGGGATAAACGCACTGCAAGTCATGACTGTTTTAACCCGGTGTAACTAATCCCGCCCGGCAGCAGGACTTTCCAGGCCGCATTGGATAGTCTGGACCGGGCTCGAAACCACGATATGAAGAGGAGAGGGCAGGTTGCCAACCTACGAATACGCCACAGCCATTGAACTGCTGGACGAGTCCTATCGGCACTGGACCGGCGAACACCTGCCAGCCCCGCAGTCGCTGACCGGACTTGAACGCCTGCACTGGCTGCACGCCCACGCGCCCTACAGTCTGTTGGCCCACGGCACTGAAGACGACCCTCTGTTCTTTTACGCCAATGAACAGGCACTGGCCTGCTTCAAGTACCCACGCTCGGAATTTCTGGGCATGCCCTCGCGCTTCAGCGCCTCGCCACTGGACCGCGCCCTGCGCCAGGCCCTGCTGGAGCAGGTCACGGCCAATGGCATTGCTCACGGTTACAGTGGCTATCGGGTCGATCGGGAAGGTAATGCCTTCATGATTCATGAAGGCAAGGTGTGGACCTTGGTGGATTCGATGGGTGTGCGTCAGGGGCAGGCGGCTTTGTTCTGGCCGGATGCGGGGCGGGTTGGGCAGTTGGGGGTGATGAACCCAAACGTTTAGCGGCCAACCGGTTAGCGAAAATCGATGTCTCTCCAAACCGACCAATCGCATGGTTATGCCTTGCCTGGCTGCGCTCTATCGGCGAACATAGGTGCCATATAGGGGTAGGGGGTATGGGTATGGGTATGTCGCACATTCACGAACACAAAGATGACTTGATCAAGCGGGTGAGGCGGATTGCCGGTCAGGTGGAAGCCGTGGAGCGAGCGCTTGAATCCGATGCCGATTGCGCCAGGACCCTGCATCTGGTGGCCGCTATCCGGGGCGCGGTCAATGGCTTGCTGGATCAGTTCATCGACGCCCACGCCCGCGAGCATGTGGCGCATCCAGATCTCAGCGACGAAGAACGCGCCCAGGGTGTGGAAGACCTGTTGCTGGCCATCCGTCGTTATGCCAAATAGAGGCCCGAATCCTATGGCACTGACACCGCAGGCTTCGCGTTTTTCACACGACCATGTGTTTCTCGGCGCTTCCCATGATGAAAACGCCCGTCGCACCTTGTGGGTGGTGGCGCTGACGTTTGTGATGATGATTGGCGAAATTGCCGCCGGTTACATCACCGGTTCCATGGCGTTGCTGGCCGATGGTTTTCACATGGCCACCCATGCCGGGGCCTTGGGCATTGCTGCGGCGGCCTATGGATTCGCACGGCGCAATGCCAACAACGCGCGTTACAGCTTCGGCACCGGCAAGGTCGGGGACCTAGCGGGTTTTGCCTCGGCCATGGTGCTGGGGCTGGTAGCGATCGGCATTGCCGGGGAATCGGTTTTTCGTCTGTTTCAGCCAACGACAGTGGCATTCACCGAAGCGACAGTGATTGCGGTGGTGGGGCTGGCGGTGAACATTGCCAGTGCCTTTTTGCTGGCGGGCGACCACGGTCATCATGGCCATGATCACAGCCATGACCACGGCCATCATCACGACAACAACCTGCGCTCGGCCTATGTCCATGTGCTGGCCGACGCCTTGACTTCGGTGCTGGCGATTGCCGCATTGCTGGCAGGGCGCTATCTGGGATGGGTGTGGCTGGACCCGGTGATGGGCATTGTGGGCGCCATCGTGATCGCGAAATGGGCTGTTGGATTGATGCGTGACAGCGCAGCGGTGTTGCTTGATGTCACGGATACACATGTCGCCGACGAGATTCGTGAACTGCTCGAGTCGTCGGACGATGTGCGCATCAGCGATCTGCATGTCTGGCAGGTCGGCCCCCAGGCGCGGGCCGCGATTGTCAGCGTTGTGGCGGCGGCCAATGTCAGTGCCGATACCATTCGCGAGCGCCTGGCGCCGGTTCATGAGTTGTCTCACCTGACCATCGAACACCGCACAGCTTGAGCGGCTTTCACGACTGAACCATCGGTCAATCACTGAACAGCGGAATCCGTCCATTCGTGGAGGGGCGGTATTCCCGTTTCAGCTGGTCCAATGCTGGCTCCATTGCCAGGAACTGCTTGAGCGTCGCGCCAGCAATGCTCAACGCCAGCAATTGCCCCGGACATTGATGGCGCCCCGCACCGAAGGTGAAGCTGCGCCGGTTCGGACGGTCGAGCAGGAATGCGTCGGGGTTGTCGTTGAGCAGCGGGTCGCGATTGGCCGAGGCCAGTAGCACCAGGATCACGTCTGTGGCATTCAGCTTCACCCCGTCAATCTCGCAGGGGGTGGCGACGAAGCGACGGGTGTTCTGTACCGGCGGGTCAAAGCGCTGCACTTCGGCCAGCAGGTCTTCGATATTTGTTGATTCGCTGCGCAACGACGGATGTTGAATCAATGCCAGCACGGTGTTGCCGATCAGCCCGGCAGTGGCCTCGAAGGTCTGGGAGAAAAGGCCGGTCAGGTTGGCGATCAGGGTTTGCGGCGCGCCGGACGCGAAGCGCTGGCGGATGCCTGCAAGCAGAAGGCTGTGGTTGTCCGGGTCGGCCAGAAGCTCGACACAGTAACCGCTCAGTTGTTCGGCGGCAGCATGGGCGGCGGTCAATTGTGCCGCGGCACTCAAGGGCGACAGGCAGGCGACGAAGTCTGCCGTCAACTCGCTGATGGCGCGGCCCTGAGCCGGGGTGAAACCCAGCAACGCCGCCACCACGCACACCGGTCCACGAAACATGGCGTTGTACAGACCAGCGGCATCCGCGGTCATCAATCGGGCGCTGACCAGGGCTGCGACTTCCCGCGTATCGATCAACTCCAGCCCTGGCGCAATCGCCGACCGCGGGCAACGCTGGCGTTCACCTTCATTCATGCGCATCAGTTGACCGAACACCTGGCCGGCCATGCCATCGGCAATCGCCTTGGGGACTGGCTCCTGCGCGGGGCGAACGTGGCAATCGGGATGAGCCAGCACGGCGGCCACCGCCCGGGCGCTGCTGGCCACCCACATGTTCAGCCCCGGATGAAAAACCAGCCCACCCCCGGCGCGCAGTTGTGCGTAGTAGGGATAGGGATCGGCATGGGTCGCAGCGATGATCGGGTCCATGGGTCACAGCCTTTTGTTGTTGGAAAGTGTTGCTACTATCTCCAGTCCGAAAGGGCATTGATTCGTCCGGGAGCGAAATATGAGCGCAGAACAACACGACGTCGGAGTCTCGCAAGTGGCGGCAGCCATCGCGGAGCCTGCGCGGACGAAAATCCTCTGCTCACTGATGGACGGCCACGCTCGCACCAGCACCGAACTGGCGGCGGTGGCCGAAGTCAGCGCGTCGACTGCCAGTGCCCACCTGGCCAAACTCAAGGAACTGGCACTGGTACGGCTACACGTTCAGGGACGTCACCGCTATTACAGCCTGGCGGACAAACGTGTGGCCCAGGCCCTGGAAGCACTGATGGTGATCGGCCAGAACACCGCGCCGGGCTTCCAGTCGCGTACCCCGGACCGCCTGCAATTTGCCCGCACCTGCTACGACCACATGGCGGGCACCCTGGCCGTGCTGTTGCATGACCGGATGCTTGAAGCGGGCTGGCTTGTGGAAACCGACGAACAGGCCTATCGCTTGAGTGACAGTGGTTCGGCAATGGTTCAAGGGCTTGGGATCGAGGTACAGGACTTGAGCACGTTGCGCCGTCGCTTTGCCTGCCCGTGTCTGGACTGGAGCATGCGCCGGCCGCACTTGGGTGGATCGCTAGGGGCGGCGTTGTTGCAAACGGCGCTCAAGCGCAAGTGGGTGACGCAGGATCTGGACAGTCGTGCGTTGGGGCTGACGGCGTTGGGGCGCAAGGAGATGGCGGGGCGGTTTGGGGTTGAGTTGCCGCTGCT
Source organism: Pseudomonas sp. GM49 (assembly GCF_000282355.1). Lineage (GTDB taxonomy): Bacteria > Pseudomonadota > Gammaproteobacteria > Pseudomonadales > Pseudomonadaceae > Aquipseudomonas. Next base: position 18,300 of record NZ_AKJL01000194.1, read on the forward strand.
GGTTGAAGGCAACGGCAAAAGATCACCGCTTGCAGCAGCTCCGACCACGCCGGGTGTATCCGTTAACGATCAATAGTATTTTTCCGGTTGTTTCTGTGGTGACTGACATACTGCCTTCGTCGGATCGCCGCCCGGAGCAAGCCCGCTCCCACAGGGGGGGAGTGGTGGATTCGCCAGTACAATGCAAACAAAAAGCCCCCCATCGGTCACCCGATGGAGGGCTTTTGTACGTCTGGCGTCAGGTCAAACCTTGACGATCCAGCCCGCTGGCGCTTCGATGTCGCCGGTTTGCACGCCAGTCAGCTCTTTGTAGAGCTTCTGGGTGATCGGGCCGACTTCGGTTTCGCTGTGGAACACGTGCAGGTGGTCGTTGTAGTTGATGCCGCCAATTGGCGTGATCACTGCCGCGGTACCGCAAGCACCGGCTTCCTTGAAGTCGGCGAGCTTGTCGATGAACACGTCGCCTTCGACCACGTCCAGACCCAGGCGGGACCTGGCCAGTTCGATCAGCGACAGACGGGTGATGCCCGGCAGTACCGATGGCGAGTTCGGGGTCACGAACTTGTTGTCGTGGGTGATCCCGAAGAAGTTGGCCGAACCGACTTCCTCGATCTTGGTATGGGTCAGCGGGTCCAGGTAGATGCAGTCGGCGAAATGCGCCTTCTTGGCCTGGGAGCCCGGCATCAGGCTGGCGGCGTAGTTGCCACCGACCTTGGCGGCACCGGTGCCTTGTGGCGCGGCGCGGTCGTAGCTGGAGATCAGGAAGTTGTGCGGGGTCAGGCCGCCCTTGAAGTAGGCGCCAACCGGGATGCAGAAGATCGAGAAGATGAATTCCGGCGCGGTGCGCACGCCGATGTTGTCACCCACGCCGATCACGAACGGGCGCAGGTACAGCGCGCCGCCGGTGCCGTACGGCGGAATGAAACGCTCGTTGGCGCGGACCACTTGTTTGCAGGCTTCGATGAATTGCTCGGTTTCGACGAACGGCATCAGCAGGCGGGCGCAGCTGCGCTGCATGCGCAGGGCGTTCTGGTCCGGACGGAACAGGTTGATCGAGCCGTCCTTGCAGCGATAGGCCTTCATGCCTTCGAAGCATTGCTGGCCATAGTGAAGGGCAGTGGAGCCTTCGCTGATGTGCAGCACGTTATCTTCGGTCAGGGTGCCTTTGTCCCACTCGCCATTGCGCCAGTACGACAGATAGCGCTTGTCGGTCTTGATGTAGTCAAAACCCAGCTTGTCCCAATTAATGCTTTCGTTACCCATGACACCCTCTATCACTTAACAACCGCCGAAACGGTTCAAGGCTTCTGACGTTTTTCCGGATGGGCACAACAATACTTCATTCCGGGCCGGTTTCGCAGCCCGGATTGCATTCCTTGTAGGAGCGAGCTTGCTCGCGATGGACGTCAACGATAACGCGCCTCGTCTGAATGACCGCGTTGTCCTGAGTTTTTCGCGAGCGAGCTCGCTCCTACAGGTTCGGGTTAGAAGTGCAGCGCGTGGCCAAGGGCCCGCAGCGCCGCTTCCTGCACCGCCTCACCCAGCGTCGGATGCGCATGGATGGTGCCGCCGATGTCTTCCAGCCGCGCCCCCATCTCCAGGCTCTGGGCAAACGCCGTGGACAACTCCGACACGCCGACGCCCACCGCCTGCCAGCCAACGATCACATGATTATCCCGACGAGCGACCACGCGCACGAAGCCGCTTTTCGACTCCAGTGTCATGGCCCGGCCATTGGCGGCGAACGGGAAGCTCGACACGATGCAGTCCAGACCTGCGGTCTTGGCTTCGTCCGGGGTCTTGCCGACCACCACCAGTTCCGGGTCGGTGAAGCACACGGCGGCGATGGCAGTCGGGTTGAACTCGCGGGTTTTACCGCTGATCAGTTCGGCGACCATCTCGCCCTGGGCCATGGCCCGGTGCGCGAGCATCGGTTCGCCGCTCAGGTCGCCGATGGCATACACGTTGCGCATGCTGGTCTGGCAGCGGTTGTCGATCTTGATCGACGAGCCGTTCATGTCCAGGTTCAGCGCTTCGAGGTTCCAGCCCTGGGTGTTCGGCTTGCGACCGACGGCCACCAGCACCTGGTCGGTTTCCAGGTTCAGGGTGTCGCCATTCGGGTCGAGCACTTGCAAGGTATTTTGTTGTGAATCAAAGCCTTGCACGCTGTGCTTCAAGTAAAGCTTCACGCCGAGTTTTTTCAGTTCGTCGTGCACAGGTTGGGTCAGTTCGGCGTCGTAGGCTGGCAAGATTCGATCCTGAGCCTCGACCACGCTGACGTCGGCGCCGAGCTTGCGATAGGCAATGCCCAGTTCCAGACCGATGTAACCGCCGCCGACAACAATCAAGCGCTTGGGCACGGATGTCGGCGCCAGGGCTTCGGTGGACGAAATGATCGGCCCGCCAATCGGCAGCATCGGCAGGTTCACGCTCCTGGAGCCGGTGGCCAGCACCAGGTGTTCGCACTGGATACGCGTGTCGCCGACTTCCACGGTTTTGCCGTCGATGACCTTGGCCCAGCCTTGCACGACCTGGACCTTGTTCTTTTTCAGCAGTGCCGCGACGCCGGTGGTCAGGCGATCGACGATGCCGTCCTTCCATTCCACACTCTTGCCGATGTCCAGGGTGGGCGCTGATACGCTGATGCCCAGAGCCGAATGCTGGCTGTGGTGTTGCGTTTGATGGAACTGCTCAGCGACGTGAATCAGTGCCTTGGACGGAATGCAGCCAATGTTCAGGCAGGTACCGCCCAGCGATTGGCCTTCCACCAGAATGGTCGGGATGCCCAGTTGGCCGGCGCGGATCGCCGTCACATAGCCGCCAGGGCCGCCGCCGATGATCAGCAGCGTGGTGTTCAGAGTTTGCATGAATTACTCCACAAACAAGGTAGCGGGTTGTTCGAGCAAGCCACGGACGGCCTGGATGAATTGCGCCGCGTCCATGCCGTCGACCACGCGGTGATCGAAGGAGCTGGAGAGGTTCATCATCTTGCGGATCACGATCTGGCCTTTGATCACCATTGGCCGTTCGACGATCTTGTTGACGCCGACAATCGCCACTTCCGGCAGGTTCAGCACCGGCGTGCTGACGATGCCGCCCAAGGCCCCGAGGCTGGTCAGGGTGATGGACGAGCCGGACAGTTCATCGCGGCTGGCCTTGCCGTTACGGGCGGCAGTGGCCAAACGGGAGATTTCCTGAGCGCTGTCCCACAAGCTACGGGCTTCAGCGTGACGCACCACCGGCACCATCAAACCGATGTCGGCCTGAGTGGCGATGCCGACATGCACCGCGCCGAGGCGGGTGATGACCTGGGCTTCGTCGTCGTAACGGGCGTTGATCTGCGGGAAGTCGCGCAGGGCGACGACCAGGGCGCGGACCAGGAATGGCAGCAAGGTCAACTTGCCACGGCTCGCGCCGTGTTTTTCGTTCAGGTGCGCACGCAGTTCTTCCACCGCAGTTACGTCGATTTCTTCGACATAGCTGAAGTGGGCGGCGCGCTGGGTGGCGTCCTGCATGCGCTGGGCAATCTTGCGGCGCATGCCGATCACCGGGATCTGCTGTTCATCAGTGCGCTGGGCGTAAGCGGCGGGGGCCGGCGCCGAGGCGTTCGACTGACCCTGGGCCAGATAGGCTTCGAGATCGTCGTGCAGAATCCGTCCGGCGGGGCCGCTGCCACGCACCAGACGCAATTGAATGCCGAGGTCCAGCGCATGCTTGCGCACGGCCGGGGAGGCCAGCGGCCGCTCATCGGCCTCGCGAGCAACCATCGGGCCCTGACAAACGGCGGCCGGACGCGGAGCTGCGACGGGTTTGCTTTCAACCACAGCGTCAACTTTGGGTGCGGCCACCGGGGCTTCTTTGACGGGAGCCGGTTGCGCCGATTCCTTAACGTTGCCCGCGCCTTCGACTTCAATGCTGATCAGCACACTGCCAACCGCCATGACTTCGCCCGGCTGGCCACCGAGGGCAATGACCTTGCCATGCACCGGCGACGGAATATCCACCATCGCTTTATCCGTCATGACATCGGCCAGCACCTGATCCTCGACGACCATGTCGCCGACCTTGACGTGCCATACCGACAATTCAACTTCTGCAATGCCTTCGCCAATGTCCGGCATTTTAATAACGTGCGTGCCCATTCAGACCTCCATGACCCGTTTCAACGCCGCGCCCACTCGGGACGGGCCTGGGAAATACGCCCACTCTTGCGCGTGCGGGTAAGGGGTGTCCCAACCGGTGACGCGTTCGATCGGCGCTTCCAGGTGGTGGAAGCAATGCTCTTGCACCAGCGACACCAGCTCGGCGCCAAAACCGCAGGTACGGGTCGCTTCGTGCACGATCACGCAGCGTCCGGTTTTCTTCACGGACTTGGTGATGGTTTCCAGGTCCAGTGGCCACAGGCTGCGCAGATCGATGACTTCGGCGTCTATGCCGGTTTCTTCAGCGGCGACTTGCGACACGTAGACGGTGGTGCCGTAGGTCAGCACGGTGACGTCCTTGCCCGGACGGGCGATTGCGGCAACGTCCAGCGGTACGGTGTAGTAACCATCCGGAACCTGTGCGGCGGGATGTTTTGACCAAGGGGTTACCGGGCGCTCGTGGTGGCCGTCGAAAGGGCCGTTGTACAGGCGTTTCGGTTCCAGGAAGATCACCGGGTCATCGTTTTCGATGGAGGCGATCAACAGGCCTTTGGCGTCGTAGGGGTTGGACGGCATGACGGTGCGCAGACCGCATACCTGGGTGAAGAGTGCCTCGATGCTCTGGCTGTGGGTCTGGCCGCCGTAGATGCCGCCGCCGCAGGGCATGCGCAGGGTCATTGGCGCGGTGAATTCGCCAGCCGAGCGATAACGCAGGCGCGCGGCTTCGGAAATGATCTGATCGTAGGCTGGGTAGACGTAGTCGGCGAACTGGATCTCCACCACCGGGCGCAGGCCGTAGGCGCCCATGCCCACGGCAGTGCCGACGATACCGCTTTCAGAGATCGGCGCGTCGAACACTCGGGAGGTGCCGTACTTGGCTTGCAGGCCTTCGGTGCAGCGGAACACGCCGCCGAAGTAGCCCACGTCCTGGCCGAACACCACGACGTTGTCGTCACGTTCAAGCATCACATCCATGGCCGAGCGCAGGGCCTGGATCATGGTCATGGTGGTCGTGGTCATGGCGGATTCCAGTTCGATATTGTTGTTGTGATCGTTCATGTCAGATCCCCAACTCTTGACGCTGGCGCTTCAAGTGCTCCGGCATCTCTTTGTAGACGTCTTCGAACATGGTCGCGGCGCTCGGAATCTGGCCGCCGGCGAGGGTGCCGTACTGTTCGGCTTCTTTCTGTGCGGCGATCACTTCGGCTTCCAGTTCCGCGCTGACGGCGGTGTGTTCCTCTTCGGACCAGTGACCGGTCTTGATCAGGTGCTGCTTGAGGCGCGCGATCGGATCGCCCAACGGGAAGTGGCTCCAGTCATCGGCCGGGCGGTATTTCGACGGATCATCGGAGGTCGAGTGCGGACCGGCGCGGTAGGTGACCCATTCGATCATGGTCGGGCCGAGGCCGCGGCGGGCGCGTTCGGCGGCCCAGGCAGAGGCGGCGTAGACCGCGTAGAAATCGTTGCCATCGACCCGCAGGGAGGCGATGCCGCAACCGACGCCACGACCGGCGAAGGTGGTGGCTTCACCACCGGCAATCGCCTGGAAGGTGGAGATCGCCCACTGGTTGTTGACCACGTTGAGGATCACCGGTGCACGGTACACGTGGGCGAACGTCAGGGCGGTGTGGAAGTCCGACTCGGCGGTGGCACCGTCGCCGATCCACGCCGAGGCGATTTTGGTGTCGCCCTTGATTGCCGAGGCCATGCCCCAGCCCACGCCCTGAATGAACTGGGTGGCGAGGTTGCCGGAAATGGTGAAGAAACCGGCGTCCTTGACCGAGTACATGATTGGCAGCTGACGCCCCTTGAGCGGATCGCGCTCGTTGGACAGCAACTGGCAGATCAGGTCGACCAGCGGTACGTCGCGGGCCATCAGGATGCTTTGCTGGCGGTAGGTCGGGAAGCACATGTCGTCGATGTTCAAGGCCAGGGCCTGGGCGCTGCCGATGGCTTCTTCGCCGAGGCTCTGCATGTAGAACGACATCTTCTTCTGACGCTGGGCGACCACCATGCGGTTGTCGTAGATCCGCGTCTTGAGCATGGCGCGCATGCCTTTACGCAGGATCTCCACCGGCACGTTTTCGGCCCACGGCCCAAGGGCATTGCCCTGGTCGTCGAGCACGCGGATCAGGCCTCGGGCCAGATCAGCCGTGTCAGCCGGTTCAACGTCGATTTGGGGTTTGCGCACCGTGCCTGCATCGGTCAAATGCAGGTAGGAGAAGTCGGTTTTGCACCCTGGGCGGCCCGAGGGTTCGGGGACGTGCAGGCGCAGCGGTTCGTACGCTTGGGTCATGGCTTCTACGCTCGATCTTGTGAATTTCTTGTAGTGAGCTGACAGATTTCATTCGATAAATGAAATCTTGTCCTACAACAATCATAGGCCCGCCCCAGAAGAATATTTCTCTCTGTTTCGTTGCGCTAAAGATCATTTACAGATAAAAAATCTGCATAAACATAAAAAGCAGGTGGTTTTGTCTCATGCGCAAATTGGACCGTACCGATATCGGCATTCTCAACAGCCTTCAGGAGAATGCACGCATCACCAACGCCGACCTGGCGCGCTCGGTGAACCTGTCGCCGACGCCGTGTTTCAACCGGGTCAAGGCCATGGAAGAACTGGGGGTGATTCGCGAGCAAGTGACGCTGCTGGACGCCGATCTGCTGGGGTTGCATGTGAACGTGTTCATTCACGTCAGCCTGGAGAAGCAGGTGGAGGAGGCGTTGCAGCATTTCGAAGAGGCGATTTCCGATCGCCCCGAGGTGATGGAGTGCTACTTGATGGCGGGCGACCCGGACTACCTGATCCGGGTGCTGGTGCCGACCATCCAGTCGCTGGAGCGCTTCATGATGGACTTTCTGACCAAGGTGCCGGGGGTGGCGAACATTCGTTCGAGCTTTGCGCTCAAGCAGGTGCGCTATAAAACGGCATTGCCGTTGCCGGCGAACGGCCTGACTTTGGGCAACTGACATAACGATCACCTTGTAGGAGCGAGCTTGCTCGCGATGGACTTGAGGGCAACGCGTTTGTTCAGAAAACTCGCGTTATCGTTAACGTCCATCGCGAGCAAGCTCGCTCCTACAGGGTCAGAATTTGTTCAGAGGGATTTTCAGGTAAGTCACGCCATTGTCCTCGGCCGGCGGCATATTTCCCGCCCGTACATTCACCTGGATCGCCGGCAGCAACAGCGTCGGCATGCCCAACCCGGCATCGCGCTTGGTGCGCATCTCAACGAAGGCATTTTCGTCGATGCCGTCGCGCACGTGGATATTGCCTTTGCGCTGTTCACCGACGGTGGTCATGCAGCGCGGTTCGCGGCCCTCGGGCGGGTAGTCGTGGCACACGTACAGACGTACGCTGGCGGGGAAGGCCAGCAGTTTGTGGATCGAGGCGAACATCTGGTTGGCATTGCCGCCGGGGAAGTCGCAGCGCGCGGTGCCGACGTCCGGCATGAACAGCGTATCGCCCACCAGAATCACATCGCCGTCGATCAGGTACGCCATGTCCGCCGGGGTATGGCCGGGCACGTGCAACGCGGTGGCCTTGAGGTTGCCGATGCGAAATGACTCGTCCGGGGCGAACAGATGGTCGAACTGCGAGCCATCGATGCAGAATTCCGGCTCAAGATTGAACAGGGCCTTGAACACGTCCTGGACCTTGCAGATCGACTGACCGATAGCGATCTTGCCGCCCAGCTCGCGCCGCAGATAAGGCGCGGCGGACAGATGATCGGCGTGGGCATGGGTTTCCAGCAGCCATTGCACGTGCAACCGGTGTTCGCGCACGAAGGCGATGATCCTGTCGGCCTGGGTGGTGGCCGTGCGGCCGGCGGCCGGATTGTAGTCAAGCACCGCGTCGACAATTGCGCATTGTCCGCCATCGTCTTCGTAGATCACGTAACTGTAGGTCGACGAGGCGTCGTCAAAAAAAGCTTCGATCAGGGCAGGCATGGTGGCCAATTCTTTCGGGATAAGCGTTGAGGGTAGATTCATTTTCCCTGCGCTGACCAGTCTCGCCTGCATTCAGTTAATGAAAAATCCTGCGCGGGCTCTATCCTGTCATCCATCGATACCGGGCGTTCCCGGAGTTAAGTTGCGGATCACGAGTGTTTTATGTTGCTGGCAAGTCTGTTTGGCGTGGTGATGGGGTTGGTGTTGGGGCTGACCGGCGCGGGTGGCGGAATTCTCGCGGTGCCGGCCCTGGTGTTGGGGTTGGGCTGGAGCATGACTCAGGCCGCTCCGGTGGCGTTGTTTGCGGTGGGCAGTGCGGCGGCGGTCGGCGCCATCGATGGTTTGCGTCATGGCCTGGTACGTTACCGTGCGGCGTTGTTGATCGCAGCGCTCGGCGCGGTGTTTTCGCCGGTGGGTATCTACTTCGCCCATCAGTTGCCGGAAAAAATCCTGATGATCCTGTTCAGCCTGCTGATGGTCATGGTGGCCTGGCGCATGCTGCGCCGTGAACGCAAGGGCGATGGACCGAGTGACCACGGCCAAGCGAACTGGGGCCAGAAAAACTGCATGCTCGATCAACAGACCGGACGCTTTTCCTGGACCGCCAAATGCACTGCGACCCTTGCGGCCCTCGGTGCGGTGACCGGCGTAGTGTCGGGATTGCTGGGTGTTGGTGGCGGCTTCCTGATCGTCCCCGCCTTCAAGCAACTGACCGATGTGCAGATGCGCGGAATCGTCGCCACCTCGCTGATGGTGATCTGCCTGATTTCGGCCATCGGCGTGATCGGCGCATTCCATGCCGGCGTGCGCATTGACAGCGTTGGCGCCACCTTTATTGGCGCCAGCATCGCCGGCATGATCGTTGGTCGCAAGCTGTGCGCGCGGGTACCGGCGCGGGCGTTGCAGGTCGGGTTTGCCAGTGTCTGCGTCGTGGTCGCCGCTTACATGCTGTTCAGAGCCAACGCCTGACCGGTACCGGTTCCTGTGGACGCCAGTCGGGTCCACAGGTCTACACCCTAAGTTGCGAACCTCGCCGACAAGCGGTCTTACGACATAGTATTCATGCACCGCCAGCCATTCCAAATCGCCTGAAAACCACCCCCAAGGCAGCGTATGGCGCCGCTGGTCAGGTTTCGATAATCGCCTCCGACACTTAGTCCCCGTATCGGAGCGCGCCATGCACAACAATAAGAACTTCACGCATCGTTTTCTGCCTGTCTTCATCGCCAGTTTGTCCGCCCTTGGCCTGAGCCCAATGGCCGAGGCGGATATCATGCTGTACGACAAGGACCAGACCACGTTCTCCACCGACGGCTACATCAACGCCTTTTATGTGAACAGCGATGTCGACCGTGCCGGCGAACAGTTCGACCGTCGGCAGTCACGGGTGAAGATGGGCTTTTTGCCCAACTACCTGGGCTTCAACATGGGCAAACAGGTAGACGATCTCAAGCTCGGCGCCCGTGCTTCGTTCTGGGTCACCATCAACGACAGCCAAACCAACGGCACCGACACCGCCATCGATGTGCGGCAGTTCTTCGGCACCGTGGCCAACCCGGAGTGGGGCGAGGTGCTGATCGGCAAGGACTTCGGCTTGTTCGCCCGTTCCAACATCCTTCTCGACGAAATGCTCGCCGGTTACGGTCAGGTCAGCGATACGTTGGGGCTGGTGGATGGTGGCGGGGTATCGTTCGGCAACATTGGCACCGGTTACCCGTATCCGTTCCCGACCTCGCAGATCACCTATCGCACCCCGGTGATGGACGGTCTGCGCGTGGCGGTCGGTATCATGGACCCGGTGGACACCAACGACAGCAGCCCGACGGGCAAGGCTTATCAGGAAAACCCGCGTACCGAGAGCGAAGTCACCTATCAGTTCGACCTGGCCGGGGCAAAGATCTACAGCTGGGTCAACGGCAGCTACCAGACCTCGGACAACACTGATTCCACGGTCGAGACCGTCACCTCCAAGGGGGTCGGTTATGGCGTGCAGGCGAAGATGGGTGGCTTGTCCCTCACTGGATCCGGCTTCCAGGCCAAGGGCATCAACCCGTTTTTCACCAACAATGCCGGCGAGCCGACCCTGCGCAACGTCGACAGCGACGGCTACCTGATGCAGGGCTCCTACAAACTGGGCAAGAACCGCCTGGCCTTGTCCTACGGCAAGACCAATGACGATGGCAACGGTGTGGTCGGCAGCGGCGCGGACTACGAGACCCGCGGTATCGCGTTGTTCCATGACGTGAACGACAACCTCAAGCTGGTGGCCGAGTACAACCAGTTCGAAATCAACGGCCACGACACCGACGAGCAGAACGAAGACACCGACACCTTCGCCGTGGGCGCGGTGCTGACCTGGTAACCCCGGGAGGTGGCTCTGGCCGTGCGCATCGCGGCGAGGGCCGCCACCCGTCTCATCCCATCGAAGCGGCTAACCC
>NZ_AKJL01000195.1 GCF_000282355.1 Pseudomonas sp. GM49
CGGCTGTGTATGATCACTACGGCCCGATGCCGCCCGCCGCTCGCTCCCGCCGGGAAAGGTGAAAGCAACTCTTCCTTATTGATCAGCCGTTGCGCACCGGAGCGACCCGGTCCGCTTTGAACCACGACGATTTGCCCCCGGTATTAAGGATGAACACGCTATGACCACGCAGAACACTTCGCTTCAAGACATCGCTGCGCCTGAAGGCGTTTGTTATGGCTGCGGCAGCCAAAACCCGCACGGGCTGCACGTCAAGAGCTTCTGGCATGAAGACGGGGTGCATGTCATGGCCGAGCATATGCCGGATGACAAGTATTGCGGCTGGCCGGACCTGGTTTACGGCGGTTTGATCGCGATGCTGGTGGATTGCCACTCCAACTGGGCGGCGATGGCTTATCACTACCGGGCAGAACAGCGCGAAGTGGGCAGCTTGCCCCACATCACCTGCGTCACCGGTAACCTGGGCATCAAGTTCATCAAGCCCACCCCGATGGGCGTGCTCCTGACATTGCGGGCAAAAGTCGAGGGCGATGTCGGGCGCAAGAGTCGCGTCATCTGTGAGGTTTTCGCCGGGGATGTCCTGACGGCTGTCGGGGACTCCACTTTTGTCCGCGTCGATACCGAGCAACTCAGGGCCGCCGCGCACGAGCGTCAGGTCGAATCCTGAAGCAAATCAGGCACAGACTGTCGTCGGAAGCCGAAAACACAACCGGGTCACTGTAGGAGCGAGCTTGCTCGCGATGGACTCGAGAGCGCTGCGTTTAGCCAGTAAACACGCGTTATCGTTAACGACCATCGCGAGCAAGCTCGCTCCTACAGTGGCCCGGTTTTTTGTTGCGGATGAGGCTGTCAGCCATCAGTACTGTGCGCGCAGACTCAGGGTCAGCGTGCGCGGGTCGCCGTAGAAGTTGGTGCCCCAGGAGGCATCGACGCGGTCGTAGTACTTGCGGTCGAACAGGTTGTTGGCGGTCAGTGTCGACGACAGGTTTTCGTTGAACTTGTAGCCGACTTGCGCCGTGGCGATGGCAAAGCCGCCTTGTTTGAACTTCACGTCACGCTGGTAGTAGGTGTCGCTGACTACACGCACGCCACCGCCGACGCTGAAGTCCTTGAGCGCACCGTCAGTGAACTCGTATTTGTTCCACAGGTTGAAGTTGTGCTTGGGCGTGATGGTGCTGAAGGTCTTGCCTTTGTTGGCCTGATCGCCGTCCAGGAACTTGGTGGAGGTGTAGGCGTAACCGGTGACGATGCTCCAGTTCTCGGTCAGGTTGCCGCTCAGCTCGGTTTCCCAGCCCTCGCTGCGGGCCTTGCCCTCGGTCATGTAGGCACCGGAGGTGTTGTCGTATTCGGCGCGGTTTTCATCGTAGATGCGAAAGGCTGCGATGCTGGCGTTCAGGCGTCCGTCGTAGAACCCGCGCTTGAGGCCAATCTCGTACTGCTTGCCTTCGCGCGGGCCGACCGGCTGGCCGTCCGTACCGATTTCGCTTTGGGGTTTGAACACGCCGGTGTAGCTGAAGTAGGTCGACAGTTGCGGGGTGATCTTGCCGATGATGGCGCCGTACGGCACGACCTTGCGGTTGATGCTGGTGTGGGCTTCGCCGAAATTGTTGAAGAAGGCGTTGGCGTTCTTCGCGTCGCTTTCGTACCAGGTTACGCGGCTGCCGCCGATGACGTCGAGCCAGTCGGTGACGTTGAACTTGGCGCGGGTGTAGACGCCGTACTGATCGGACTTGGACCAGTTGCCGTTGACGTGCGCATAGTCATTGTGGGGAATGTCGATGCTGCCCGGATCGAACACGTTGATCGGGAAGTACTCGCCGCCGCCGTAGGTAAAGTCTCTGTCCAGATGCTGGTACTCGGCGCCCAGGGTGAACTCGTGCCGGCGATTGGCGAACTCGAACGGCGTAGTGACGAAGCTGTCGACACCGATGGTCTTGATGTGGGTGTAGTAGTCGTAGGCCACGGCCCAGCTGTCACCGGTGGCTGGGTCGACCGCGCCGTCGGCCCAGGTGAAGTTACGCTCCGGGGTTTCGGCGTCGCGGTAGGTCAGGGTGGTCTTGAACTGACCGCCGTTGTCCAGTTCGTGATCGAGTTCGGCGAAGGTTTCCCAGACTTTTTCGTTGAGGGTGTTCCATTTGGCGTCGACGAAGGTCGAGCGCGGCACGTCGAGCAATGAGCCGTCGGCATAGGCCGGCAAGCCGAACGCCGGGGTGGAGTTGTTCTTCTGGTAAGCGCCGCCGACCGACAGGGTGGTGACCGGGTCGAGGTCGAATTCCAGGCGACCGTAGACCATCGGTCGTTCGTTCTTCGCGTAGTCGACGAAGGACTTGTTGTTCTCGTAGGCGGTGATGAAGCGACCGCGCACGGTGCCCTGGTCGTTCAACGGGCCGGTGACGTCCACCGAAGAACGGTAGCGATCGTAGGAGCCGGCGGCCAGTTCGCCACCGAGGGCGAATTTGCTCAGGGCGCGCTTGCGCACCACGTTGATCGTACCGCCGGGTTCACCCGCGCCCTGGTACAGGCCCGACGGGCCGCGCAGCACTTCGATGCGGTCGTACATCGCCAGGTCGAAACTGGTGGCCATGTCGCCCTGGCCGGTGGGTTGCGAGACGCCGTCGACCTGCACCTGGTCAACGAGGAAGCCGCGCATAAAGATGTCGTTGAGGCTGGAGCCGGAGTTGTAGGTCTTGATGGTCACGCCGGTGACCTGACGCAGGGCGTCCTGCAGGCTGTTCAGGTTCTGGTCGTCCATGCGCTGGCGCGTGACGACGGACACCGACTGCGGGATGTCCTTGATCTTGATGTTGCCTTTGCCGATGGTCACTTCATCGCTGGTGTAGGAGTGCGAGCCTTCAGTGGTCGGCCCCAGCGCCACGCCAGTGATGGACGTTGCACCCAGTTGCAGCGCACTGGAGTCGCCGGCCGATGGCACCAGAGACACGGTGTTGCCATTCAACTGAAAATTGATGCCGCTCCCCAGCAGCAAGGTTTTCAGTGCCTGTTCCGGTTCCATGTTGCCGGACACTGCCGTGGACTTGATGCCGTTGACCATGTCCTGGCTGTAGAGAATCTGCAGGTTGGTCTGCTGGCCCAGTTGGCGCAATGCACTGGCCAGCGATTGGGCCGGTACATTGACGTTCACCGGGGCTGCCTCGACCTGGGAAGTGCCCAGCAGCAACAGGGTCAACAGCGCGCCCGGCACGACGGTTCGGAGTTTCTTTTGCCGTTCGATGGCTAATGCCAAGGGTGCGCGGGACAGAGTAGGGCTTTGCATTGCTCGAATCGCTCCAGAATGGTGTGTGCAGTTTTTTAGTTAATGATAATTATTATTAGACGGACCACTTTGGCTAAACCGGAAAACAAACTTCAAAAAACAATGATTTGCGTGCGGCAACGGCACTCAGACGGTTGTGCGCGTAGGTGACGACCCGGCTCGATTCCATGCGCTCCAGAGTTACGCGCAGCTCGGCCTGGGCGGTGGCGAACTGGTCGCGGCCCGGCGGGATGAACTGCCAGGCAGCGGCGGCAACTACGGGGATCAGACAAAGTGCTGCAAGTGGGGCGCGTCGGGTCTGTCGGGCGTTTCATGCAGGGTTCCGGCCTGGGGGAATCGGCCAGTCGTTCAGCGGCGGGTCGATGGCTGAACACAGTCGGCAGGGCCGGGCAGGGATGGGGAGCTGTCCTGTAAACGTAGAAAGCGCCGGGGAATTCAGGTGGTGACACAAACCCTTGTAGGAGCGAGCTTGCTCGCGATGGCATCAAGGACAACGCGTTGATCCAGACAGCACGCGTTATCGTTGACGTCCATCGCGAGCAAGCTCGCTCCTACAGGGTTCGTGACTAAATGCCCGACAAGTTGAACCAGTACTTTAAATCTATATGAGAATTACTATAAATTACGCGGATCAAACTGCCACTATCGTGCCACTGCGTGATTCAGCGGTCGCCGAAACGGTTCAAGGACAGAAACCGCACCCCCGTGCGGACGGGAGTCATGTTGGAAAACTACTATCGCGAGCTGGTGTGTTTCCTCAACGCCAGGCTGGGCAACCGTCAGGTGGCCGAAGATGTGGTGCATGACGCTTATCTGCGCGTGCTGGAACGGACCAGCGATGCGCCGATCGAGCAGCCCCGCGCATTCCTTTATCGCACCGCATTGAACCTGGTCATCGATGACCATCGACGCAACACCCTGCGTCAGGCCGAACCTCTGGACGTGCTCGACAATGAAGAGCGCTATTTCACCCCTTCGCCTCAAAACGTGCTTGATCAAGGCCAGCGCCTGGAAATGCTCCAGCGGGCCTTGGCGCAGTTGCCGCATTTGTGCCGCGAGAGTTTCCTGCTGCGCAAGATCGAGGGCCTGTCCCATTCGCAAATTGCCGAGCAACTGGGCATTTCCCGTGCGATGGTCGAGAAGCACATTGTCAATGCCATGAAGCATTGCCGTATACGGATGCGACAGTGGGACGCCCAGTGATCCTGCGCGGGTAAATTTTTTTTCACGGTCCTCGTTCCTACTCAACAGACGACCTGTTGTGCGGCCCTTGGTGGGTCAGGTCACTTAGGTTCCATGCCCCCGATTTAGAGGGGGAACATTCAGAGGACACTGGACATGACACAGGCAACTGCATCGCCCGCCATGCGTTCCACACCCTGACCACCCTCTCAAAAGCCACCGCCAACGAACGCGGCATCGAACAGGTGTTGCGCAACAACGCCACCGGTTACGAGGGGCAGATGCACCGCAAGTTGCTGGCATCGCTGGAGGAGTACCTGGGGGATTTCGAGGTCGATCGCCACTACAAACTGATCACCGATGAACGCTGCAAGGCCGGCCTCTGCATGCAGGGCTTTTGTCAGGCCAGCCATCGTCGGAACGCCGCCCGGACCAGGCTCGCGCCCACATTTGTCCTGCGAACACCGGTCCATTGTGGGAGCGAGCTTGCTCGCGATGGGGCCATGGAAAACACCACAAACATTGAATCCTGAACCCTTCCTGAAGAACCCCGCGATTCCCCTTCAGCTCGGCAATGCCTGGTTTACTCAGCAAAAACCGGGGCGTAAGCTTCGCGCGTTTTCATCCATTACGGAGGCCCACAGTGGGTACTTGTTCGAGTGACAGTTGTCGGCCGGTCTCGGTAACCGGCATTTTCTCGGCAAGATAACGCGCAGTCTCCTGTGCCGTTGTCTCGCCGAAAAGCGAGCAGCGGCATCCTGATCATGGCCAGTCCTGGCCGTGTCCCGACGTCCCTTCTCATCGACGCTGAACAGTGCGTGGTTTCGACTTTTTGTCGTGGCCGCCGCTCTATCGACACGCCTGTCATTCGTGACCGACGTGCCAGGCCTTGCCATGCCGGTTGTTCCGGCGGCAAAGGCAGGGACCTGCCTGCTCGACGGTTTCCCGGCTGACCAAAGGGGCACCAGCCATGAAACTTACCCTCAAGGAACTCTTCGCAGGTTTCCTGCGCAACCGCCACATCGCCCGGCACTTCCGTCGCCTGGCGTTGCTGGAAACTTTCACCGACACCACGGTCAGCCGTGAAGTCCCACCCACCCTGGCGCAAACCCTGGTGGCCGCTGCCGGTAGCGACACCGGGCAATTGCTCAGCACGCTGGGCAGTCACACCGACGGCTTGAGCGAGCTTGAAGCCGATGCCCTGCGCCAGCAATACGGCCTCAATGAAGTCGAGCATGAACAGCCGCTGCCTTGGTGGACGCACCTGTGGCACTGCTACAAGAATCCGTTCAACCTGCTGCTGACGTTGCTGGCGGTCATCTCCTGGCTGACCGAGGACATGCAAGCCGCCATCGTGATTTTCTCCATGGTGGTGCTCTCGACCTTGCTGCGTTTCTGGCAGGAAACCAAATCCAACCGGGCCGCCGATGCCCTCAAGGCCATGGTCAGCAACACCGCCACGGTGATGCGCCGGGACCTTGAGGAGCACAGCGCGCAGCGCATCGAATTGCCGATCAGGCAGTTGGTGCCGGGCGATCTGATCGTGCTGTCTGCCGGTGACATGATTCCCGCCGATTGCCGGGTGCTCAGCGCCAAGGACCTGTTCGTCAGCCAGGCGGCCATGACCGGTGAATCGATGCCGGTGGAAAAGTTTCCTCGCCAGCAGGATCGCGACACGCTCAATCCCCTGGACCTGGACAACATCCTGTTCATGGGCACCAACGTGGTGTCCGGCACGGCCATGGCAGTGATTCTCACCACCGGCAACAGCACCTATTTCGGTGCCCTGGCCCAGCGCGTAGGCGCAACCGACCGGGCGCCGACTTCGTTCCAGACCGGGGTCAACAAAGTCAGCTGGCTGCTGATCCGCTTCATGTTCGTGATGGCGCCGCTGGTGTTGTTCATCAACGGTTTCACCAAGGGCGACTGGACCGAAGCGCTGCTGTTCGCGCTGTCGATTGCCGTGGGCCTGACCCCGGAAATGCTGCCGATGATCGTCACCTCGACCCTGGCCAAGGGTGCGGTGTTCCTGTCGCGCAAAAAAGTCATCGTCAAACGCCTCGACGCGATCCAGAACTTCGGCGCGATGGACGTGTTGTGCACCGACAAGACCGGCACCCTGACCCAGGACAAGATTTTCCTGGCGCGCAACGTCGATGTCTGGGGCCGCGATTCCGATGACGTGCTGGAAATGGCCTACCTCAACAGCTACTACCAGACAGGGCTGAAAAACCTGCTGGATGTGGCGGTGCTCGAACACGTCGAAATCCATCGTGAGTTGAAAGTCGGCACGGCGTTTCGCAAGGTCGACGAGATTCCGTTCGACTTCACTCGCCGGCGCATGTCGGTGGTGGTCGCCGAGCACGAGCAACCGCACCTGCTGATCTGCAAGGGCGCGGTGGAAGAAGTGCTGGCGGTCTGCTCGCGGGTACGTCACGGCGAAGTCGATGAAGCGTTGACCGAAGAACTGCTGGCGCGAATCCGTCAGGTCACGGCCACGTTCAACGCCGAAGGTTTGCGGGTGGTTGCCGTAGCAGCCCGGTCAATGATTGAAGGCCGCGACACCTACAGCCTGGCCGATGAACAGGCACTGACGCTGATCGGTTACGTAGCCTTTCTCGATCCGCCGAAAGAGAGCACCGCGCCGGCCCTCAAGGCCCTGGCGGCCCATGGCGTGGCGGTGAAAGTGCTGACTGGCGACAACGAACTGGTGACGGCGAAAATCTGCCGCGAGGTCGGCCTGGAACAGCAAGGCCTGCTGATGGGTAATGACATCGAACGCATGAGCGACGCCGAACTGGCGAGCGCCGTGGAGACCACCAATGTCTTCGCCAGACTGACGCCGTCGCACAAGGAGCGCATCGTCCGTCTGCTCAAGGGCAACGGCCATGTGGTCGGTTTCATGGGCGATGGCATCAACGATGCCCCGGCCCTGCGCACCGCTGACATCGGTATTTCCGTGGACAGCGCCGTGGACATCGCCAAGGAAGCGGCCGACATCATCCTGCTGGAAAAGAGCCTGATGGTGCTGGAGGAGGGTGTGCTGGAAGGGCGCCGGACCTTCGCCAACATGCTCAAGTACATCAAGATGACCGCCAGTTCGAACTTCGGCAACGTGTTCTCGGTGCTGGTGGCCAGTGCGTTCATCCCGTTCCTGCCGATGCTGCCGATGCACCTGCTGGTGCAGAACCTGCTCTATGACATTTCGCAGATCGCCATTCCGTTCGATAACGTCGATGACGAAATGCTCAAGCAACCGCAGCGCTGGCAGCCAGCGGATGTCGGGCGCTTCATGCTGTTTTTCGGGCCGATCAGTTCGATCTTCGACATCATGACGTTCGCCTTGATGTGGTACGTGTTCGATGCCAACACCCCGGATCACCAGACCCTGTTCCAGTCCGGCTGGTTCGTGGTCGGGCTGCTGACCCAGACACTGATCGTGCACATGATCCGCACGCCGAAGATCCCGTTCCTGCAGAGCCGTGCGGCCATGCCGTTGCTGCTGATGACCGGACTGATCATGGCCGTGGGGATTTTCCTGCCGATGGGGCCGCTGGCGCATCACTTCAAACTGCAGGCGCTGCCGTCGCTGTACTTCGTGTTCCTGCCCGTGATCCTGCTGGCGTACATGGCGCTGACCCAGGCGGTGAAAGGGTTCTACATCCGGCGGTTTGGCTGGCAATAAGGAATGTCCGCATAACCCTTGTGGCGAGGGGGCTTGCCCCCGTTCGGTTGCACAGCAACCGCAAAACCTGAGAGCACGGTTTACTGGAGGCACCGCGTTTTTCGGTTTTGGGGTCGCTTCGCAACCCAACGGGGGCAAGCCCCCTCGCCACAGGGATCGTGTGTTTCTTAAGGATTTATTATGCAAGCCATCAACAACCTCAACCTGACCTCCCTGCTCGACACCCTGGTCAGCCTCAGCGCGGCATTCATCCTCGGTGGCCTGATCGGTTTCGAGCGTCAGTACCGGCAGCGCACCGCCGGCCTGCGCACCAACGTGCTGGTGGCGGTGGGCGCGGCGATTTTCGTCGACATGGCCAACCGGCTCGCCGGTGCCGAAGGCGCCGTGCGGGTCGTGGCCTACGTGGTTTCCGGCATCGGTTTTCTCGGTGCCGGGGTGATCATGCGCGAAGAGGGCAATGTGCGCGGCCTCAATACTGCCGCGACGCTCTGGACCTCGGCGGCAGTCGGTGCCTGCGCCGGTGCCGACCTGCTGGCCGAGGCGCTGCTTGGCACCTTGTTCGTGCTCGCGGCCAACACCTTGCTGCGACCGATCGTCAACAACATCAACCGTCAGCCGCTGGATGTGATTTCCGCAGAAGTCACCAACATCGTTTATGTCATTGCCCGGCGTACGCAGCAAAAAACCGTGCTGGCCTTGCTCGAAGCCGAACTGGAGCGCAGCAACTATCCGGCCAGCGATGTCGATGTACATGCCTTCGGCACCGATGAAATTGAAATCGAAGCCACCCTGGCGACCACCTCGGTCGATGGTGATGAACTGGATGCACTGGTGGCACGGATTTCGACGTCGACCCTGGTGGTGCAGGCGTTCTGGAGTCCGAGTACCACGGAGTAAAAGCCAGGGTTTCAGGGGCAGAGAGTCATTGGCGAAGCCTTGAGGCGGTTTTGCGTTTTCCAATCAAGAGCCAGAATAACCAGCATTTATTTAGGAATATTCCTACATAAACCTAGGGCGGTCTTCCGTAGGCTTTGCGACCTCTTGAAACCGACATCCTTTTGGAGGTCACCTTGCCGAACAAATCCTTGCGCATCCTGATCGCCGATGCGCAGCACTTCAACCGCCTGCGGATCGAGCGGCTGTTCAACCAGCTCGGCTACTTTCGCGTTGCACCGGTGCACAGCCTCGACGAGCTCCTTGCACTGGTGGAGTACGGTTGCGAGCCTCTGGATCTGGTGCTCGTCAATGCAGCGATGGCCGGCGGAGTGCTGGACCTGTTCGGTTTCCTTGCCGACAACCCGCAGGTTCATCACGCCTTTATCTTCAATGAACAGCAGGCACCAATACCGCCCGTCGCGGGCAATGTCCAGGTCAGCCAGGCCGCTCTGCCGGACCTGGCGTCAATCACGCAGTTGATGAGCGCCGTCGATCCTCGGCTACCGTTCGTCGGAACTGTCATTTCTGTCAGGTAGTTCTTTCCAGCCATCCATGCAAAAGTCTATGCGCAGCGTTGTGCCCAACCGCTGCGGTGCCTGGAGGGCATTTTTTGCCCGATCGTGTTGGTTTGCACGGGAGTTGTCATGAAGTCAGCACTGATTGTGGAAGATCATCCGGTGGTTCGCTCCATGATCACACTCGTACTCAATAAAGAAGGGTTCGAGCAGATTTACGAGGCTTCCCGTGGCGATGAGGTCTTGTCGTTGATCCGGCAGCATCAACCGGATGTCGTGCTGCTTGATCTGGGCCTTCCCGGTGTGGCGGGGCTTGAGGTGATGGATCGCATCAAGGCCGAGGTCACGTCATGCCGCGTGGTGGTGTTCACCTCGCTGGAGGCCCAGTTTTATCAGGATCGCTGCAGGCGTGCCGGGGCTCTGGCCTATGTTTCCAAGAGCAAGGATCTGGATGACTTGAGGGCGGCGGTGAATTGCGTGATGAAAGGCTATACCTATTTCGCCCAGATTCCTTCGAGTTCCGTGTCGATGGGGGAGTTGCAACGCAGTGAAAAGCAGTTGATCGACAGGCTCTCCAATCGTGAATTGACTATTCTGCAGTACCTGGCCCGGGGTTCGAAAAACCTGGAAATCGCCGAGATCATGCACCTGAGCTACAAGACCGTCAGTACCTACAAGACCCGACTTATCCTCAAGCTCAACGTGAGCTCGTCGGTGCACTTGAGGGATTTCGCCCTGCGCAATCATTTGATCTGAATGAACGCACTCCGACGACTGGCAGGTGGGATGCTGATTGGCCTTCTTCTCTGGGCATCGACGGTCTGTGCCCAGCAGTCGTTGACCCTGTTGGGACGCTCGAGTGCCGAAGGCCTGAGCGTCAGGTTGTCGGAAACCGAGTTGCGCTGGTTGCAACAAAAGGGTCGATTGGTGCTGGCTGTCTCGTCGCCGGACTATCCCCCCTTCGAGTTCAACACGGCGGGCAGGGTGTTCGAAGGCGTGACAGCCGATTACGCCGGGTTGCTCGAACAGTTGTTGAACGTTGTCATCGAGGTTCAATGTTATCCGTCGCGGGCCGACGCAGTGCAGGCCATCAAGGAAGGGCAGGCAGACCTGCTGGGAACGGCCAATCGATTTGAAGCCGAAGATCCGCAGCTACAGATGTCCAGCGCGTACGCGGTCGATCAACCGGTGCTGGTCACCCGCACCGATTTCCCTCCGGTGCTCGACCCGACACTGGCCGGCAAGCGGCTGGCGATGCTGTATCACTACCTGCCCGAATACAGCGTGCAACAGTTCTACTCCAAAGCGCAGGTCCAGCTGTTTCCCTCGACACTGGCGGCGATGGGCGCCGTGGCGTTCGGCCAGGCCGATGTCTATCTGGGCGATGCGATCAATGCCCATTATCTGATCAGCAAGAATTACCTGAACAATGTGCACCTGACGGACTTCTCGCCCATGGAGTCCGGGCGTTTTGCCTTTGCGATGGCCCGCGACAACGATTCGCTGTTGCGCATCGTCAACAAGGCGCTGGCGGTCATCCCCACCAATAAACAAATGAACATCCTGCGTCGTTGGGGGGCAAACGGGGTGTCTATCCCCGGCACCCAGTCATTGCAATTGAGTGTGGCCGAACAGCACTGGCTCGAACGCCACCCGCGGGTGAGGGTCGCGATCAACGAAAACATCCCGCCGATTTCATTTGTCGACAGCGAAGGCAAGTTTCGCGGTATCGGCGTCGATGTGCTGGCGAAAATCACTTCGCGCACCGGGTTGCAATTTGACATCCAGGGCATGAAATCAGTGACCGAGATGATGACCGGCATCAAGAGCGGGCAGATCGATGTACTGGCCGGTATCGGTCTCAGTTCCCAGCGTGAAGATGAATTGCTGTTCACCCGCGCGTTCCTGAGCAGCCCGTCGGTGCTGGTGACCCGCGTGGCCGCGGACAGCCCCAGAACGCTGGATGACATGGCGGGAAAAACGCTGGCGCTGACCCAGGGCAACATTGCCGGCGAGTACCTTCGCCAGCATTACCCGCTGATCCAGCCGGTGGATGCGCCATTGTCGACGGACACCATGGAAATGGTTGCCCAGGGCAAGGCCCATGGCGGCATCAACTCGTTGATCAGCGCCCGTTACCTGATTTCCCGGCAGTATCGCGATCGCCTGCAAGTGACCAGCACCGTGGGCACCGACCCCGCCCGAAGCACCCTGGCAACCAGTCGCGAGGCCACCGAACTGCATTCGATCCTGGACAAGGCGCTGTTGAGCATCCCGCCCGAAGAAATTGACGAACTGACCCAACCCTGGCGCTATGACTCGATGGTCGAGCAGAGTTACTGGCTGCGACACCGGCAACCGATCTTGCAGGCGTTTGCGGTGGCGGGTGTCTTGCTGTTGCTCGCGTTGGCCGGGATCGTCTGGCAGCGGCGTCAGATTCGCCAGCGTCAGCAATTGCTCGGGCAACTGCAGGAAGCCAAGGACGCGGCGGACGACGCCAACCGGGCCAAGACCACGTTCCTGGCCACCATGAGCCATGAAATCCGCACGCCGATGAACGCATTGATCGGCATGCTCGAACTGGCGCTGAAACGGGCCGATGAAGGGGAGACCGACCGCGCCGCCATCGAGGTGGCGTCCAACGCCGGGCAGCAGTTGCTGGATTTGATCGGCGACATTCTGGACGTCGCCCGGATCGAATCCGGGCATTTGTCGCTGACGCCGGAGCGGGTCAATCTGCACGCGCTGGTGACGTCGGTCTGCCGGGTTTTCGAAGGGTTGGCGGTGCAGAAGAATCTGCAGTGGCGGGTCGATCTCGACGAACACAGCGACTGTGACGTGATGCTCGATCCCACGCGCTTCAAACAGGTGCTGTCCAATCTGCTGAGCAATGCGATCAAGTTCACCCGGGAAGGCCAGGTGAGCCTGACGCTGCGAGTACGGCCTCAAGCCCCGGCGCACCTCGCCGTCAGCGTACAGATCGAGGACAGCGGCATTGGTATCAGCGCTTTTGACCAGCAACGCCTGTTCAGTTCGTTCGTGCAGGCGGGTAACAGCCAGCAGACGGCCCGGCAGGGTTCCGGCCTGGGCCTGGTTATCAGTCGTACCCTGTGCGAAATGATGGGAGGCCGGTTGCAACTCGACAGTGAGCTTGGGCGCGGCACACGGGTGGACCTGAGCCTGGTGCTGCCCGTCCTGCAGGCTTTGCCGGCCGAAGTGGTGTCCCAGGGTCCGGAGCAACTCACGACCCGGGCGTTGTCGATTCTGGTGGTCGACGATTATCCGGCCAATCGTCAGTTGCTTTCGCGGCAGTTGAGCTACCTGGGCCATTGCGTGGTGCTGGCTGAAGACGGGGCACAGGGGCTTGAGCAATGGCGCGGGCAGGGGTTCGATCTGGTCATCACCGACTGCAACATGCCGGTGCTCAGCGGTTACGAGTTGGCGGGCGCGATACGTGAGCAAGAGCAGGTGCAGCGCCTGTCGCCGACGCTGATTCTGGGCTTTACCGCCAATGCGCAGGCCGAGGAGAAGGCCCGGTGTCGGGCGGCGGGCATGGATGATTGCCTGTTCAAACCCATTCGCCTGGTGGATTTGCAGGCGTGGCTGGCCCAGCGGTTTTCCAGCGGCCCCTCAGCGGCAATCGAGAACCCTGACTTCGCCGAGTTCGATTTGAGCGAACTGGAACGCTATGCGGATTCGGACCGTGAGCTGATCGATCAACTGCTGCGCGATCTGGCGCTGACCAACCGCGAGGATCGTGGGCATTTGCTGGCCTTGCACGCTGGCGACAATCGCCCGGGTTTGCAGGTGCTGGCACACCGGATCAAGGGCGGGGCGCTGATGGTGCGAGCGCTTGGCCTGGTCGAGTGTTGCGAACAACTGGAGCGGGCGTGCAATGACGGTCGCGCGGCACTGATCGACGACGCCGTCGACCAGTTGCAGCATGCCATGGCCCGCCTGGACCGGCGTCTCGAGCAGGATTGAGGCTCAATCCCAGTTCGGCGCGATGCCTTTTGGGCTGGTCAGCCGGTGGCCGCGATCCAGCGTTGCGATCAAGGCCATGTCGGCTTCGCTCAAGGTCAGCTCGCGAGCCTTCAAGTTGCTTTCAAGGTTGGCCCGGCGAGTGGACGACGGGATCACGGCGTAACCCGATTGCATGGCCCAGGCCAGGGTGACCTGAGCCGGCGTCGCTTGCAGGCGTTCGGCGATCTGCTGGATGAGCGGGTCCTTGAGGACTTCACCGTACGCCAGGGTCATGTATGACGTGATACCGATGCCTTGGCGCTGCGCGAAGGCGACGACGTTACGGTTTTGCAGGTACGGGTGCAGTTCGATCTGGTGGGTGGCGATGTGCTCGGCACCGATGGCTGCAATCGCTTGCTTCATCAGGTCGATGGTGAAGTTGGACACGCCGATCTGCCGGGTCAGGCCCAGGTGTTTGGCTTCGAGCAGGGCGCCCATGAATTCTGCGACAGGTACTTGATCGTCCGGCGACGGCCAGTGGATCAGGGTCAGGTCCAGGTAGTCGGTCCGCAGTTTGCGCAGGCTTTCTTTCAGGCTGTCGATCAGACGATCACCGGCCAGGTTGGCGACCCAGATCTTGCTGGTGACGAACAGTTCTTCCCGGGCGATGCCGCTGGCGGCGATTGCCGCGCCGACTTCGGCTTCGTTCTCGTAGATTTGCGCGGTATCGATCGCCCGGTAGCCGAGCGCAAGGCCGGTGCTCACCGAATCGATGACCACCTGGCCTTGCAAGCGAAACGTACCCAGACCGAATGGGGGAATAGACATCAATGACTCCAGAGGTTGCAGTGGGAATGGGCGCGAGTATCCGCGCCTGCATCCGTGAGAAAAACCGCTGGAGCGGCAAAGCAATGTTTACCGTAAGTCAAAAATCATCGGCAGTCTGGTTGGGGGATGGTGTCCGATCCGCCCCCATCGCGAGCAAGCTCGCTCCCACAGGGGATTTGTGGTGAACGCAAATCCCCTGTGGGAGCGAGCTTGCTCGCGATGGGGGCGCCGCAGTTTTGAAGCCTTACCCCTGGCCCCAATCAACTTGTCGCTTGTCGCTCAAAACTCGCCGCTGCCATCAGGCAATATCACTGCGGCTGAATTCTTCCCCGAGAAAGTCGATCAACGTGCGCACCGATGGCAGCAAGCCCCGACGCGAGGGGAAGATCGCATGGATTACACCACTTTTCGGTGCCCAGCCCGGCACCAGTTCCACCAGTTGACCGGCGGCGATTTCATCGCGCACCACCACGCTGGGCAGGTGCACGATGCCGATCCCGGCAACCGCCGCATGGCGCAGGGCCAAAAGGTCATCGGTGACCATCCTCGGCGCGTGACGAATCATCGCGGTGCTGCCATCTGCACCGAACAGTTCCCACTGATACTCGCGTTGCGCCGCGCCCCAGTGCAGGCTCGGCAAGCCGCTGAGGTCGGCCGGGGAGGCCGGTGTCGACAGGCGCGAGACAAAGGCCGGGCTGCCGACCACGCTCTGGGTGCTGTTGCCCAGCACCTTCATCACCATGTCGGTGTTTTCCAGTGGGGGGAAGCGCACCCGCAGGGCAATGTCGAAGCCTTCGTGAATCAGGTCGACCCGGCGGTTGGTGCTCTCGATGAACAACTCCACCAAGGGGTACTTGAGCATGTAGCGGGTCAGCATCGGCCCGACCCAGGAGTTGAGCAGCGCCGTCGGGCAACTGATACGCACCAGGCCCTGGGGCTCGGAGCGGTTGCGCTCGATCAGTTCGGCGGCGCTTTCCGCTTCCACGCGCATGGCCAGGCAGCGCTGGTAATAAGCCTGGCCAATTTCCGTCAATGAGCAATGCCGGCTGGTGCGGTGCAGCAGGCGTACTCCAAGGCGCTCTTCGAGTTCGGCGATGCGGCGGCTGAGCTTGGACTTGGGCATGTCCAGTGCGCGCCCGGCCGCCGCGAAACCGTGATGCTCCACCACCTGGGTGAAGTAATAGAGGGTGTTGAGGTCTTCCACCATCGTTCTCCAAATAGAACGCTAAAGCTGATTTTTGCAGTCTAGCGCAGCAAAGGTCACGGTTTTAAGCTTTGTCCATGGCTTCACTCACCTCATCAGGAGACACCATGAAGAACATCATCGGTATCTACACCAGTCCACGGACCCATTGGGTTGGCGACGGTTTTCCGGTTCGCACGCTGTTTTCCTACGACAACCTGGGCAAACACATCAGCCCGTTCCTGATGCTGGATCACGCCGGCCCCGCTGAATTCTCCCCGACCACCGAACGACGTGGCGTTGGTCAGCATCCCCATCGTGGCTTCGAAACCGTGACTATCGTTTACAAGGGCGAACTGGAGCATCAGGACTCCACCGGCAGTGGCGGCAAGATCGGCCCCGGCGATGTGCAATGGATGACCGCTGCTTCGGGGATCCTGCATGAAGAGTTTCACTCCGAAGGTTTCGCCAGGAGCGGTGGCACCCTGGAAATGGTGCAACTGTGGGTCAACCTGCCGGCCAGGGACAAAATGGCCGACCCCGGCTACCAGACGATTCTCGACCGCGACATCCCGGGCATCGCCTTGCAGGACAACGCCGGCAGCCTGCGCCTGATCGCCGGTGAGTTCGACGGTCACAAGGGCCCGGCGCGCACTTTCACCCCGGTCGACGTGTGGGACATTCGTTTGAATGCCGGCAAGTTGCTCACCCTTGATCTGCATGAAGGGCGTAACACCGCACTGGTGGTCCTGCGCGGCACCGTTCAGGTCAACGGCCTGGAATCGGTGCGCCAGGGGCAACTGGCCCTGTTCGAGCGCAAGGGCGATCAATTGACCCTTGAAGCCGGCGAAGACGCGGTGGTGCTGCTGCTCAGCGGCGAGCCGATCGACGAGCCGATCGTCGGCCATGGGCCGTTCGTGATGAACACCGAGCAAGAAATCCACCAGGCCTTCGCCGACTTCCAGTCCGGTCGCTTCGGCCGGATGCACGCTTAACCCGTTCCGTTTCAACAACCCGTTCTACACAGGATGCGTAGGCCGGTCCGAGGCCAGGGATGGCTGTTGCCTGTAATAAAGAGGAAACACACATGAGTACCGTCAACGCGGCCAATTTCAACGGCCAGAAACCGACCATCGACCCCAACGATGCCGCCATGTTGTTGATCGACCATCAGAGCGGACTGTTCCAGATCGTCAAGGATATGGACGTGCCACAACTGCGCGCCAACGCCATTGCCCTGGCCAAGGCCGCGACCCTGCTGAAAATGCCGGTGATCACCACCGCTTCCGTTCCCCAGGGACCGAACGGGCCGCTGATTCCGGAGATTCACGAAGCCGCGCCCCATGCGCAATACGTGGCGCGCAAAGGTGAAATCAACGCCTGGGACAACCCGGAGTTTCACGCGGCGGTCAAAGCCACCGGCAAGAAAACCCTGGTGATCGCCGGTACCTTGACCAGTGTGTGCCTGGCGTTCCCGTCCATCGCCGCCGTGCATGAAGGCTACAAGGTGTTTGCGGTGGTCGACGCCTCCGGCAACCACTCGAAACTGGCCACTGATCTGACCGTTGCCCGTTTGTCCCAGGCAGGCGTGGTGCCGATCGACATCATGGCTACGCTTTCTGAGCTGCAAGGCTCGTGGAACCGTCCTGATGCCGAGCAGTGGGCCGCTGTCTACGCCCAGGCCATGCCGCATTATCAATTGCTGATCGAGAGCTACCTCAAGGCTCAGCAAGTGGCGAGCGAACACGAGGCACTGGACTCCCAGCGCTAACCGGTTACCCCACGCCGATTTCACTCGGCATCGATATCATGCGAGGACTACTGCAATGAGTACTTCCTACAAGCGTCTCGACAAGAACAACGCCGCGGTTTTGATGGTTGATCATCAGGCGGGCCTGCTGTCTCTGGTGCGCGACATCGATCCGGATCGTTTCAAGAACAACGTGCTGGCCCTGGCCGACCTGGCCAAGTACTTCAAGCTGCCGACCATCCTCACCACCAGTTTCGAAACCGGCCCCAACGGCCCGCTGGTGCCGGAGCTCAAGGCACTCTTTCCGCAAGCGCCGTACATCGCTCGCCCGGGCCAGATCAACGCCTGGGACAACGAAGATTTCGTCAAGGCGATCAAGGATACCGGCAAGAAACAACTGATCATTGCCGGCGTAGTGACCGAAGTCTGCGTGGCGTTCCCGGCCCTCTCGGCCCTGGCCGAAGGTTTTGATGTGTTCGTGGTTACTGACGCATCCGGCACCTTCAATGAACTGACCCGCGAATCGGCGTGGAACCGTATGACCGCTCAGGGTGCGCAATTGATGACCTGGTTCGGCCTGGCCTGTGAACTGCACCGTGACTGGCGCAACGATGTCGAAGGGTTGGCCACGCTGTTCTCCAACCACATTCCGGATTACCGCAACCTGATGACCAGCTACAGCACGCTGGCCAACAGCAAGTAACTCCGGCATCACGCATCCCCCTGTGGGAGCGGGCTTGCTCGCGAAGACGGATTCACTTTCAGCATTTTTGTTGGCTGACACACCGCCATCGCGAGCAAGCTCGCTCCCACATTTGTTTTTGTGGCGATTGCAGAATCCAGCCAAATCAATTGCTCCTACACTAAGGCCAATCCATGCGATCTTTGCGTTATTGGCCCTGGCTGGAGTTGCTTGATGCTGTCATTGCTCACCGAACACCCGCTGATCTGCGCAATGGCGCTGATCCTGATCGATCTTGGTTTGTGGTACTTGCTCAGCGCCCTTGGCAGTGCCTGGCGGCTGCTGGTGCGGGTGGTGATTTTTTCGTTGTTCAGCCTGCTGTTGTTCAACGAAGGCCTGAACCCGATGGAACCGCCGCCCTGGGCCGACAACGTAGCGTTGCACCTGGCGGCCACCGGGTTGCAGATTGGTTGGTGGTTGTTCGGCGCGCGGACCCTGACCGTGCTGATCGGCGCGGTGATGATGCAACGGGTCGGGCATACCGGGCGATTGCTTCAGGATTTGCTCGGTGCCGTGATTTTCCTGATCGCGATCATTGCCGCCCTGGCCTACGTACTCGATCTACCGGTCAAGGGGGTGCTGGCGACGTCCGGTGCGTTGGCGATCATTGTCGGCCTGGCCTTGCAAAGTACCCTCAGCGACGTGTTTTCCGGGATCGTCCTGAACACCACCAAACCCTATCAACTGGATGACTACATCTCCATCGACGGCATGGAAGGCCGGGTCACCGACATCGACTGGCGCGCCACGCGCCTGCAAACCTCCCAGGGTTGCATGGCGGTCATACCCAACTCCCTGGCGGCCAAGGCCAAGATCATCAATTTCAGTCGGCCGAGCGACATGTTCGGAATCTCCGTCTCCCTGGAAGTGAGCCCGCATGCGCGGCCGAACACGGTGATCGATGCCTTGGAGCGGGCCATGCAAGGCTGCCGTGCGCTGCTGGATACACCATCGCCGAGTGTCGGCCTGAAAAGTGCCAGCAACACCGGCGTGGTCTATGAAATCAGCGGGTTCGTCGCGTCGATGGACGAGAAGCGTTCGGTGCGCAACCAACTGTTCGACCTGGCCTACCGGCACTTGCAGGCGTCCGGCGTCAACCTGCTGTCGAGCGTGGAACCCAGCCCGCCAATCAATTCGACACGCAAACGGGCGTTGCTGGACAGCTCGCCGATTTTCTCCACCCTGCGTCAGGAAGAGAAAGACACGTTCAGCCAGAACATGACCCTGCAAACTTTTCGCGCCGGGGAGGTGATTCTGGAAGCGGGGGAGGTCAGCGATCACTTGTTCATTATCGAGTCCGGCGTGATTTCGGTGACCTTGATGCGCCACGGAGCGCCATACGAATCCGGACGCATGGGGCCGGGGGAGGTGATCGGAGAGGCGGGTATTCTCACTGACAGCGCGCTACCTGCGCAGTTTACCGCCAAGACATTCTGTGGCCTGTACCGTATCGAAAAGTCATACCTCAAGCCGTGCCTGGATGCCCGTCACGACATCAACAATGCAATGAAGGCCTTGCTCGATTACCGGCTGCAAAAAGCGAAGGCCCTGACTCAGGAGCTGCCGGTGACGGTGGCGAAAAAGGGCTTTCTGCAGTGGTTGCGCAATCGGGTGTGAAGGGGGGGCCAGGCGGCGCGTTCAAGGTCCTGACGACGCCAGTGGCCTCCTCGACTTCTGAAAAATTGGCTATTTGTGTATTCCGGCCGAGGGACTAACGTAGCGACACACCCACTTGCCCTGGAGTACGCCATGCAATCGCGTATCGATTTTTACACCGCCAGCCCCGACGCCCTCAAAGCCATGATTGCCCTGGAAACTGCTGTTTCCAAACTGCCGCTGGAAAAAAACCTGGTCGAACTGGTCAAGCTGCGCGCCTCGCAGATCAACGGCTGTGCCTTCTGCATCGACATGCACACCGCCGATGCGATCAAGGGTGGCGAAACCCCGCGTCGTCTGTTCGCCGTGACGGCCTGGCGCGAGGCGCCGTTTTTCACCGAGCGTGAACGCGCTGCGCTGCTGTGGACTGAATCCCTGACCCAGCTCAGCCTGACCCACGCCCCGGACGAAGACTACGAAGCGGTCAGCGCGCAGTTCACGCCCAAGGAAATGGTCGACCTGACCGTCGCCATCAGCACCATCAACAGCTGGAACCGCCTGGCGGTCGGCTTCCGTAAAATGCCTCAGGCCTGATTCTCAACAATCCGCCGATGCCTCAATGGGCATCGGCACTCGGCGCGGCCGGTGGTTGCACCTTGCGCATCAGGGGCACCATTGCCGTGGCGATGATGAAGCAGACCATGATCATCAAAAATGCGTCGCCATAGGTTTGTGTCTGGGCTTCGCGGTAGGTCAGCAACCATAGCTGATGCAGGCTGGCGGTGACCCCGGCGTCACCGCTCTGGCCGAGGGCGGTGAAGTTGTTGCCGACCTGGGACAGCCATTGGTTGAGCGCCTCGTTGGTGCTGTTGAGGTTCTCCGCCAGCCGGGTGAAATGCAGGTTGGTGCGGTCGTTGAGGATGGTCGCACACGCTGCGATGCCGATAGCCCCGCCCAGGTTGCGCATCAGATTGAACAACCCTGACGCATGTTTGAGCCGTGCCGGCGCCAGGCCGCCGAGGGTCAGCGTCACCGCGGGCGGCACCGCCAGTTGCTGGGCAATCCCGCGAAAAGCTTGCGGCAGCATCAATTCCCTGGCCCCCCAGTCATGGGTGATCGGGCTGAAATCCCACATCGATAACGCGAACAGCCCAAGGCCGGTCATCATGATCCAGCGCAGGTCGACGCGGTTGGCCAGAAAGGCGTACAGAGGAATCGCCATGATCTGGAACACTCCGGTGGAGAAAACCGCCAGACCAATGTCCAGCGCTCCGTAGCCACGCACCCGACCGAGGAACAGCGGCGTCAGGTAAATGGTGGCGAACAGGCCGATGCCGGTGACGAACGAGAAAAAACAGCCAAGGGCAAAGTTGCGATCCTTCAAGGCGCGCAGATCGACAATCGGGTTGGCCACGTGCAGGGTCCGGCCGATGAACGCCAGGCCGGCCAGGCCGCTGATCCACGCCGTGGTCAGGATCGTGCGGTCGCTGAACCAGTTCCAGCGCGGACCTTCTTCGAGGGTGTATTCCAGGCAGCCGAGAAACA
The DNA here is from genome assembly GCF_000282355.1 of Pseudomonas sp. GM49. Lineage (GTDB taxonomy): Bacteria > Pseudomonadota > Gammaproteobacteria > Pseudomonadales > Pseudomonadaceae > Aquipseudomonas. Next base: position 21,200 of record NZ_AKJL01000195.1, read on the forward strand.
GCGCCAGAAACACCATGCTCAAGTAATCCGCGCCTTTGAGCAGCGACAGTTCCGGCTGGTCGATCTTGACCAGCATCGGCACGGCGACCGCGACGAAAATCCCCGGTACCAGGTTGATGTAGAACAGCCAGTGCCAGGACGATATGTCGGTGATCCAGCCACCGATCACCGGTCCCAGGGTTGGTGCCAGGGACGCCACCGCGCCGATGGTGGCGGCAGCGATGACCCGTTGCTTGCCAGTGAAGAACACGAAGGCCGTGGTGAACACCAGCGGGATCATCGAGCCGCCCAGAAACCCTTGCAGGGCGCGGAAGGCGATCATGCTCTGGATGTTCCAGGCCACGCCGCACAGCAGGCTGGTCAGGGTGAAACCCACCGCCGATGCACAAAACAGCCAGCGCGTCGAAAATACCCGCGACAGCCAGCCCGACAGCGGGATCACGATGATTTCGGCGATCAGGTAACTGGTTTGCACCCACGCGGTTTCGTCGGTGCCGGCGGAGAGCCCGCCGCCGATGTCACGCAACGAAGCCGAGACAATCTGGATATCCAGCAGCGCAATGAACATGCCGATGCACATGCTGGCAAAGGCGAAGACCTTGGTTGCCGTCGCCATGTTCGCGGCATTGAACGGTTGCGCCGGGGCGGCGAGGGCGCGGCTCATGGCGCGCTGGCCACGGCTGGCGCTTCAGGTGCCTTGCGCGTGTCCACTTCAGCGGTCACCGACAGCCCCGGACGCAGGTGGCCGAGCACACTGTCGGCCGGGTCGAGGTGAATCCGCACCGGCACCCGCTGCACGATCTTGGTGAAGTTGCCGGTGGCGTTTTCCGGTGGCAACACGCTGAATTGCGAACCGCTGGCAGGAGCGAGGCTGTCGAGGTGACCGTGGAATTCCTGACCCGACAGCACGTCGGCACGGATCACCACCCGTTGCCCCGGCACCATGTGTGCCAGTTGGTCTTCCTTGAAGTTCGCATCGACCCACAGACCGCTGGTCGGCACCACCGAGAGCAATTGTGAACCGGCCTGGGCATAAGCGCCGACCCGAGCCCGGCGATTGCCGATCACACCATCAACCGGTGCCTTCAGTTCGGTGTAGCCGACATTCAATTGCGCCAGATCACGTTCGGCTTTCGCTTGTATCAAAGCGGCACGGGCCTGCTGTTTCTGGGTGTCGATCACATTCAACTGGCGTTGTGCGGCCAGCAGTTCAGCCTGGGCGCGGTTACTTTGGGCCTGGGCCGTCTTGAACGTGGTATTGGCCCGCTGGGCGCTTTCCACCGAGACGGCGTTGGTGATCACCAGTTTTTTGTAGCGGGCATCGTCATCCCGGGAACGGGTGGCTTCGGCACCGGCGGCGTCGATGCCGGCGCGGGCCTGGCCGATGACGGCCTGTTGCAGCTGTTCGGTGGCGTCGAGGTTGGCCAGCAAGGCTTCCTGGGCGGCCACTGCGCCTTCGGCCTTGGCCAGGTTGGCACGGTAGTCGCGTGAGTCGAGACGGATCAGCACGTCGCCAGCCTTGACCTGCTGGTTATCGGCCACCAGCACTTCGTCGATATAACCCGCCACCTTCGGCCCGATCACCGTCACATCGCCACCGATGTAGGCGTCGTCGGTTTCTTCGATAAAGCGTCCGGCGCTCCACCAATGCGCGCCATATACACCGGCCAATACCAACGCTGCGATGCCCACTGTTGGCAGCAGCAGGCGTTTGAGCAGGGGAGGTTTGGCGGCAGTCACCGGGGCAGCCAGGTCGGGTTCAACGGTGGGCATGCTGGTCATGGAGGATTACCTGTTGGAGCGGTGGTTAATTATGATGGATGTAATATGACGCATGTAATATTTTGTGGCAAATGGTTTTTGCTGCCGGTCGTCAGGTGGTTTCCCCGCAAAGATGAGCTTCTAGGTGCGCTGGAGAACCACTGTGGGAGCGAGCTTGAACTGGTCAACTAATTTTGGACA
>NZ_AKJL01000196.1 GCF_000282355.1 Pseudomonas sp. GM49
CGGCTCAGGTCCCTTCTGCAACCGGAAGGGACCTGAGCCGCCGTTGGCATTTGTTACGAGGCTGTTTTAATGCCGTTGTCCAACGTTCACATCATCCATCAGGACGCCGCCGTATTGGTGGTGAACAAGCCGACCCTGTTGCTCTCTGTCCCTGGCCGGGCCGATGACAACAAGGACTGCCTGATTACCCGCCTGCAGGAAAACGGCTACCCGGAAGCGCGAATCGTCCATCGGCTGGACTGGGAAACTTCCGGCATCATCCTGCTGGCCCGCGACCCGGACACCCATCGCGAGCTGTCCCGGCAATTTCACGACCGCGAAACCGAAAAGGCCTACACCGCCCTGTGCTGGGGTCAGCCGGAACTCGACAGCGGCAGCATCGACCTGCCCTTGCGCTACGACCCGCCGACCAAACCACGGCATGTGGTCGACCATGAGTTCGGCAAACATGCGCTGACCTTCTGGCGCGTGCTCGAACGTTGCGGCGACTGGTGCCGCGTCGAACTGACACCGATCACCGGCCGCTCCCACCAGTTGCGCGTGCACATGCTCTCGATCGGTCATCCGCTGCTGGGCGACGGGCTCTATGCCCATGAACAAGCACTGGCAGCCTGGCCGCGCCTGTGCCTACATGCGAGCATGCTCACCTTCACCCATCCGCAAAGTGGCGAGCGCCTGCGCTTCGAGTGCCCGGCACCGTTCTGAAACAGATGTAATCCCTGTGGGAGCGGGCTTGCCCGCGATGGCGTCGTGCCAGGCGACATCAATGCTGACTGGCAAACCGCCTTCGCGGGCAAGCCCGCTCCCACAGGGTTCTCTGCCAGATTCAATCCTGGCATCACCCCACCAGCAGTCCCCCGCCACTTCTGCAACCAATACGTTAAACTGGCGCCACTGCTGTCTGGAGCTACTTTATGCGCGAAGAGTTGAACCAAGGCCTGATCGATTTCCTCAAGGCCTCCCCTACCCCGTTCCATGCCACCGCCAGCCTTGTTCAACGCCTGGAAGCGGCGGGCTATCAACGCCTCGACGAGCGCGAGCCGTGGTATACCGAAGCCAACGGTCGCTACTACGTCACACGCAACGACTCTTCGATTGTCGCGATCAAAATGGGCCGTCATTCGCCGCTGCATGGCGGTATTCGCCTGGTCGGCGCCCACACCGACAGCCCGTGCCTGCGCGTCAAGCCGCAACCGGAGCTGCAACGCCAGGGCTTCTGGCAGTTGGGCGTCGAAGTCTATGGCGGCGCGCTGCTGGCGCCGTGGTTCGACCGTGATCTATCCCTGGCCGGCCGCGTAACCTTCCGGCGTGATGGCAAGGTCGAGAGCCAGTTGATCGACTTCAAGGCTCCGGTCGCGATCATTCCGAACCTGGCGATTCACCTCAACCGTGAAGCCAACATGGGCTGGGCAATCAACGCCCAGACCGAACTGCCGCCGATCCTCGCGCAATTTGCCGGTGACGAGCGTGTGGACTTCCGCGCGGTGCTCACCGATCAACTCGCCCGCGAACACGGCCTGAACGCCGACGTAGTGCTCGATTACGAGCTGAGCTTCTACGACACCCAAAGCGCTGCGGTCATCGGTCTGCACGGTGATTTCATCGCCGGCGCGCGCCTGGACAACCTGCTGTCGTGCTACGCCGGCCTGCAAGCGCTGTTGACGACCGACACCGATGAAACCTGCGTGCTGGTCTGCAACGACCACGAAGAAGTCGGTTCCTGCTCGGCCTGCGGTGCCGATGGCCCGATGCTTGAACAAACCTTGCGTCGCCTGCTGCCTGAAGGGGATGAATTCGTACGCACCATTCAGAAATCCCTGCTGGTTTCGGCTGACAACGCCCACGGCGTGCATCCGAATTACGCCGACAAACACGATGCCAACCACGGCCCGAAACTCAACGCCGGCCCGGTGATCAAGGTCAACAGCAACCAGCGCTACGCCACCAACAGCGAAACCGCCGGATTCTTCCGCCATCTGTGCATGGCTGAAGAAGTGCCGGTGCAGAGTTTCGTGGTGCGCAGCGACATGGGCTGCGGCTCGACCATCGGCCCGATCACTGCCAGCCATCTGGGTGTACGCACCGTGGACATCGGCCTGCCAACGTTCGCCATGCACTCGATCCGCGAATTGTGTGGCAGCCATGACCTGGCGCATCTGGTCAAGGTGCTGAGCGCGTTCTACGCCTGCCGCGAATTGCCGTAAACCCCGCAATACTCTGTAGGAGCGAGCTTGCTCGCGATGGACGTGAACGATGACGGGGGTTGCCTGGATAATCGCGGCACCCTGACGTTCATCGCGAGCAAGCTCGCTCCTACACACTCATCACACCGGCCGCGTCAAAAGCCGCCTAGACTTCAAGTATCCATTCGACAAGGCTGTCTCCATGATTTCGATGTCTACCTTTCACGCCATGCTGGTCCCGATTCTTGCAGGGATGATCCTGCTGGCCGTCGGCTTCAACTTTCGCGACAAAAATGCCGGAGTGTTCACCATGTGGATCGGCATGCTGAGCATCCTCGCGACCGTGGTGATCAAGATCCTCGCCAAACTCAACGAATAATTCATCACCCTTGGCTCGCATTGATTTTGACGGGCTCGTACACTCGGTCGATCCGCTCCTTGCGAGGTTGACCGCCTAGTGTTCGTTCGTCTTTTTGCCCTGCCGTGCTTTTTCCTTGTCTGCCTGATGACGCTGCTGCCGGTGGCGCCTGCCCAGGCGGTCGGCCTGCCAAGCCTGCTCAGCGGCCAGGCCAAGGCGCAGCCCGAAGCACAGGAACCGCTGGGGCAATCCCTGGACGAAGTGATCAAGTCACTGGAGAACGATCAGCAACGCAGCAAACTGCTGGCCGATCTGAAAAAGCTCCGTGACGCCACCCAAAAGGCCCAGCCGATTACCGAAGAAGGCGTGCTGGGCTTGATTGGCGGAACCCTGGCCACTATCGAGAAGAAATTTTCCGGCGACGACAGTCCGCTCACTCGCTGGTCCAGCGAGTTCGATCAGGCCAAGGAAGAACTGGTGGCGCTGGCGCTGCCGGCCAATGAATGGCTACCCATGCTCTTTGCCTTTGCCATGATCCTGATGGTCTGGAGCCTGCTTGCCGCCGCACTGATCTGGATAAGCCACCGCGTGCGGATGCGTTTCGGCCTGACCGAAGAACTGCCGCAGCACCCCCGAGCACTGGACATGTTGCGCTTCGCCTTGCGCAAGCTCGGGCCATGGTTGATCGCCCTGGTGATCACGGTTTACATGAGCTACGCCCTGCCCTCGTCCCTGGGTAAAAGCCTGGCCATGGTGCTGGCCTATGCACTGGTGGTCGGCACCTGCTTCTCGGCCATCTGCGTGATTGCCTTTTCCCTGCTCGACGGTCCACACCGCCACCGCGCCTTGTACATTCTGCGGCACCAGGCGTTTCGGCCGCTGTGGCTGATCGGCAGCTTCGCCGCGTTTGGCGAAGCGCTGAGCGATCCAAAACTGGTCGACAGCCTCGGCAGCCATCTGGCCCACACTGCTGCCACGGTTGCCAACGTCCTCGCAGCCTTGTCCACCGCCCGGTTCATCTTGCGTTTCCGCCGCCCGATCGCCCACCTGATCCGCAACCAGCCGCTGTCCCGACGCCTGACCCGCCGCGCCCTCAACGACACCCTGTCGATTCTCGGCACTTTCTGGTACGTACCGGCGCTGGTGCTGGTGGCCATTTCCCTGTTCGCGACGTTCATTTCCGCCGGTGACACCAGCACTGCCCTGCGCCAGTCGCTGATCTGCACCGTGTTGCTGGTGTTGTGCATGGTCATCAACGGCCTGGTACGCCGCCATGCCCTCAAGCCCCAGCGCGGCATCCGGCGTTACGCCGTGTATTCGGAAAGGCTGAAAAATTTCTTCTACACCATCCTCCACCTGTTGGTGTGGCTGGCCTTTATCGAGCTCGGCCTGCGGGTCTGGGGCATGTCGTTGATCCGCTTCACTGAAGGCGATGGCCATGAAGTCAGCGTCAAACTGTTCAGCCTCGCCGGTACGCTGCTGTTCGCCTGGCTGATCTGGATTCTCAGCGACACCGCCGTGCACCACGCCCTCACCCGCTCGCGCAAAGGCCTGGCCAATGCCCGCGCGCAAACGATGATGCCGCTGATTCGCAACGTGCTGTTCGTGGCGATTTTCATCGTTGCGTTGATTGTCGCGCTGGCGAACATGGGCATGAACGTCACACCGCTGTTGGCCGGTGCCGGTGTGATCGGTCTGGCCATTGGTTTTGGCGCACAATCACTGGTGGCCGACCTGATTACCGGGTTGTTCATCATCATCGAAGACTCACTGGCCATCGACGACTACGTGGATGTCGGCGGCCACCTCGGCACAGTCGAAGGCCTGACCATCCGCACCGTGCGCCTGCGAGATATCGATGGCATCGTCCACACCATTCCGTTCAGCGAAATCAAAAGCATCAAGAATTACTCCCGGGAATTCGGCTACGCGATCTTCCGCGTAGCAGTGCCCGCCAGCATGGACATCGACAACGCAATCAAACTGATGCGCGAAGTCGCCCAGAAAATGCGCACCGATCCGCTACAGCGGCGCAATATCTGGTCGCCGCTGGAGTTTCAGGGGGTGGAAAGTTTCGAGTCGGGCAACGCAATCCTTCGCGCCCGCTTCAAGACCGCGCCAATCAAGCAGTGGGAGGTTTCACGGGCGTTCAATCTTTCGCTGAAACGACATATGGATGAAGCCGGACTGGATCTGGCGACACCGCGGATGAGCATTCAGGTGGTTACCGCGGGTGGTGGCCCGCAGAATGAATAGCCCGTGTAGGAGCGAGCTTGCTCGCGATGAACTCAAGAACACCGCGTTTAGCCAGTAAACACGCGTAATCGTTAACGACCATCGCGAGCAAGCTCGCTCCTACAGGAAGGTCGGACGCTAGACAACATCCACACCGACATGAATCGCATCATGCCGCCAGAACTCCAGGTCGCAGTCGATCAACCGCTCATGCTGGTCATAGTTGACCCGGGCAATCTGTAAGCCCGGGCTACCCACCGATACCTTCAATGCCGCCGCCGCATCCACCGACAACGCCGTGGGCACAATCTCGAAGCGCACCCGGCCGTAGTGCAAGTCGTAATGCCGCGCATACAACTCGGTGATCGACTGATTCAAATCGAAATCGAGGATCCCCGGAAAATACTGCGGGTTCAGGTAGTGCTCCACATACAGGACCAGCCGCCCGTCGATGCGCCGCGAGCGGCAGATCTGGATCACGCTCGACAGCGCCGGCAATTGCAGCCAGGCACAGACCGCCGCCGATGCCGGTTGCAATCGCGCCGAAATCACCTCGGTGGACGGAACCCGCCCCTGGGCGCTGACCATCGCATGAAAGTGGCTGCGCTGCATCAGGTTGTACGCCAGGCGTGGCGGCGAGACGAACCAGCCGCGACGCTCCTCTCGATAAATCTGCCCCTGTGACTCCAACTGCAACAACGCTTCACGCAAAGTGATCCGCGTCGTGCCGAACAATTCACTGAGCTTGCGCTCGGCCGGCAATTTGCTGCCAGGCGCCAACAGACCGTGGTCGATCTGTTCCTGAAGCACTTGGCCAATGGCTGTCACCGCTTTTGTTGCCTCGTCACGCATCAATGTTACCTATCTGGACTAGACCAGCACCAATTCGGGGCAGAACCGCAGCGCAAACCGGCTCATTCAATAGTCTGCAAGCGTAGGCAGCGTAGATGACCGAGATGTGACAAAGCTGCCCAACGGTCGCCATTCCCTGGCTTCCTCATCTTTCAACAACCTGCAATTCATCGGCCAAGTCCCTTGCCTGCCGGGGCCTTGACCATGGTCTACGCTTAGCAGGCCACCCGCGATAGCGCTCAACAAAAAGTCATCCCGGGCGACGAGCGACATCAAAGTGTCATCCAGCCCCCTTAAATTGGCTCAGGTATTGCTGACCTAGACCAACACAAACCGCAATCGCAGCGTTGAACACGACCCAAGGAGCTTCGGAATGAAAAAGCTTTTCCTGGCATCACTGTTAGGCTCGACCATCGCAATGTGCACTGCCGCCATGGCGGCTGATGATCTGAAAACCCTGGAAGCCGCTGCCAAAGCGGAAGGCGCCGTCAACAGCGTCGGCATGCCCGATGACTGGGCCAACTGGGCCGGCACCTGGAAAGACCTGAGCGACAAGTACGGCCTCAAGCACATCGACACCGACATGAGCTCGGCCCAGGAGATCGCCAAGTTCGCGGCGGAAAAAGACAACGCCAGCGCCGATATCGGCGACGTCGGTGCAGCGTTCGGCCCGATCGCGGTCAAGCAAGGCGTAGTCCAGCCTTACAAGCCTTCCACCTGGGAACAGGTTCCAGCCTGGGCCAAGGACAAGGACGGCAACTGGGCACTGGCCTACACCGGCACCATCGCTTTCATCGTCAACAAGAAGTTGCTGCACGGTTCCGAAGCACCAACCAAATGGGCTGACCTCAAGACCGGCAAATACAAGGTCTCCATCGGTGACGTGAGCACCGCAGCCCAGGCCGCCAACGGCGTACTCGCCGCGGCACTGGCCAACGGTGGCGACGAGAAAAACCTCCAGCCTGCCCTGCTGATGTTCGCCGACATCGCCAAGCAAGGTCGCCTGTCGATGTCCAACCCGACGATTGCCACCATGGAAAAAGGCGAAATCGAAGTCGGCGTGGTCTGGGACTTCAACGGCCTGAGCTACAAGGCCAAGATGGCCAACCCGGATGACTACGTGGTGCTGATCCCGTCGGACGGCTCGGTGATTTCCGGCTACACCACCATCATCAACAAGTACGCGAAGAACCCGAACGCCGCCAAGCTGGCCCGCGAATACATCTTCAGCGACGCCGGCCAGATCAACCTGGCCAAGGGCAACGCCCGTCCGATTCGTGCCGAGCACCTGACCCTGCCAGCCGAGGTGCAGGCCAAGCTGCTGCCTAACGAGCAGTACAAGAAAGTGACGCCGATCAAAGACGCGGATGCGTGGGAAAAGACCTCCAAGGGTCTTCCTCAGAAGTGGCAGGAAGAAGTCATTATCAATATGCAGTAACCGTGTAGCCCATCATTTTTGATGGGCCAATGAGAATCCCTGTGGGAGCGAGCTTGCTCGCGATAGCGATCTGATATTCAACATTGATGTTGAGTGGTAGTCCCTCATCGCGAGCAAGCTCGCTCCCACAGTGGATCGAGTGAGCTTCGAATATCTGTTACACGGAGTTTTTGCCCCTATGAAGCACAACGTCATCCTTGTCGTGCTCGACGGCCTCAACTACGAGGTCGCCCGCCACGCCATGGGGCACCTGCAGGCGTACGTCGGCGCCGGTCGCGCCGCACTCTATAAACTGGAGTGCGAGTTGCCGGCCCTGTCCCGACCGCTTTACGAATGCATCCTGACCGGCGTTCCGCCCATCGACAGCGGTATCGTCCACAACAACGTTTCACGCCTGTCCAACCAGCGCAGCATTTATCACTACGCCACCGCTGCCGGCCTGACGACCGCAGCGGCGGCCTACCACTGGGTCAGCGAACTGTATAACCGTTCGCCCTTCGTGGCGGCCCGGGATCGTCACACCGACAACCCCAATCTGCCGATCCAGCACGGCCATTTCTACTGGAACGATCACTACCCGGACTCGCACCTGTTCGCCGACGCCGAAAACCTACGCCTGCGCCATGCGCCGAACTTCCTGTTGATCCACCCGATGAACATCGACGACGCCGGGCACAAGCACGGCCTCGACACACCGCAGTACCGCAACAGCGCGCGCTCGGCCGACATCATCCTGGCCGACTACCTGCAAGGCTGGCTCGATGCCGGCTATCAGGTACTGGTCACCGCCGACCACGGCATGAACAACGACCGTTCCCACAACGGCCTGCTGCCGGAAGAACGTGAGGTGCCGTTGTTCGTTCTCGGTGACGCATTCAGCTTCGACGCCGGCGCCGCGCCGAAACAGACCGAGATCTGCGGTACCGTTTGCGAACTGCTGGGCGTGCCTCACGACAAACCGGTCTGCCGGGAGTTGCTCAAGTGAATGCCATGACCCGCAGTAAATGGCTCGCTGCCCTGTGCCTCGTCCCGTTCGCGCTGTTCTTCATCGTGTTCGAAATCGCCCCGCTGACCTGGGTGATGATCAACAGCCTGCAATCGGAAGAGTTCGGCTGGGGCCTGGCCAACTTCAGCAAAATATTCAGTTCGAAGTTTTACCTGCAGGCGATCCAGTACAGCCTTGAGATCAGCTTCTGGTCCAGCGTGTTCGGGATCATCATCGCCATACTTGGCGCCTACTCCCTGCGCCAGGTCGATTCGAAACTGCGCAACTTCGTCAATGCCTTCGCCAACATGACCAGCAACTTCGCCGGTGTGCCCCTGGCCTTCGCATTCATCATTTTGCTCGGCTTCAACGGCAGCTTCACCATCATGCTCAAGCAGGCCGGCATCATTCAGGATTTCAACCTGTACTCGAAAACCGGGCTGATCATTCTCTACACCTACTTCCAGATTCCCCTCGGCGTACTGCTGCTGTACCCGGCCTTCGACGCCCTGCGTGAAGACTGGCGCGAATCTGCCGAGCTGCTCGGCGCCAATGGCTGGCAGTTCTGGCGTCACATCGGTCTGCCGGTGCTGACCCCGGCATTGCTCGGCACCTTCGTGATCCTGCTGGCCAACGCCCTCGGTGCCTACGCCACGGTATATGCCCTGACCACCGGCAACTTCAACGTGCTGCCGATCCGCATCGCGGCGATGGTGTCCGGTGACATTTCCCTGGACCCGAACCTGGCCAGCGCCCTGGCCGTGGTGCTGGTGGCCTTGATGACCCTGGTGACCATCGTGCACCAGCTGCTGTTGAAGAGGAGCTACCATGTCTCGCGCTGAACTGGGACCCGCCGGTGTCTATCACCGCGTCGCGGTGTATTTACTGTTTGCCATCCTGCTGTTGCCGCTGGCCGGCACCCTGGTCTACTCGATCGCCAGCAGTTGGTCGGCGACCATTCTGCCCAGCGGCTTCACCCTCAAATGGTACATCCAGCTGTGGAGCGATCCACGCTTCCTGCAAGCGTTCGGGCAATCGCTGCTGGTCTGCGTCGGTTCGCTGATTCTTTCGGTGGTGCTGATTCTGCCGCTGCTGTTCGTGGTGCATTACCACTTCCCGAAACTCGACGCGCTGATGAACATCCTGATCCTGCTGCCCTTCGCCGTGCCGCCGGTGGTGTCTTCGGTGGGGCTGCTGCAGCTCTATGGTTCCGGCCCCTTCGCCATGGTCGGGACGCCGTGGATCCTGATCGGTTGCTACTTCACCGTGGCGCTGCCGTTCATGTACCGGGCGATCACCAACAACCTGCAAGCGATCAACCTGCGCGACCTGATGGACGCCGCTCAGTTGCTCGGCGCCAGCACCTTCCAAGCAGCGTTCCTGGTAGTGCTGCCGAACCTGCGCAAGGGCCTGATGGTGGCACTGCTGCTGTCGTTCTCGTTCCTGTTCGGTGAGTTCGTGTTCGCCAACATCCTCGTCGGCACCCGCTACGAAACCTTGCAGGTCTACCTCAACAACATGCGCAACAGCAGCGGTCATTTCACCAGTGCGCTGGTGATCTCCTACTTCTTCTTTGTGCTGATCCTGACCTGGGCTGCCAATATCTTGAACAAGGACAAAAGCCAATGAGCTTCGTCAGCGTCCAACATCTGAAAAAAGACTACGCAGGCACCACGGTGTTCAGTGACATCAACTGCGAGATCCAGAAAGGTGAGTTCGTCACCCTGCTCGGCCCGTCCGGTTGTGGCAAATCCACCCTGCTGCGCTGCATCGCCGGCCTGACCTCGGTCGATGGCGGCAAGATCCTGCTCGATGGTCAGGACATCGTGCCCCTGAGCCCGCAAAAACGTGGTATCGGCATGGTGTTCCAGAGCTATGCCCTGTTCCCCAACATGAGCGTGGAGCAGAACGTCGCCTTCGGCTTGCGCATGCAGAAGGTCAACGCCGACGACAGCCAGAAGCGTGTTGCCGAAGTGTTGAAGCTGGTGGAGCTGACCGACTTCGCCGCGCGTTATCCGCATCAACTGTCCGGAGGCCAATGCCAGCGTGTCGCCCTCGCCCGCTCACTGGTGACCCGGCCACGCCTGTTGTTGCTGGACGAACCGCTGTCGGCCCTGGACGCGCGAATTCGCAAGCATCTGCGCGAACAGATCCGTCAGATCCAGCGCGAACTGGGTCTGACCACGATTTTTGTCACACACGATCAGGAAGAAGCCCTGACCATGTCTGACCGGATTTTCCTGATGAATCAGGGAAAGATCGTACAAAGCGGCGACGCCGAAACCCTCTACACTGCGCCGGTGGACGTGTTCGCTGCCGGCTTCATCGGCAACTACAACCTGCTGGATGCCGACAGCGCTTCGAAGCTGTTGCAGAGACCGATCAGCAAGCGCATCGCCATTCGCCCGGAAGCCATCGAACTGAGTCTTGACGGCGACCTGGACGCGCAGATACGCAGCCACAGCCTGCTGGGCAACGTGATTCGCTACCGGGTCGAAGCCCGGGGCGTGGAATTGGTGGTGGATGTGCTGAACCGCTCGGCGGCCGATCTGCATCCCGATGGTCAGCGCCTGGCGCTTTCCATCGATCCGACGGCCCTGTGTGAGGTAGCCTGATGCCTTTGCTTATGCTGAAGAGAGAACTGCACTGATGGCCCTGGCAATTTTTGATCTGGACGAAACCCTGATCCACGGCGACTGCGCTACCCTTTGGAGCGAGCAGATGGGCCGCCTGGGCTGGGTCGATCCCGAGTCGTTCATGCGGCAGAACAACGAACTGATGGACGCCTACAGCCACGGCAAACTGCGCATGGAGGACTACATGACCTTCAGCCTGGAGCCGTTGATTGGTCGTACGCCCGCAGAGGTCGAGCATCTGGTTGGCCCGTGGGTGGAAGACTTCATCGAACCAACCATTTTCAGCGACGCCACCAAAACCATCGCAGCCCATCGCAAGGCCGGCGACCGGATCCTGGTGATCTCGGCCTCGGGTACGCACCTGGTCGGCCCCATCGCCGAGCGCCTGGGCATCGACGAGATTCTGGGCATCGAACTGGAAGTGGCCCACGGCGTTTACACCGGCCATACCGTGGGCACCCTGACCTACCGCGAAGGCAAGATCGTGCGCTTGCTGGAGTGGCTGGATGCAGAGGAGGAAAACCTCGAAGGCGCGAGTTTCTATTCCGACTCTCGCAACGACCTGCCGCTGTTGCTGAAGGTGGATTTCCCGCACGTGGTCAACCCGGATCCGGTCTTGCTGGAGCACGCCGAAAAGGCCGGGTGGCCGATTCACGACTGGAAATAACCCGCCCCCCCCTGTGGGAGCGAGCTTGCTCGCGATGGCGGCGAGTCAGTTACATTAATATCAACTGACACTCCGCTAATCGCGAGCAAGCTCGCTCCCACAGGTTTCTCGTTGTCAGTTCAGACTCTCGTCAATCACCAACACCACTTTCCCCGCCACGGTATTGCTCGCCAGCTCGGCAAACGCCGCTTCGGCATCCGTGATCGCAAAGGTCCTGGCCAATTGCGGGTTCAAGCGCCCCTCGGCGAACAACGGCCACACGTGCAGGCGTAGATCGCTGAACAGATCGGCCTTGAACTGATCGTCACGGCTGCGCAGGGTCGAACCCAGCAACTGCACACGCTTGGCCAGCACCTGGGCCAGATCCAGCTTGGCTTCGCGGCCGCCCATCAGACCGATCAACACCCAACGGCCATCTTGCGCCAACAACTTGAGGTTCAATGCCGCGTAATTGCCGCCCACCGGGTCGAGAATCACGTCGAACGGCCCCAGATCCCGCAGGCTCTCCAGATCCTCGTTACGCACCACGCCGCCCTGGGCGCCCAGCGCTTCGCAGTACGCCAGTCGCTCGGCGGAGCCGACGCTGACCCAACACGGGTTGCCGAAGGCCTTGCACAGCTGAATGGCCGCTGAACCAATTCCACTTGCTCCAGCATGCAGAAGAACTTTCTGACCTGGGGTGAGCGCAGCCAGTTGAAACAAATTCAGCCAGACCGTTGCATAAACTTCGGGCAATGCAGCCGCTGCGACCAGTGACACTCCGTCGGGAACCGGCAGCACGTGCCGCCCGTCGACAACCACCTCTTCGGCCATCCCGCCCCCGGCCAGCAAGGCGCAAACCCGGTCGCCAACCTGCCAGGATGAACCCGGCCCCACCTCGCTGATTACTCCCGAGCACTCTAGACCGAGCACTTGACTGGCCCCCGGCGGCGGCGGGTAAAGACCCGCTTTCTGCAATAAATCGGCACGATTGAGGCCCGCTGCAGCCACTCGAATACGAACTTGTCCTACATCGCACGCAGGACTCGCCTCATCAACCCATACCGCTTGACCGTCAACGCCTTGCAATGCTTTCACAGTGCCTCCATAGTGAGTCTGGACTGAGCCCGAAGTTATAGCGTCGGGCTTTTTGCATTATGCGACCGGCTCTCAAAGAACCGGCGACTTCAAAGACGGCCTAATATGCGTTATCAATTGTCCCCGCGTCGAATCAGCATGAAGCATCTGTTCCCCAGCACTGCTCTCGCCTTGTTCATCGGTATCGGCTTGCTGCCGATGTCGAGCAATACATTCGCAGCCA
>NZ_AKJL01000197.1 GCF_000282355.1 Pseudomonas sp. GM49
GGCAGCCGACCGAAGCCGCCGATGTGGTGATTGCTGCATTTGCCTGCCAATTGCCGAGCGCCTATATGGACGCCATGGCCGAACGGGAAAAGACACCGCTGTGGATGAACCTCGACTACCTGAGCGCCGAGGACTGGGTGATCGGCTGCCACGGGTTGCCCTCGGTGAAGTACAAAAGCGTACAGAAATTCTTTTTCTTCCCTGGATTCCAGAAGGGCACAGGCGGGTTGTTACGTGAGCGCGGGTTGCTTGAACGTCGTCGGCAATTTCAGCAAGACCCGCAAGCTCAAAGAGAATTCCTGCAAGGTTTAGGGATCGATCGTGCGCCTGGCGCACAGTTGATCTCATTGTTTGCCTACGAAAACACCGGTTTGGCCAGTTGGCTCGATGCGATGGCTGGCGATTCGACGGCCACTCATCTGCTGGTACCGGAAGGGCGGATTCTCGGTGATGTTCAACGTTGGCTCGGTGTGGAAGATTTGGCGGTGGGTGCCGTGCATGTGTGTGACGCCTTGACCGTGCAAGTGCTGCCATTCGTCCGCCAGGACCAGTACGACGGCTTGCTGTGGTGCTGCGATTTCAATGCCGTGCGCGGCGAAGACTCCTTCGTGCGCGCCCAATGGGCAGGCCGGCCATTTCTCTGGCATATTTACCAGCAGGAAGAAGACATCCATCTGGACAAGCTTGAAGCCTTCCTCGAGCTTTATGTAAAGGGGCTATCTACGCCTGCGCGAGAGGCGATCAGCGGTCTCTGGCGGGCGTGGAACGCCGGTGAAAAAATGGCCGACCACTGGCAATTCACCCGTAAACACTGGCCAGAGCTGGAAAAACACGCCGAGGCGTGGTGTCTGGAACAGGCCTTGCAGGCCGATCTTGCCACGGCGCTGGTACAGTTTTATGGAAATTGGATATGATACGCGGCCTAGATTTTTGTAAATCCCATCCAAATTCGGATATTCGCAATGAAAACTGGTAAAGAACTCAAACCCGGTACCGTGATCCGTATCGACAACGATCCTTGGCTGGTTCAGAAAGCTGAATTCACCAAGTCCGGTCGTAACAGCGCGATCATGAAGACCAAGCTGAAAAACCTGCTGACCGGCTACAAGACCGAAACCGTATACGGTGCGGACGACAAGCTGGACGACGTGATCCTCGACCGCAAGGAAGCGACCCTGTCCTTCATCAGCGGCGACTCCTACACGTTCATGGACACCACTGACTACACCATGTACGAGCTGAACGCCGAAGACATCGAAGCCGTTCTGCCGTTCGTTGAAGAAGGCATGACCGACGTTTGCGAAGCCGTGTTCTTCGAAGGCCGTCTGGTTTCCGTAGAACTGCCAACCACCATCGTGCGTCAGGTTGCCTACACCGAAGGTTCCGCTCGCGGCGACACTTCCGGTAAGGTGATGAAGCCTGCCAAACTGAAGAACGGTACCGAGCTGTCGGTTGCTGACTTCATCAATATCGACGATATGATCGAGATTGATACCCGCGAAGGCGGTTCCTACAAAGGCCGTGCCAAATAAGCACTGCTTGAGGAATGAAAAAGCCCGACCATTGAGTCGGGCTTTTTTGTGCCTGCAATTTCACCTTTCAGCGATGAACCCCCCTGTGGGAGCGGGGTCGTGCGTTATTTCTTCAGGTGTTGTTTCAGTTCTTCAGATGCCTGCAGCATCGCCGAACGCACCGCTGGCACCTGGCTCACCACGTTGAGCAGACCGTAATCGTGGATCAGGCCGTTGTAGCGAACCGAGGTCACCGGCACTCCGGCTTCATCGAGTTTGCGGGCGTAGGCTTCACCTTCATCGCGCAGCACATCGGCACCGGCGGTCTGCACCAGCGCGGGAGGCAATCCTTTCAACTGGGCGGTGGTCGCACGCAGTGGTGAGGCGTAGATCTCGTTCCGCTGATTGGCGTCGGTGGTGTAGTTGTCCCAGAACCACTTCATCATGTTCCTGGTGAGGAAGTGCCCTTCGGCGAACTGGTTGTAGGATGCCGTCTCGAAGCTGGCATCGGTCACCGGCCACAGCAATACCTGGAACTTGATCGCCGGCGTGCCTTTGTCTTTGGCCATCAGTGCAACCACGGCTGCCATGTTGCCGCCGACACTGTTGCCGGCCACGGCCAGGCGTTTACCGTCGACGTTGATCTCCTTGCCGTGTTCCGCCACCCATTGGGTCGCGGCGTAGGCCTGGTTGATTGCCACCGGGTAATGCGCTTCCGGCGAAGGCGTGTAGTTGACGAACACCGCCGCTGCACCCGAACCCACCACCAGGTCACGGACCAGTCGTTCGTGGGTCGGGAAATCTCCCAGCACCCAACCCCCACCGTGGAAGAACATGAACACGGGCAGCTCACCCTTGACCCCGGCCGGCCGGACGATGGTCAGGTTCAGCGGTTGGCCTTCAACCTGGATGGTCTTCTGGCTGACATCGGCTTTTGGCAGCGTCAGCTTCGCCCCGGCCTGTGCACCGACCAGCACGGCGCGGGCATCGGCAGGTGTCATTTGCTCCATCGGTTTGCCGGTGCCGGCATTCAGCACATCGAGGAATGCCTGGGTGTTGTGTTCAACGTCGCCGGCAAATGCACTGTGGATGGACAGGGCGAGAAGGGTACCGGTCAAGACTTTGCTGAAAGTGTTCATGTTCGTTTCCTGTTCGGGCCTGGTAGGTCAGCGGTTAGACGGTCACGTGCAGGCGCACATCGACGTTGCCACGGGTGGCGTTGGAGTACGGGCAGACCTGGTGGGCTGCGTCGACCAGTGCTTGTGCATCGGCTTGCTCAAGACCCGGCAGGCTGATGTGCAGGTCGATGTCCAGGCCGAAACCGCCAGGGATCTGGCCGATGCCGACGTGGGCGCTGATCGAAGCGTCGTTGGGAATGCTGCGCTTGGTCTGGCTGGCCACGAATTTCAGGGCGCCGATGAAGCAGGCGGAATAACCGGCGGCAAACAGTTGCTCAGGGTTGGTGGCTGCGCCGCCGGCACCGCCGAGTTCTTTCGGAGTGGCTAGTTTGACGTCGAGGATGTTGTCGCTGGAAACCGCACGACCGTCACGGCCACCGGTGGAAGTTGCGATTGCGGTGTAGAGAGTTTGCATGGTGAAAGCCTCGTTCAGGAGATGTGTGTTTGCGCTAAATGTTTGCGCGCTAAGTAATTGCGAAGTGAATGTATCGCGCTAATGTTTAGTGCGCAAGATAAAAAATAAAATAAATTTGCCAAGACCGACGAACGGTTAAGCAGGATTGGCTGGAGCTATTGAATTAGAGCGGCTGGAGGTTTTGCAGGCGACTTTTTTGGGCGAATCGGGTTCTATCGCACCGCACAAAGCAACTGTGGGAGCGGCGGTGCGGCGATCCGACTTGCTCGCGAA
>NZ_AKJL01000198.1 GCF_000282355.1 Pseudomonas sp. GM49
GGCTGCCAGTATCGGCATGACCCGCGCGCAGACCCTGCGCCGGGCCATCCTGCCGCAAGCGATGCGCACGGCTTTGCCGCCGCTGGGCAACAGCTTCATTTCGCTGGTCAAGGACACTGCGCTGGCCGCCACCATCCAGGTACCGGAACTGTTCCGTCAGGCACAGCTGATCACCGCCCGTACTTTCGAAGTCTTCACCATGTATCTTGCCGCCGCACTGATCTACTGGGTCCTGGCCACGGTGCTGTCGCACCTGCAGAACCAGTTGGAAGCGCGGGTCAATCGGCACGACCAGGAGTCCTGACCCGATGATTGTCGTGGAAAAACTGACAAAGCAGTTCAAGGGTCAAGTCGTGCTCAACGGCATCGATCTTGAGGTCAAGGAAGGCGAGGTGGTGGCAATCATCGGCCCTAGCGGTTCGGGCAAGACCACCTTCCTGCGCTGCCTGAATTTTCTGGAAGAACCCACCAGCGGCCGGATCAAGGTCGGTGATATCGAGATCGATACCAGCCGTCCCCTGAACCAGCAGCAGAGCCTGGTGCGGCGTTTGCGCCAGCACGTAGGTTTCGTGTTCCAGAACTTCAACCTGTTTCCCCATCGCACCGCCCTGGAAAACGTCATCGAAGGCCCGATCATCGTGAAGAAGATCCCGCACGCCGACGCCGTTGCCCTGGGTAAAAAGCTCTTGGCCAAGGTTGGTCTGGCGGGCAAGGAGGACGCTTACCCGCGTCGCCTCTCCGGTGGTCAGCAACAGCGCGTGGCGATTGCCCGGGCGCTGGCGATGGAGCCGGAAGTGATCCTGTTCGATGAGCCGACCTCGGCCCTCGACCCGGAGTTGGTGGGCGAGGTGCTGGCGACCATCCGCGGCCTGGCCGAAGAGAAGCGCACCATGGTGATCGTCACCCACGAAATGGGATTTGCCCGGGACGTGGCTAACCGGGTGGTGTTTTTCGACAAGGGCGTGATCGTCGAGCAAGGCGAAGCGAAGGCGTTGTTTGCCAACCCGAAAGAAGAGCGGACAAAGCAGTTTCTCAGTAAGTTCCTGAATAACGCTCACAACTAACAAACCTGCGCAACAACGGTCAACTTCCACGGATGGAAGTGACACCCCCTTCAAAAAACCACCCAAACAATATCAAACTAAACTTATATATTCGACATGCATTTTTTGTAGTCGCGTGCGGTACATATATATGCTTCGCAACAATTCAGTCGAGTGACTCCATTCAGTCATTTATCGCATGGAATGACCGGCCACCTGCCACCAAACGTCCGCACAACAAGGCACTCAGCAGATAAAGTCGACACAGCGACAGGGTTTACTTACTTGTCACCGTAGGAGTTTTCTGAATAGCATCAAACATCAGCCACAACTAACAAATCTTATTGACACTGATTATCCAGAACTCTTATCTAGTCTCCAACCAGCGACACTCACCACGTTCAAATCATTATTTCAATTCAAAGTAATGAAAGGTTTTGCTGTTCGATATTTAGTTTTTGACTTTCCAGAAACGGACTTCGTTGCAAGACTTCAAGGAGACTTCATGAAAAGTACCTCGAACAAATCCGGGCTTGCGGCCCCGACCCTGGCGCAATCCAACAAGACCGGCATCAATGTCACTTGCGCGGCGCACCTGCTGATCGATGTGGCGCCCTACCCCGCCATGGACGCAGGTGACCTGATTGAACTGTTCTGGGACAACTGCTACGTGGCCTCCCGCGTGCTGACGGCCAGCGATGTCGGCCAACCGGTGCAGTTGCGGGTGCCTGAGAGTTTTGTCGCCAACGGTACTTCGCGCATTCATTACCGGATCATGCAAATTGGCCGGGGCCCGGCGGTATCGGTCAGCCGCAACGTGCAGATCAAACTCGACTGTCCAGGCGGCCAACCTTCGGCGCTGTACGGCGATGAAAACCAGTGCCTGGCACCGGTGAGCATTCCCGAGGCGATTCGCCGTCAGGGGGTCAATCCGAGTCAGGTCAAACGCGGTGTTCCCTTGACTATCGAGCCATACCTGAACATGGCCGTCGACGACGAAATCACCCTGCGCTGGGGCGATGTGCGCATGGATCTGCCACGGCTCAAGTCCGCCGATGTGGGCCAGCCGATCCAGGTCTGGATACCGCCGGCCATCATCCTCGAAGCCGGCGAAGATCTGCGGCTGGAAGTGACGTACTGCATTCTCGACCGAGTGGGCAACAACTCCCGCTGGGCACCGGCCCGCACCCTGAAGATTGGTTGTGCCAATCCTTATCTGAAAGTCCCCCCGAAAAAAGTGCTCAAGGCTGCCGAGTCCCGCAAGCAATGAAGACAGGGGTCAGTGCACACCAGCTGAATCATCCTTCTATTAATATTCCTAAAAGTTAGTTCATAAAATATTTATACACGTTTAGGGTATATGAACCGGACCACCGGACATCCTTGTTTTCGTTCGCCGCCTTCTGCGGCGCTTCCATAAGATGTGAGGTAGGTATGGTCCGGAACACAATCACCCCAGTGCAGATCGCCAGGGCATTGCGTGCAGCCAAGGAGTGGCACTGATGTCCAGTCTGGCAGACGCAATCGTCCAGAGTGACCTGGACATCGCCCCGTTGTTGTTGCCCGCACAAGTCTTGCGCAACGATGCTCAAGCCATCAAGGCGGCCCACGAACTGGCGCAAGTCGCGCGCCTGCAAGCGGCCAAACGTGACCAGCAGCGCAAGCTCCCATGGTCTGAAATCGAACAGTTCACCCGTAGCGGCCTGGGCAGCATTTCCATCCCCCGCGAGTACGGTGGCCCGCAAGTTTCGTTCGTTACCCTGGCCGAGGTCTTCGCGATCATTTCCGCCGCCGACCCGGCGCTTGGGCAGATTCCGCAGAACCAGTTCGGCATTCTTAACCTGGTGCTCGGCAGCGCTACCGAAGCGCAGAAAAGACAACTGTTCAAAAGCGTCCTGGATGGCTGGCGCATCGGCAATGCCGGGCCGGAACGTGGCACCAAAAACACCCTTGAACTGAAGGCACGCCTCACCGCTGACGGCGTCCTCAACGGCCAGAAGTTCTATTCCACCGGTGCACTGTTCGCCCATTGGGTTGCGGTCAAGGCGTTGAACGACGACGGCAAGCAAGTGCTGGCGTTCATCCGTCGCGGCACACCGGGTTTGCGCATTGTCGATGACTGGTCGGGTTTCGGTCAGCGCACCACCGCCAGCGGCACCCTTTTGCTCAACAACGTGCAGGTCGATCCCGACCTGGTTGTGGATAATTGGCGGATCAACGACACGCCGAACATCCAGGGTGCCGTCTCCCAACTGATTCAAGCGGCTATCGACGCCGGTATCGCCCGAGGCGCCGTCGACGACGCCATCGACTTCGTGAAAACCCGCGCCCGGCCGTGGATCGACGCCAAGGTCGAGCGGGCCAGCGATGACCTGTATGTGATCGCCGACATCGGCAAATTGAAAATCGAACTGCACGCCGCCGAAGCGCTGCTGCGCAAAGCCGGGCAAGTGCTTGATGAGGTCAGCGCTGCACCGCTCACCGCCGAGTCCGCCGCCCGCGCCTCGATTGCCGTGGCCGAAGCCAAAGTGCTGACCACCGAAATTTCGTTGCTGGCCAGCGAAAAGCTGTTCGAACTGACCGGCAGCCGCGCGACCCTCGCCGAATTCAACCTCGACCGCCACTGGCGCAACGCCCGGGTGCACACCCTGCACGATCCGGTGCGCTGGAAATATCACGCCGTTGGCGCCTATCGCCTCAACGGCACGCTGCCTAATCGCCATTCCTGGATTTAACGACCAGAACACTTTTTACCAGAGCTCTGGAGAAACACATGAGCATTTCTCACCACGTCGCGGTCATTACCAGCGA
This sequence comes from Pseudomonas sp. GM49, assembly GCF_000282355.1. Taxonomy (GTDB): domain Bacteria; phylum Pseudomonadota; class Gammaproteobacteria; order Pseudomonadales; family Pseudomonadaceae; genus Aquipseudomonas. Next base: position 3,855 of record NZ_AKJL01000198.1, read on the forward strand.
TGAACAAGCACTGATCATTGCCAGCGATCTGGCCGAAGACTTCAGACGCGACAGCGCCCTGCGCGACCGCGAGCGCCGCTTGCCACACCCGGAACTGGAAGTGTTTTCCCGCTCGGGCCTTTGGGGCATCAGCGTACCAAAGGAATATGGCGGCGCCGGTGTTTCCAACGTCACCCTGGCCAAGGTCATCGCTCTGATCGCCCAGGCCGACGGCTCGCTGGGACAGATTCCGCAGAACCATTTTTACGCCCTCGAAGTGCTGCGCGTGAACGGCAGCCACGAGCAGAAAAAACGTCTTTATGCCGAAGTGCTGGCCGGCCAGCGCTTCGGCAATGCCCTCGCCGAACTCGGCACCAAAACCGCACACGACCGCGTCACAAGCCTGACTCGCGATGGCAGCGGCTATCGCATCAATGGTCGCAAGTTCTACGCCACGGGCGCGATTTACGCCCAGCGTATTCCCACCTCGGTGGTGGATGAAAACGGCGTGCAGCAACTGGCGTTCGTCCCGCGCAACAGTAAAGGCCTGACAGTGATCGACGACTGGAGCGGCTTCGGCCAGCGCACCACCGGCAGCGGTTCGGTGGTGTTCGAAGATGTCTACGTCGCTGCCGAAGATGTCATCCCGTTTCAAAGCGCATTCGAGCGCCCGACCCCGGTCGGCCCGCTGGCGCAGATTCTTCACGCCGCCATCGACACCGGCATCGCCCGCGCCGCTTATGAAGATGCATTGCACTTCGTGCGCACGAAAACCCGGCCGTGGATCGACGCCACCCACGAAAAAGCCACGGACGATCCGCTGACCCTCAAGAGCTTCGGCCACCTGAGCATTCGCCTGCACGCCGCCGAGGCACTGCTGGAGCGTGCCGGTGAATACCTCGACAAGGCCCAGGCCGACACAAATGCCGAGACCGTCGCTGGCGCATCGATTGCCGTCGCCGAAGCCCGCGCCCTCAGCACCGAAATCTCCCTGGCCGCCGGCAGCACGCTGTTCGAACTGGCCGGCAGCCAGGCGACCTTGATCGAACACGGTCTCGACCGTCACTGGCGCAATGCCCGGGTGCACACCCTGCACGACCCGGTGCGCTGGAAGTACCACGCCGTTGGCAATTACTACCTCAACGATGAAAACCCGCCACTGCGGGGGACCATCTGAATGGCTAAAAAGAAGATCCTGCTCAATGCCTTCAACATGAACTGCATCGGGCACATCAACCATGGTCTGTGGACGCACCCGCGCGACACGTCCACCCGCTACAACACGATCGAATACTGGACCGAACTGGCGCAATTGCTCGAGCGCGGGCTGTTTGACGGCCTGTTCATCGCCGACATCGTCGGGGTCTACGACGTCTACCAGAATTCGGTGGATGTGCCGTTGAAAGAGTCGATCCAGCTGCCGGTCAACGACCCGCTGCTGCTGGTGTCGGCCATGGCGGCGGTGACAAAAAACCTCGGCTTCGGCCTGACCGCCAACCTCACCTACGAAACGCCGTACCTGTTCGCCAGACGCCTGTCGACGCTGGATCACCTCAGCCGTGGCCGGGTCGGCTGGAACATCGTCACCGGCTACCTGGACAGTGCAGCCAAAGCCATGGGCCTGAGCGAACAGGTCGAGCATGACCGCCGCTATGACCAGGCCGACGAGTACCTAGAGGTGCTCTACAAACTCTGGGAAGGCAGTTGGGAAAACGGCGCGGTGCTGAACGACCCGCAGCAGCGGATCTACGCTTCGCCTGAGAAAGTGCACAAGGTCGAGCACAAGGGCGAGTTCTATCAGGTCGAGGGTTATCACCTCTGTGAACCCTCGCCACAGCGCACGCCGGTGCTGTTCCAGGCTGGCAGTTCGGATCGCGGCTTGCTGTTCGCCGGGCGGCATGCCGAGTGCGTGTTCATCAGTGGCCAGACCAAGGCATCGACCAAGGCGCAGGTGGACAAGGTGCGCGCCAGCGCCGTCGAAGCCGGGCGCAATCCCGAGGACATCAAGGTGTTCATGGGCCTGAACGTGATCGTTGGCGCCACCGAAGAGCTGGCCTGGACCAAGCACGCCGAATACCTGAGCTACGCCAGTGCCGAGGCCGGCGTGGCGCACTTTTCGGCGTCCACCGGGATCGACTTTTCCCAATACGAGATCGACGAGCCAATCCAGTACGTGAAGAGCAACGCGATCCAGTCCGCCACCAAACACCTGCAAAACAACGACTGGACCCGGCGCAAATTGCTGGAACAACACGCCCTCGGCGGTCGCTACATCACCGTGGTCGGCTCACCGCAGCAAGTGGCGGATGAGCTGGAATCCTGGATCGCCGAAACCGGGCTGGATGGCTTCAACCTGACCCGCATCGTCACGCCGGAAAGCTATGAGGATTTCATCGAGCTGGTGATCCCCGAGTTGCAGCGCCGTGGGTCGTACAAGACCGCTTATGACAACGGCACTTTGCGTCAGAAGCTGTTTCGTGAAGAGGCGTTTTTGCCTGAGCAACACATCGGTTCGACTTTCCGACGCTAAAAGCATCGCGAGCAAGCTCGCTCCCACATTTGGAATGCATTCCCCTGTGGGAGCGAGCTTGCTCGCGATGAGGCCCGAACAGACACCACAAACTTAATGCACTGACTGGATAACTCATCATGAAAAAGAACTACCTCTCTCACCCAGTCAAAGCACTGGCCCTGACCCTCGGCCTGCTCAGCTCGGTGACCTTCGCCGCCGACACGCCGCTGAAAATCGGCACCACCGCCGCTTTCGCCATTCCTCTGGAAGCGGCCGTCGAAGAAGCCAACAAACAAGGCCTGAAAGTCGAGCTGGTGGAGTTCAGCGACTGGATCGCACCGAACGTCAGCCTCGCCGCCGGCGACATCGACGTGAACTACTTCCAGCACATTCCGTTCCTGGAAAACGCCAAGGCCGCCTCGGGTTTCGACCTGGTGCCGTTCGCACCGGGCATCATCAACAACGTCGGCCTCTACTCGAAGAAATACAAAAGCTTCGACGAACTGCCGCAAGGCGCCAGCGTGGCCATCGCCAATGACCCGATCAACAGCGGTCGAGGCTTGCAACTGCTGGCCAAGGCCGGCCTGATCACCCTCAAGCCCGGCGTCGGCTACAAGGCCACCGAAGAAGACATCGTGGCTAACCCGAAGCACATCAAGATCCTGCAAGTCGAAGCCGTGCAACTGGTACGTGCCTATGACGATGCCGATCTGGTACAGGGCTACCCGGCCTACATTCGCTTGTCGAAAACCTTCGATGCGGGCTCCGCACTGCTGTTCGACGGCCTCGATCACAAGGAGTACGTGATTCAGTTCGTGATCCAGCCGAAGAGCAAAACCGACCCGCGCCTGATCAAGTTCGTCGACATCTACCAGCACTCACCCGCTGTGCGCGCCGCACTGGATAAGGCCCACGGCAAGCTCTATCAAGCCGGCTGGGAAAGCTGAGCATGACTGCCGCCATCCAACGGCGACTGGAGATTCCAGAGCCGCAAAGCGCCGAGCGCACTGAGCTGCATCCCGAACTCAACCATGCCCACGTCCGCTTCATCGGCCTGGGCAAAACCTACAACGGCCAGCAAGGACCGGTGGCCGCGCTGCACGGCATCGACCTGGCGATTCAGCGCGGCGAAGTGTTCGGCATCATCGGCCGCAGCGGTGCCGGCAAGTCGTCGCTGATCCGCACCATCAATCGCCTGGAGCAACCGAGCAGCGGTCGGGTGCTGATCGATCAGGTCGACATCGGCGAGTTCGATGAGGACCGCCTGGTGACGCTGCGTCGGCGCATCGGCATGATCTTCCAGCACTTCAACCTGATGTCGGCCAAGACCGTTTGGCAGAACGTCGAGCTGCCGCTGAAAGTCGCCGGTGTGCCCAAGGAAAAACGCGAGCGAAAAGTCCGCGAACTGCTGGAACTGGTCGGCTTGCAGGCTAAACACAAGGCTTACCCGGCGCAGTTGTCCGGCGGGCAGAAACAGCGCGTGGGCATTGCCCGGGCGCTGGTGCATGACCCGCAAATTCTGCTGTGCGACGAAGCCACCTCGGCGCTGGACCCGGAGACCACACAGTCGATCCTAGGCCTGCTGCGCGAGATCAACCGGCGCCTGGGCCTGACCATTGTGCTGATCACCCACGAGATGGCGGTGATCCGCGAGATCTGTGATCGCGTAGTCGTCCTCGAACACGGGCGCATCATCGAGCAGGGGCCGGTGTGGGAAGTCTTCGGCAATCCACAACATGAGGTCAGCAAGACGTTGCTGGCGCCGTTGCAACACGCATTGCCGGAAGAACTGCAAAGCCGTTTGCAGCCGCAATCGAACGCCCCGGATGCAGCCGTAGTCCTGCGCTTGCAGTTCACCGGCAGCCAACGCGACGAGCCGGACCTGGCGGCACTGTTCAGCGCCCTCGGAGGCCGCGTGCGATTGCTGCAAGGTGGCGTGGAACGGATTCAGGGTCATGCCCTCGGGCAACTGCTATTGGCGGTGACGGGCTCCCCCCTCGATGCCGAAGAATTGCGTCAACGCGCCGGTCAATGGGCGCAACAGGTGGAGGTACTGGGTTATGTGGTTTGATCGCTTGCTGCAGGGTTTCATAGACACGTTCCTGATGGTCGGCGTGTCGTCGTTGATCGCGCTGTTGGCGGGCATTCCGCTGGCGGTGATCCTGGTCACCAGCTCCAAGGGTGGCATCTATGAAGCCCCGGCACTGAACCGCGCACTGGGCGGGTTCGTGAACCTGTTTCGCTCGATTCCGTTTCTGATTTTGATGGTGGCGCTGATTCCGTTCACCCGGCTCATCGTCGGCACTACGTATGGCGTCTGGGCGGCCGTGGTGCCGTTGACCATCGCGGCCACGCCGTTCTTTGCGCGCATTGCCGAGGTCAGTTTGCGCGAGGTCGATCATGGGTTGATCGAAGCGGCGCAAGCCATGGGCTGCCGGCGCTGGCACATCGTCTGGCATGTGTTGTTGCCGGAGGCGCTGCCTGGGATTGTCGGTGGGTTCACCATAACCCTGGTGACGATGATCAACTCCTCGGCCATGGCCGGGGCGATTGGTGCGGGCGGGTTGGGGGACATTGCCTATCGGTACGGGTATCAGCGCTTTGATAGCCAGATCATGCTGACGGTGATTGTGCTGCTGGTGGCGTTGGTGGCAGTGATTCAGTTGGGTGGGGATCGGTTGGCGCGGGGCCTCAACAAGCGGTAGCCCTGTAGGAGCGAGCTTGCTCGCGATGGAGGTCAACGATAACGCGGGAAACCTGATTCCCCGCGGTGCCCTCAGGTTTATCGCGAGCAAGCTCGCTCCTACACGAGTGGTGATCCTGGCGATATTTCGTACAAAGAAATCAGTGTTTCCGACGGCCCGTTCCCTTTCCTTTGCAGGACATTTCCTAGATCATTTCGCTCGCTTGCGCCTGCCAAATCCGGTGGCTAGTCTCGGTCCGTCACTGCTCATCAGTGATCGGGTTTAGTCGCCCGGATACCATCGGGCGCACAGCGCCACCTTTTCTCAGGTGTTTTTTATTGCCTGAATTTTATGGTGGCTGTGCGCAGGGCACCCTAGGGTGCGCCGGTGTTGCCTGATGGCCGGTCGACTAACCTGTGTGCAGCCGCCACCCCTATTCGTTTAGTCGCGATGACGGTTGGCTCCTACTAATATCAGGAGTTTTACCAATGGAAAAATCCGTACCCGATCCACCCCCCGAAACCTCCACCGACGACCCGCTCAGGGATCGCTCAGCGCTTTACCGTGCCATCGATTTCCACCTCACCGGCAAGCAACCCGCACCACCCGATGAAATGCGCTTCTACAACGTCAGCAAGGACGTGAGCTTCGAAGACACCCAACTCTATGTCGCCGACCTGCTGCGTTGCGCTTCGGTCACTGCGTATCAGTGTGGCGATCAACTCAAGGGTGCCGACCGGGCGATGGTGTACTCGATCTGGCATTTGCTGGAGATTGCCAAGGCAATGGTGGATCACTCCATTGAGTGTTTGGGGATGAAAAAGGGCTGAAACCTCTGTTGCCAGGGCCACCGCCATCGCGAGCAAGCTCGCTCCCACAGTTGACCGTGGATATCTGTGGGAGCGAGCTTGCTCGCGATGGGCTGCGCAGCAGCCCCCGACGCCATGGCGTATATTCGGTGAATCCAAATTGCCTGCGCAGCCGACCATGAAGCAAACACCCGACGACCTCGAACAGATCACCGCCACCACCCTTGGCCATTACAACGCAGTGGCCGAAGACTTCCGTGAAGGCACGCGCGATCACGACGTCAGCCAGAACATCGATGCCCTGTTGCGGCACATTCAGGGCGATGCGCCTTTCGACATTCTCGATTTTGGCTGCGGACCGGGGCGTGATTTGCAGACGTTCACCCGTATGGGCCACAAGGCTGTCGGCCTCGACGGTTCGGAAAAATTCGCGCAGATGGCCCGTGAGGACAGTGGTTGCGAGGTCTGGCAGCAGGACTTCCTGAAGCTTGATCTGCCGGCCGAGCGTTTTGACGGAATTTTTGCCAACGCGGTGCTGTTTCATGTTCCGCGTCAGGAGTTGCCACGGGTGTTGAAGCAGTTGTGGGGAACGCTGAAACCGGGTGGGGTGTTGTTCAGTTCCAATCCCCGTGGCGAGAATCAGGAAGGCTGGAACGGGCCGCGTTACGGGGCATATCACGACCTGGCAGCCTGGCAGCAATTGTTGACCGAGGCGGGGTTTGAGGAGCTTGAGCATTACTACCGGCCGGCAGGGCTGCCGCGGGAGCAGCAGCCTTGGTTGGCGAGTGTATGGCGTAAAGCTGTGTAGTCAGTCCCGACGCCATCGCGAGCAAGCTCGCTCCCACAGTTGACCGCGTACTCCTGTGGGAGCGAGCTTGCTCGCGATGAGCGCGCAGCGCTCGCTTTTAAGCCACCTCTTTCTTCGGCTCGCGAATCTTGTACCAGGCCACATACAGCGCCGGCAAAAACAGCAGCGTCAGCAAGGTGGCGATAACGATCCCGCCAATCATCGCGTAGGCCATCGGGCCCCAGAACACTTCCCGGGCAATCGGGATCATCCCCATGCTCGCCGCCGCGGCGGTCAGCAGGATCGGCCGACGTCGATGTTCAGTGGCCTGCACCACCGCATCCCACGGCGCATAGCCCTTCAGTTCGTACTCCTCGATCTGGGTCACCAGGATCACCGAGTTACGAATGATGATACCGATCAACGCGAGAATCCCGAGGATCGCCACGAAGCCCATTGGCGTACCCGTAGGCACCAGCGCGATCACCACGCCGATCAGTCCCAGCGGCGCGACGCTGGCCACCAGGAACAGCTTCTGCACGCTGTGCAACTGGATCATCAGAAAGGTCGCCATCAGGAACAGCATCAGCGGCACAACCTTGGCAATCGGTCCCTGGGCCTTGCCGCTTTCCTCCACCGTACCACCGGTGGCGACCTTGTAGCCCGCCGGCAATTTGGCAGCGAACGCGTCGATGGATGGCTTGAGGATTTTCACCAGGTCCGTCGGCTGGATCTCGTCGCGGATCGCCGCCTTGATGGTGATGGTCGGCAGGCGATCGCGACGCCACACCAGCGGCTGCTCCAGTTCGTAGCGCACCGTGGCGAACGCCAGCAGCGGAATCGACGTGCCGCCAGGCGTGACGATTTGCAGGTTCTGCAGGGTTTCCGGCGTACCGCGCTCGGAGTCCACCGCACGACCGACTACGTTGATCAGGTAAATGTCGTCGTCGACCTGGGTCACCGCCTGGCCGCTGACGATTCCGTTCATCAGGTTGGCCACATCCTCGGAAGACAACCCCAACTGCCGCGCCTTGTCCTGGGCGATGTCGATGCGCAGCACTTTGCCCGGTTCGTTCCAGTCGTAGATGATCTCGCCAATGTGCGGGTTCTTGTCCAGCTCCGTGGCCAGGTCAATGGCATGTCGGCGCACCTGGTCGATGTCTTTGCCGCTGATCCGGTACTGGATCGGACGCCCTACCGGCGGGCCCATTTCCAGTGCCTGGACATAACTGCCGATGCCGACGAAGTCGTTGCGCAAGCGCTCGCGAAGCTTCTGCATCATGGCTTCACGGGTATGGCCTTTGCTGACGATCACCAACTGCGCATAGAACGGGTTTTGCAGTTGCTGGTCCAGTGGCAGATAAAAACGGATTGCACCCTGCCCGATGTAAGTGCTCCAGCGCACGATGTCCGGATCGTCCTTGAGCGTGGCTTCGAGGCGATCGACGGCCCGGCGGGTTTCGTCGATCGAGGCGTTTTGCGGCAGGTTCAGGTCCACCAGGATTTCCGGGCGATCCGAAGACGGGAAGAACTGGTTCTGCACGTAGCGCATGCTGAACACCGCCAGCACAAAGCACAGCACGGTGATGCCAATGGCCCACCAGCGATTGCGCATGCACCACAGCAGCCCGCCGTTGAAGGCCTTGCCAATACGCCCCGGTTCACCTTCATGGGGTTTCACCTTGGTGCTGAGAATGTGCACGCCAATCACCGGCGCGAACAGAACCGCCACCACCCATGACACCAGCATCGCGCAGGCAATCACCGCAAACAGCGTGTAGGTGTATTCACCGGCGGAGCTGGCGTTCAAGCCGATCGGCACAAAGCCCGCCACCGTCACCAGCGTACCGGTGAGCATCGGGAACGCCGTCGAGGTGTAGGCGAAGGTCGCGGCCTGCTCCTTGGTCTCGCCCAGTTCCAGGCGCGTGACCATCATTTCCACGGTGATCATCGCATCGTCCACCAGCAGGCCGAGGGCGATGATCAGTGCGCCCAGGGAAATCCGCTGCATGGTGATGCCGCTGTACTCCATGAACACGAACACCATCGCCAGCACCAGCGGGATCGAGCAGGCCACCACCAGTCCGGCGCGCACGCCAAGGCTGACGAAGCTGACCAGCAGCACGATCACCACCGCCTCGAACAACGCGCTGGTAAAGCCGCCGACGGCCTCCTCGACCACCACGGCCTGGTCGGACACGTTGTAAATGCCGACACCTACCGGCAGGTCGGCGGTCAACTGGTCAATACGGGCGTGCAAGGCCTTGCCGAACGCCTGGACGTTGCCACCCTTCTGCATGGCAATCGCCAGGCCGATGGCCGGTTTACCGTTGAAGCGGAATTCCGGCGAGGCCGGATCGACGTAGCCTCGGCTGATTTCGGCAATGTCGGCCAGACGATAGTAGCGGTCGTTGAGCTTGAGGTTGACCTCGGCCAGGTCTTTCTCCGAAGCGAACTTCCCGGAAGTGCGTACCGAAATCCGCTCCGGCCCGGCCTCGATGACACCCGCCGGGGTCACGGCGTTCTGAGATTGCAGGCTCTGCACCACCTGACGCTCATCGATGCCGAGCGCTGCGAGTTTGCGCGTGGAGAAGTTCAGGTACAGCACTTCGTCCTGCTGGCCGACCATTTCGATCTTGCCCAGGCCCGGCACACCGCGAATTTCCATGCGCGCCTGTTCCACGTAGTCGCGCAACTGACGCAGGGTCAGGCCGTCGGCGGTGAAGGCGTAGATCGACCCGAAGACGTCGCCGAACTCGTCGTTGAACGACGGCCCCTGTATGCCTTGCGGGAACTGGTATTTGATGTCGTTGATCTTTTTGCGCACCTGGTACCAGATTTCCGGGATGTCCTTGGCACTGGTGGTGTCGCGCAGGTACACGTACACCGTCGATTCGCCGGGGCGCGTGTAGCTTTTCACGTAGTCGAGGGAGTCGAGCTCTTCGAGCTTTTTCTCGATCCGGTCGGTGATCTGCTTGAGGGTTTCCTCCTGGGTCGCCCCCGGCCATTTGCTCTGGATCACCATGGTCTTGATGGTGAACGAAGGGTCTTCTTCGCGCCCCAGGTTGAAATACGAGAACACACCCATCAGCAATGCGACGAACATCAGATACCAGATGAACGACTGATGCTTGAGGGCCCATTCCGAGAGGTTGAAAGGCCCTTTCATTGACTGTCCTCGTCGATTTTCACTTGCTGCCCCGGTTTGAGGCTGTTCACACCGGCACTGACCACCCGCTCGCCGTTCTTCACGCCGCCGGCCAGTACCACGGTGCTGTCGGTGCGGCTGATCACCTGGATTTCACGGGGGGAGACGGTTTTACTCTGCGCATCGATCACCCAGATACGTGACTTGCCATCGACCTCTTGCAGCGCGGTGACAGGCAATTCGATGCGTGGCTTGATCGCCGAGCTCAGGGTGACGCTGATGGCCGTACCCAAGCGAAAACCCTGTGGCGTTTCGGCCAGGGACAGGCGGGCGCGACGGGTGCGTGTAGCGCTTTGGGCCTGAGGTTCGATTTCGCGAATGACGGCGGTGGTGTTGATGCTCGGATCAAGTTGCGCAGCGACCAGAAACACCACATCGCTGGGCAGTTGATCGACCAGGGTATCCGGCAGGTCAATCACCGCTTCCTTGATGTCCGGTTGTGCCAGGGTCACCACTTGCTGACCCGCCGTCACCACTTGCCCGGCCTCGGCGCTCCATGCAGTGACCACGGCTTTATGGTCGGCGCGCAACTCGGTGTAGCCCAGTTGGTCCTTGCTCTGGTTGACGGCCGCCCGGGCTTGATCGAGGGAGGCCTGGGTGGTTTTCAGGTAGGTATTGGCCTGGTCCAGTTGCGCTTGCGCACCGACCCCGCGATCAAACAAGGCTTGCTGACGCTGGGCACTGGCCTTGGCATTGATCAGTTGCGCCTGGATCTTCGACAGGTCGCCCTGGGCCGAACGCAACTGGTTCTGCTGATCGGAAGGATCGAGGGTGGCGAGCAGCGTGCCCTTGTCCACTGCGGCTCCGACATCGACGTTACGACTGGCGATGCGCCCGCCCACGCGAAAACCGGTATTGCTTTCATAGCGGGCCTGGATGCTGCCGGCGAATCGGCCCAGGTCCTCTTCGCTCAAGGCCTGAATCTTGATCGACAACACAGGCCGTACCGGTGTCGGTGGCGGTTCGCTCTTGGAACAGGCGCTCAGCACCAGCCCGATGGACAACGCCCATATAGGCTTCATGGCTTAGCTCCCCAAGTCAGATCCTTGTAAGTGTTTTCGGCAATTTCGACTTCCATGTCCGGGTGCAACAACTGTCCGCCCGCGACAATGACTTTCTCCCCACCCTTCAACCCGTCGCTGATGATGACCTTGCCGGTCAGGTAGCGGCTGACAGTGACCGAGTGCAACTGGGCCTTGCCCTTGTCATCGACAATCCAGACCGCAGGTTCACTGATGTTTTTGGTCAGCGCCGACCATGGCAACTCGATGACCGACTTGCCCGACCCCCTGGCCGTGGCACTCACCACCGAGCCCAATTGCATGCCGTCGGGCAGGCTGTTGAGGCCGACCTTGACCTGCACGGTACCGGATTGTGCCGACACCGACGGGGTGATTTCGCGCACGGTGCCGGTGGTTTTGATCGCCGGGTTGTCGAGCAGGCTCAGGACAATGGTTTCATCCCTCGGCTTCTCGGCCAGCAGCGATTCATAGACATTGAACACCGCATCCCGGTCGCCGTCCCGGGCCAGGCTGAAGATCGGCATCGTCGCCTGAACCACCTGGCCGACTTCCGCCTGACGCGCGGTAATGATCCCCGGCGCATCGGCGATCAGCGCCGTATAGTTCAACTGATCCCTGGCGTTGGCCAACTGCGCCTGGGCGGCGCTCAAGGCGCTCTGGCTGCTGCGCAAGGCTGCCTGGGCCGAGTCGAATTCGCTCTGGCTGGTGTAGCCCTTGGGCAAGAGCTTTTGCTGGCGCACGAACGCCGCTGCGCTCTGCGTCACTCGCGCCTGTTCAGCCAACACTTGTGCCTGGGCCGAGTCGACGTTGGTCTGCAAATCCTTGGGGTCGAGCCGGGCCAGCACTTGCTTGGCGGTCACTCGATCACCGACGTCGACCGAGCGCTGGATGATCTTGCCACCCACGCGGAAAGACAGCTCCGTTTGTATCCGGGCCTGGATATCACCGGTGAGGGTAACCGGGGCCGCGTAATCCGCCGGCTTGACGACTTGTACGAACACACGTGGCAGGTATTCCTGCACGGTTTTTTTCTCTTCGCAAGCCGTTAGCAGGGTGACGACACTCAAGGCCATGACTACTTTCAATCCGGGAACCGCCATGCAAACTCCTTGGCCTTTTTTATGGACAACTCGACAGAGAGCTTAGAACAGGGTTTCAACCTTGCACGCCCCGCTTATGAAGAAAAAAATCGCACCGTTTTACCCCTGAAACACTTGCCATAGACGGCTGCGCGTACCTGACAATGAACCCCGCCCGATCCCGCTTCAGGAACCCACATGCTCAAGACCCTCGCGGTGGCCAATTACCGCTCGATCAACAAACTGGTGATCCCGCTGGGCCAGCTGAATCTGATCACCGGCCCCAATGGCAGCGGCAAATCCAACCTTTACCGTGCGCTGCGGCTGCTGGCGGAAACCGCTCAGGGCGGCGTGGTCAATGCCCTGGCCCGTGAAGGCGGGCTGGATTCGACCTTCTGGGCCGGCCCGGAAACCATCACCCGGCGCATGCGCAACGGCGAAGTGCCCATCGAAGCCACGGTGCGCCAGGGTGTCAAACGCCTGCGGCTGGGTTTTGCCGGTGATGATTTTGGCTACTCGATCAGCCTGGGCCTGCCCGATTCCAATGGCCATTTCATGCTGCCCGGGCACCGTTTGCCCATACCGTCACGTTTCAGCCTCGACCCGCAGATCAAGCGCGAATGCCTATGGGCTGGAGCGTTCTATCGTCCGGCCAGTCTACTGGTCGATCGTGACGGCCCAATGATTCGCGCCCGTGCCAATCGCAGCTGGGATGTACTGGCCCAACACACGCCGACTTTCGACAGCCTGTTCGATCAGGTCGGCAGCCTGCGCGGTTCGCCGGAAGTGCTGGAGATGCGCGAGTTCATCCGTCGCTGGCGCTTTTATGATCACTTTCGCAGCGACGCCAACGCCCCGTCGCGTCAACCACAACTGGGCACCCGCACGCCGGTGCTGCATCACGACGGACGCGACCTGGCGGCGGCCTTGCAGACGATCATCGAAATCGGCGATCCCGAGGCGTTGCAGGCCGCGATCAGCGACGCGTTTCCCGGCGCGCGACTGCACATCGAACCGCTGCCGGGTGGACGCTTCGCCATCGAGTTCTTTCAGGAGGGGTTGTTGCGGCCGTTGTCGGCCGCCGAGTTGTCGGACGGAACATTGCGCTACTTGCTGCTGGTTGCAGCGCTGCTGACGCCGCGGCCGCCAACCCTGATGGTGTTGAACGAACCGGAAACCAGTCTGCATCCGGATCTGCTGCCGGCGCTGGCGCGTTTGATTATCCGTGCATCAGAACAGTGTCAGGTGTGGGTGGTGTCCCATGCCCGGCGCTTGATTTCGGCATTGCAGCAGGATCCGCAATGCAACTGCATCGTGCTGGAAAAAAATCTCGGCCAGACCGGGATCGTGGGCCAGCGCATGCTGGATGAGCCGGCATGGTATTGGCCGGATTGAATGGCAGGTGATTTGCCGGGACGATGGAAGACGTCTATTTTCCCTTGCACCACAGGAAGGATCTTTTTTTCGAAACACAGCTCCAAGGACGTACCACTTTTGGCCAGACTCCCGGCCAACACCTCACAAGGACGAGAACATGGCAGACGTAAAAACGCCGCAACGGCTGGATCCGCAGGACATTCTGAAATTATTGATGGCGTTGCGCAGGGCGTTGAAGGCCGGGCCGGCCTGAGCAACTCCAGGGTCAACAGGCTCTTTGTGGCGAGGGGGCTTGCCCCCGTTGGGCTGCGAAGCGGCCCCTAATAACCTCCCAAATTCTCAATGACGCACCTTGGGACGAATGCTGCGCATTCGAACGGGGGCAAGCCCCCTCGCCACAAAAGCTCCCTCGCCACAGGTAAATCGAACGCTCAAAAAAACGCCGACGCTAAATCAGCCGTCGGCGTTTGAAACCTTGAAGGGGTTTACTCCACGAATCAGAACGCTGGCAATACCGCGCCGCTGTACTTCTTCTCGATGAACGCTTTCACTTCAGGGCTGGTCAGGGCTTTGGCCAGTTTCTGGATGGCAACGCTGTCCTTGTTGTCCGGACGAGCCACCAGGAAGTTCACGTAAGGCGAATCGGCACCTTCGATCACCAAGGCATCTTTAGCCGGGTTCAGACCCGCTTCCAGCGCGTAGTTGGTGTTGATCATGTCCAGGTCGACCTGATCCAGCACACGCGGCAACATCGCCGACTCAAGCTCCTTGAACTTGAAGTTGTGCGGGTTCTTGGCGATGTCTTTCGGCGTGGCCAAGGCATTTTTCGGGTCTTTCAACTCGATCAGGCCAGCCTTCTGCAGCAGGATCAGGGCACGACCGCTGTTGCTGCCTTCGTTCGGGATGGCAATGGTCGCGCCGTCTTTCAACTCAGCCAGGGTTTTGACTTTCTTCGAGTAGCCGCCGAACGGTTCGACGTGCACGCCGATCACGGTTTCCAGGTGAGTGCCTTTACCTTCGTTGAAGCTTTTCAGGTACGGCAGGGTCTGGAAGTAGTTGGCGTCCAGACGCTTCTGGTCGACCTGAACGTTCGGCTGAACGTAGTCGGTGAATACTTTGATTTCCAGGTCCACGCCTTCTTTGGCGAGGGTTGGCTTGATCAGCTCAAGAATCTCGGCGTGTGGAACCGGGGTTGCGGCAACCACCAGTTTTTCGCCAGCCTGGGCCAGGCCCGCGGTCAGGGCAGCCGCCAATGCGGTGAACAACAGAACCTTTTTCATGCAGTGTCCTTATCGAAAATCACAGTCGCTTGTGGCGACGGCTTGAAGATGAGAGTGCCAGTGAAGTGCTATCGCTGGCGTGAAGCGGACAATACCGGGATTTTTTATTCCCGAACAATAACGTTTATTCAGCTTCATATTCCATTTTGTTCATACAGCTGTAGGAGCGAGTTTGCTCCGGGCGGCGTTCCGACGATGGTCGAGAACGAAAACGCGCAAACCTGATACCCAACGACGTTTGTGGATTTCTCGCGAGCAAGCTCGCTCCTACAGGAATCCGGCGTTTGCGAGCAGTTGTTTCAAGGCGTCTTTTTCGGCATCGGAACCGTTGCAAAAAATCTGCTTGAGCTGCCGTTCGATCTTTCCCAGACCTTCATCAGGCAAATTCAAATGCTCTGGCAAAATTTCGTCACCGGTGCTCACCAACAGCGCAAAGTGAATGATGTTTTCCAGCTCCCGGGTATTGCCCGGCCAACTGTGGCGTTCCAGCACAAGTTGCGCCGCTTCGCTGATCAATGGCACCGGCAGGCCGAGCCGTTGGCTGTAGATGCCGAGAAAGTATTCGGCCAGCGACAGGATGTCGCCCGTGCGCTCGCGCAGCGCCGGCAGTTCGAGCTGGCCTTCGCTGAGGTAGTAATAGAGCCGCTCATGGAATTTTCCGGCGGCGACGGCCTGGGCCAGATCGATGCTGGTGGCCGCCACCAGCCGCACATCCACCGGGCTCGGCTGCTGAGCGCCGACGCGGGTGACTTCGTGGTTCTCCAGGGCGGCGAGCAGCTTGATCTGGATCGGCAGCGGCAGGTCGCCGATTTCGTCCAGGTACAGCGTGCCGCCATTGGCCGAGCCGAACCAGCCTGCACGACTGCTCGCCGAACCGCTGTAGCTGCCCGCTGCATAGCCGAACAGCTCGGCGTCGGCGTAGGTCGGGCTGATCGCGCCGCAATTGACCGATACGAACAACCCGCCGCGATCACTGGCGCGATGGATATGCCGCGCCAGCAATTCCTTGCCGGTCCCGGTTTCGCCACGGATCAGCACCGAGACTGAACGCGTGGCCAGTTGCTCCAGGTCCTCGCGCAACTTCCGCGAACGCGGATCGACAAACACCAACGCCTTGGCGCGGATGCTCAGGGGACTTTTTTCGGCATCGGGAAAGGTCAGCAGCGGCTGACCGAAGGTTTCAAAGCTCATGGCAGACTCCCGCCCAAAACCGCCGGGAGACGGGGGCGTTAAATAAAGAAAGTGTTCAAGCGCGGCGCAGGGCGTGGTGTTCCATACGGTTCTGCAGGCGATAGAGATAGGCAAAACCCTGCTCCCAGCGCTGGTGACCGGACTTCACGTTGATATGCCCCGCCCCCGCCAGAATCCCCGCCTCGGCGCCCCATTGGCGCGCCAGCTCCAGGGCTCGCGGCGCACTGACGGCGCTGTCGTTGTCGGAGCTGACAACCTGGCTCGGAAAGGGCAGCAGATCCGTCGGAATCGGCGCGAAGTTGCGCAAGGCCGGCGCGCAGGCCGGGCGCTCGACATCCGCCGGTGCGACCAGCAGGGCACCACGCACTTGACGCAAAAACTGCACGGGTGCGGTCGCTGCCCAATGGGCGACAGTGATGCAGCCCAGGCTGTGGGCAATGAGAATCACCGGCGTGCTGTCGGCGGCAATCGCCTCGGCCAGCGCCGCGACCCAGTCTTCACGGCGCGGTGTCAGCCAGTCGGCCTGCTCCACCCGTGCGCTGTTCGGCAGACTGTTCTGCCAGTGGCTTTGCCAATGATCTTCTGGCGATCCTTGCCAGCCCGGCACAATCAGGTAGCGAATGGATTCGTTGCGCATGGGGAACACTCCTGCTGCGTGTCTGTTCCCGGACGAGTATAGGGAGGAGAGATATATTCGTTAAGGAATAAGAAGCTATTTATTAAGATCTATATCGAATATTAAACATGTAACCTGTGGGAGCGAGCTTGCTCGCGATAGGGCCCGGACATTCAACATCGATGTCGATTGATCCACCGCCATCGCGAGCAAGCTCGCTCTCACAGGGAACAGTGTGTTCGCGAAAGTTGAAGCAAAAAAAGGGCCGCACCCTGCCAAGGAGACGGCCCCGGAAAATCGAAAATCGGTTAACGCGCAGTAATCACCGACAGCCTGGTAATCCCTGCCCGCTCAATCGACGCCATGGCCCGGGCCACCTCGCCGTAATTCACCCCATCGTCCGCCTGCAACTGCACGCGCACCTCGGGGTCTTTGGCCTTCGCCGACCTGAGGTTGAACTCCAGCAAGTCCGGCTGTATCTCGTCCTTGTTGATAAACAGTTTGCCGGCACCGTCGATGCTCACCACCAACGGGTCTTTCTGCTCCACCGGCGCCACCGCTTCGGTCTTGGGCAGGTTGATCGGAATGGCGTTGGTCAGCAGTGGCGCGGTGACGATGAACACCACCAGCAACACCAGCATCACATCCACCAGCGGCGTCACATTGATCTCGCTGAGCACCTCATCGGTGTCTTGCGTGGAGAAGGCCATATCAGGACGCCTCCTTCACTTTCTGTGCGCTGCCCTGGGCCGCCAGTTTGTGTGCCGTCGGGTGAATCAGCACGCGGAACGAACTCTTCTGCGCCAGGCTGTAGAAGTCGTGGGCGAAGTCATCCAGGTCCGCCGCCGTCAGTTTCAAACGACGCAAAAAATAGTTGTAAACCAGCACCGCCGGTACCGCGACGGCGATCCCTACGCCGGTGGCAACCAGCGCCGCGCCAATCGGCCCGGCCACTGTTTCCAGGCTTGCCGAGCCCGCCGCGCTGATGCCCTTCAACGCTTCCATGATTCCCCACACCGTGCCGAACAAACCAATGAACGGTGAGGTGCTGCCAATGCTAGCGAGCACTGCCAACCCGGTTTCCAGCGACCGGCGCTCGCGCACGATCTGCTGACGCAAGGCACGCTCCAGACGATCCTGATGATTGATCGCCTGGCTCAAATCCGCCGTCTGCGGCGCCTCGCCGACCTGGATCGCGGCATAACCTGCCTGTGCAACCCGGGCTGCCGCTCCGGGCCGGGTTTCGCTCAGTTCCGCCGCCGAATCGAGACTCGAAGCGGCCCAGAACTGTTGATGAAACTTTCGATCCTGTGCCTTGAGGCGACCGAACTGCACGCCCTTGAGCAATGCCAAACCCCAGGTCGCGACGGAAAAAACCACCAGCAGCCAGATCACCGCGCTTTCGATGGATTCAAGTGGAGATGCCAGTAACGTCATGGTGTATTCCTCGTGTAAACGTTTCGCGCGAAATTGGTTTCGGTTTAATGAATCTTGAAATCGATCGGCACGCTGACCCAGCCGTCCCGGGCCACATCACCTTGCCTGGCCGGCACGAAACTCCAGCGCTTCACCGCGTTCAGCGCAGCTTCGTCCAGTGCATCGCGACCGCTGCTTTTCTGGATCTGGATCTCGCCGGGCTTGCCGCTGGCCAGCACATGCACGCGCAACAACACCGTGCCTTCCCAGCCGCGACGCTGGGCCAGCGAGGGGTACTCCGGCGCCGGGTTTTTCAAGTAGCCCGCGTTCGCTGAAGCGGGTGTCACGGGAGCTGGGGCCGGGGGAGCAGGTGGCGCAGGGGCCGCTACGGGCGCTGCCGGTTTCGGCGGCGCGGGTGGTTGCTCAACCGCCTTGGGTGCCGGTTTCGGTATCGGTTTGGCAACCGGTTTGGGCTTGGGAACCGGCTTTGGTGGCGGCGGCTTCACGGCCAGTTCGTCTTCCACGGGCGGTGGCGGCTCGACCACTGGCTGGACAGGTTGCGGTGGCGGCGGCTCGACCACCGCAGGTGCCGGACGCGAGAACTCAATGGTCATCGGCGGAGTCTGCGGCGGCACGATGGGCAGCACCGGGGTCGATTGTTGATTGACCCAATAAATCACCGCGCCATGCACCAGCAACGCCAGCACACCGAGCAGGATCGTCTCCCGTCGACTCAAGATGCCTTTGGGCGCGCGCTGCAAACGCAACTGGCCCAAGGGCACCCGGTGCGGTCGGCCGAGGTCGACCAACTCACCACCGGGTGCCTGGCGCCACAGCACTTCATGTGCACTGACGGCGGTCTGGACATTGCCCATTGTTCAACTCCCTGCGGTCTCTTTGCGGATTACCGGAACGTCGTACTGAACATCCCCCGACGACGTCCTGATGGAGCAATCATTGGCCTGAACGCTTAGCGCTTAAAGTAATGTTTAAACTTATATTTAGACCTTAAACGAATATGTAAACCATCAACCCACCGCCAGAGCCCGCCATTCAAGGGCTCGGGCGTAGTGGAAAAAAACCGATGCTTTGCCCGCATTGAAAATATTCATTCGAGGCATGATTTTTCGCCGTCAGAAGTCATATCGACCGGTCACACCCAGCGTCCGCGGCGTGCCCAGCAGCCCTTCATACCCACCATTCGCGGCCGTCCACAGCGTCGTGTAGTAGGTTTTGTCGAAGGCGTTTTTCAGCCACAACGAAACGTCCCACTGTCCCTGGTTGAAGTCGCCGCGCAGGCCGGTGGACAGGTTGACCAGCGCATAACTCGGGATCTGCCCGAAATCGGAATCTTCCACCGTGCCCACTGCCTTGGAGCGGAACGCATAGCTGGCAGTGACGTACTCTTCGAAGCCGTTGCTCAGGTTCCACTTGTATTCGCCGTTGGCGTTGCCGATCCATTTCGAAGCGCCAACCACTTGATGCCCGGTCAGGTCGCAGGAGGCTGGAGCACCTGCTCTCAGGCTGACTTCAGGCGGGCACGGTGCATCCTTGTACGAGAGGTAGCTGACGTCGTTGTACGAGCCGTTGATGTTCAGCGTCAGGCCGCGCAACGGGATCAGGGTGCTTTCGATTTCCACGCCACGGGAGCGTACCGAGCCGGCGTTAGTCAGGAACTGCACGCGGTTGACGTCGTCGAAGGCGTTGGTCTGATAGCCGTTGACCTGGGTCCAGAACAGGTTGGCGTTGAGTTGCAGGCGACGGTCCCACAGGGTGCTCTTGAATCCGAGCTCGGCGTTGTTGGCGCGCTCGGTGCCGATCAGCAGCGAGTCGGCACCGGCCACCGGCGCCGTGCCGACGGCCAGATTGATGCCGCCGGATTTTTCGCCATGGGACAAGGTGGCGTAAGTGAGCAGGTCGTCGGTGAGGCGGTAGCTGAGGTTCAACAGACCCGAGGGGCTCGAACTGTACTGATTCAAATCTCCAGAGTCGAAAGCCCCCGCACGAGCGCGTCGTGCTGCGGCCGCCGCTCCGGTGACCGCTGCACCACCGGCCGGCGCATCACGGGTCACCTGGGCGTTTTTCTCTTCATAGGTGCCGCGCAGGCCGGCGGTGAAATCAAGGCGTTCGGTCAAGTGCCAGGTGCCTTGGGCGAAAAGCGCGAAGCTGTTGGTTTCGATATGGCCGTTGCCGACGCTGTCGACGTTGTTCAGCGCACCGCTGGGTGTGCCGTTCCAGATGTCCGCTTGCGGGCCGTAAAAAGTGAACGACTTGTTGTCCAGGTTGGAGCCGAAGTAATAGGCGCCGAGCACGTAATCGAAGAATCCGCCGGAGGGCGACGCCAGGCGAAACTCCTGGGAGTACTGCTTATCCTCCACCGAAACGCCCGCGTTGAAGAAGGTGGATACGTTCAGGCCGTCATCATTGCGCGGGGTGAAATTCCACCAGCGATAGGAGCTGATGGAGGTCAGGGTGAAGTCGCTTGGCAGCGTCCAGTTGGCCTCGACCGAGGTACCGCCCTGATGCACGGTAACGTGCTGGTCGTTGTTCAGGTTGACCTTGCGGTGCGTGCCGTCAACCAGTGTCGCGCCAGCGGCATTGGCCCGCGATTGATAGAGATTGAAGCCATTGATGGTCGGCCCGGTGTTGAACAACACGCGGGTGCCGGCACTGGAATCTTCTTCGTTGTAGTCGCCAATCCAGCGCAGGTTGAACGATTCGTTGGGCTTGAACAGCAACTGGCCACGGAAGCCATCGCGAGAGCCACCGTTCAGGTCATGGCCGTCGAATTCGTTCTTAATGTCACCGTCGCTACGGGTGCGATACGCAGAAAAGCGTCCGGCGAGTTGCTCATTCAGCGGGCCGGAAATCGTACCCTTGGTCTGGAAGTATCCGTCCTCGCCCACCGAAGATTCGATGCTGCGTTCAGGGGTAAAGGTTGGCGCGCGGGTGCTGATGTTGATCACGCCGGCGGTGGTGTTCTTGCCGAATAACGTGCCTTGCGGACCGCGCAGCACTTCGAGCTGCTCGATGTCCATCAGGTCGAATACGGCCATGCCCGGCCGGCCGAGGTAAACGTTATCGATGTACAGGCCGACACTGCCTTCCAGGCCATCGCTGGCCGGGTTGTTGCCCAGGCCACGGATCGACACGCTGGACTGGCGCGCATGCATGTAGGCAACGTTGACGCTGGGCACCAGTTGCTGCAAATCCTGGATGCGATAGACCCGCTGGATCTCCAGGGTCTGGCCGCTGACCACACTCATGGGCGTTGGTACGTCCTGCGAACTTTCTTCGCGGCGGCGAGTGGTGACCGTCACGGTTTCCAGTTGTGCACTGTCGGCTGTGGCGGCTGTTGAGGGGGTGGATTGCGGGGTGGTGCTGTCGGCCGCATAGCCTTGGGTCCAGCTGGCACTGCCTGCCAGTAACAGGGCCAGAGGCAGGCGTTTGAGCCGTTGTGGAGAGTGGGTTGGGGCGAGATGCAACGGACTCATAAGGCGGGGTTCCCGATCAGAAGAAATGCTTTATTGCTTGCCAGGCCGCCATCGCGAGCAAGCTCGCTCCCACACTGATCCTGTGAACACCGAAGACCCCCTGTGGGAGCGAGCTTGCTCGCGATAGCGTCAGCTCAGACGCCGCCGATATCCGGCCCCTTCACGGTCTGGCTGACCTGCCCATTCACACCCACCGGCACTTCACCCTTGAGCGTCACCCGTCGTACGATCCGGTCCTGGGTCCCGTAGTCATCCACCGCGTAATGCTGGGTGGAGCGGTTGTCCCAGATCGCCACATCGCCAGCCTTCCAGCGCCAGCGAACGATGTTTTCCTGGCGGATCACATGGCTTTGCAGCAGCCCGAACAGGTGCGCCGAATCGGCCTGGGAATAGCCTTTGATGCGCTTGACGAAATGCCCCAGCAACAGGCTCTTCTCGCCACTGATCGGGTGCACGCGGACCACCGGGTGTTCGGTCTCGTAGACGGTCGAAGTGAAGATCTTGCGATAGCGCTCCAGCTTCTCGGCAGAGACGTCAGGCCTGGTACCGGCGTAGTCGTATTCATTGCTGTGCACGGCGACCAGTTTGTCGGCCAGCTCACGCAGCTCCGCCGACAACCCGTCGTAGGCAGTGGCGGTATTGGCCCACAGGGTGTCGCCGCCGAAAGCCGGGGCCACCACCGAGCGCAGGATCGAGGCTTTGGGGTAGGCCTCGACGAAAGTCACGTCGGTGTGCCAGGAGCTGGCTCGCTGGCCCTCGGCGCCGTCCAGTTCCAGCAGAAACCGCGTGCCTTCGCGCACCGGTACGGTCGGGTGCGCCACCGGTTCGCCGAGCAGGTGGGCGAACGCCTCCTGGCGCTGATCGTCGAGCTGTGTCTGCTCGCGGAAGAAGATCACTTTGTATTGCAGCAGCGCCTGTTGAATGGCTTCGACGGTGGCGGCATCCAGCTCGCCGGAAAGCTGTACGCCACGGACTTCGGCACCGATGCGACCGGCCACCGGATGGATTTCAAGCGAGTGAACAGCGGGTTGTACTGCGAAAGCGGCATTGCTCATGGGTAGACCCTCATCAGACTGCTTGCGGTTGAACCGGCCGCGAAACACTGCTCTATCTATATTCAATTTAGATCTAATAGATATCAACATGCTTCGTTGACGGAATAAGAGGTTGCATTTAAAACCTCAGTCAACCCTCGTCGCAAATGCCTTCGAGCTATTTTTAGGATGCCGGAAAAGCATATGGATCTTCGCCAGTTGCGTTACTTCATCGCCCTCGACGAACACCGCAGTTTCGTGCGCGCGGCCGAGGCCATGGGCATTACCCAGCCTGCCTTCAGCCGCAGCATTCAGGGGCTGGAGCACGAGTTCGGCTGCGTCCTTGTGGACCGTGGCAACAAGGACTTGCGCCCCACCCCCGAAGGCCTGGTGGTGCTGCAACATGCCCGCAGCCTGGTGCAGGGTGCGGCGTTGCTCAGCTGCGAAGTGACGCAGATGACCAAGCTCGATGCCGGCGAACTGCGCTTCGGTTGCGGCCCGGCACCGGCGGTGAAACTGGTGCCGGATGCAGTGGCGCAATTCATCAATGCGCACCCGAAAGTGCGCACCTGTTTCGAGGTAGATAACTGGGAAAAACTCAGCCGCGCCCTGAGCCGTGAGGAGATCGAATTCTTCATCGCCGACATCCGCCATTTCGAGTCCGACCCGAACTTCCAGACCCAGGCTCTGACACCCAAGCGCGGTGTGTTTTTCTGCCGCCCGGGGCATCCGCTGCTGGCCAAGGAGAGCTTGTCGACCAACGATATGTTCGACTACCCGCTGGCGACCACGAAGATCCCGCCAGGCATTCGCAAACTGCTGGCGAACCTCAGTGGCCGGGTGGATTTTTCACCGACCATCGAGACCGAACATTTCCCGGCACTGGTGAAAGTGGTGCTGCAATCCAACGCCATCGGCGTGGGCACGCAAGAAGCGTTTATCGAGGACATCGCCCAGGGCTCGCTGGTGCTGCTGCACTGGCGCAATTTGCCGCAGAACATCGAGAGCATGAATGCGCGGTGCGGGATTGTCAGTCGTACCGGGTTCCGGTTGTCGCCGGCGGCGCGGGCGATGATCGAGACGTTGGTGGCGGTGGACAGGCAGCAGATCAGCGTTGCGGTTTGATGGCCCTATCGCGAGCAAGCTCGCTCCCACAGGGGATCTCTATCGGACACACAGTTTGTGTACGACAAAAATCCAGTGTGGGAGCGAGCTTGCTCGCGATGGGGCCAGTGAGCTCACTGAAAATTCAAAGCTTCGCCGCAGCCAACTCCGGCGCCACCCAATCGCTCACTTTGAACGACTTGCGAATCAGCTTCTGCTGCGACGCCAGATCCACCGCATCCTGCAATTTGCCGAGGAACACCGGGTCAAGCGTCGAGGGGAATACCTCACTCAGTTTCTGATCCTTCAGATCCTGCGTGAGGATCACCGGCGGATAGCTCGCCAGCCCTGACACCAGTTGAATGTAGGCGTCCTTGTTGCTTTCCTGGGTCAGCCACGTCACGGCTTGCTGTTGCGCCTTGAGCAGTGTGGCGACCGCCTCGGGATGCTCGTCGACGAATTTTCCGGTGCCCACCAACACCGCCTGCACACTGCCGGCGTTGCCCAGGTCCTTGGTATTGAGCGGCAGCTCGGCCAGCCCCTTGGCTTGCAATGCCGTGAGCCCGGAACCGCCCCACGAGGCATCGATCTGCTTCGCCGCCAGCGCCGCGACTGCCGCATTGAAGTCGAGGTTGATGACCTTCACATCCTTCTCGCTCAACCCCTGACTGGCCAGCGCCGCATCGAATGACAACTGGCTGGCGGTGCCACGGAAGATGGCCACGCGTTTGCCCTTGAGGTCCTGCAGGGTCTTGATCCCCGAACCCGGCACCACGCCGAGGTAATGCTTCACCCCGCGCGCCGAGGCGCTGAGCAACCGCGTATCCAGACCATTGGACTTGCCGATGATGGCCGCCAGATCGCCGAGGTAGGCCAGGTCGACCTGACCGTTAGCGAACGCCTCATTGATCACCGGGCCTGCGCCCTTGAAGAAACTCCACTGAATCTTGATGCCTTGATCGGCGAAAGCCTTTTCGAAGATCTGTTGATCGCGCAGCACATCCACTACACCGCCACCACTGTGCTGGGTACCGGCGCTCAGGTCCGGCACGGCGATGCGGATTTCCTTGAGCTCACTGGCGTTGGCCGTGAAGGCCAGCAGACCCGCCAGGGCCGGTGCAGCGAACAGGCTGATGACACGTTTGAAGGGAAGGTTCATGGGTGCGGCTCCTTGGGGAAACTGGCGTTGAGGAGCCGAAAGTAGGCCGAAGTGGAACCAACACTTAAATACTATAAATTCACATTTTTAGAGCTTTTTAATCTATATCAACCCCTACGGGCCTCTCCGCCAGCTATGCCTTGGCAGCATCGAAAATATTCTTCGAATGCATTGGATGCGTGCGCGCTCCCAAGCCTTAAATGGCCTTGCTTATCCCAAAATAGAATTATTTTTTATTTTTATAGATCAATTTTGCATACACCTTAAACCCTGTGGGAGCGAGCTTGCTCGCGATAGCGGTGTGTCATCCAGCACACAAGTCGCCTGACACACCCTCATCGCGAGCAAGCTCGCTCCCACAAAAAGCAGGCCTGTATTGCAACCCGACAACGGAGGTCACCCATGGTCCGTGTTTCCCTTCTGAGCCTGCCACTGGCCGCCCCCCGGCTTGATGGTCGACGGCATTGGCCGACACTGAGCCAGCGGCTCTTGCCCTGGCTGCTGCCCTTCAGCCTGTTCACGCTCTGGTGGCTCGCCAGCCGCAATCACTGGATGAGTGAGCAAATCCTGCCGGCGCCGTCGCTGGTCTGGACCAGCGCGGTGGAATTGTCCCAAGGCGAGTTGTGGGGCCATTTGTGGATCAGCCTGCAACGCCTGTTCCGGGGGCTGCTGGCCGGGATCAGCGCTGGTGCTGTTTTGGGTGCGGCACTGGGTTTCAGCCGTCGACTGGAGCGCCTGGTGTTTCCGACTTTCGCCGGGTTGGCGCAAGTCCCGACCCTGGCCTGGATTCCCTTGTTCATGGTGTTTTTCGGCATCGGTGAAGTGCTGAAACTGGTGGTGCTGATCAAGGCCATCGTGGTGCCGGTGACCCTGCACACCCTTGTCGGTGTGCGCGATGCGCAACCAAAGCTGAGCGAAGCCGCCGCCGTATTGCGCTTGCCCAGGCGCCTGTTGATCCGCCGTCTGGTGCTGCCCGCAGCGCTGCCGGCATTCATGGCCGGAGTGCGCCTCGCGCTGGCCGCTGGCTGGACTTCGCTGCTCGCCGTGGAACTGCTCGCTTCCAGTGAAGGCATCGGCTACCTGATGGTCTGGGCACGACAGTTGTTCATGCTCGACATCGTATTCGTGTGCATCGTGGTGATCGGCTTGATCGGCGTGGCGATGGACCGCGGCGTCGGCCTGCTCGACAAACACCTGGTGCACTGGCCGCACCCGGCCACCGCCGAAATCCGTCGCGGGCCGCGCTACCAGGGCTGGCAGCGCCTGCAACCCTGGCTGCTGCCGCTGGCACTGTTGGCGTTGTGGCAACTGACTACGGATCAGCAGTGGATTGACGCGAACATTCTGGTCAGCCCGCTGGGCGTCCTGCAGACCACTCGGGATGGTTTGTTCGACGGTACATTGATTGGCGGCATGGCCCTGAGTCTGGGCCGAACCCTCGGCGGATTGCTGCTGGGTGGAGGGCTAGGGTTTGCCTTGGGATTGCTGCTGGGGCTGTCGCGCACCAGTGAACGCGTACTCGGCCCAACCCTCGCCGCCATCCGCCAGATCGCCATTTTCGCCTGGGTGCCGCTGCTCACCGCGTGGTTCGGTCTGGGGGAATTGGCCAAGTGGGTGTTCGTTGCCCTCGCGGCATTTTTCCCACTGTTTATCGCCACCCAACGCAGCGTCGCCCACCTCTCGCCGCAACTGAACGAGGCCGCTCAAGTGCTGCGCCTGAATCTGCGCCAGCGCCTGCGCCGACTGGTGCTGCCGGGCGCCGCGCCAGGGATCTTCGCCGGGCTCAGGCTGAGCCTGATCTACGCCTGGCTCGGCACCATCGGCGCCGAATATTTCATGCCGTCCAACGGCGGCATCGGCAGCCAGATGATCGGCGCCCAGCAACTGCTGCGCATGGACCTGATCATGGCCGGCATGCTGCTGGTGGGCCTGACCGGCGCACTGCTCAACCTTATTGGCCAACGCCTGGAAATCCGCGCCACCCGCTGGAGACACGCATGAACGCACCAATTGTCAGCTTCAATCACGTGGGCAAAACCTTCGACGTCGACGGCTTCACACTTGAGGCTATTCGCGAATTCAACCTGGACATCGCCGAGGGTGAATTCGTCGCCATCGTCGGCTCCAGCGGCTGTGGCAAATCCACTTTGCTGCGGCTGCTGGTGGGCCTCGATACGCAGTTTCGCGGGCAGATCACCGTGGACGGCAAAGCCGTCAGCGGCATTGGCAGCGAGCGCGGCATTGTCTTTCAGGAACACCGTTTGTTCCCGTGGCTGAGCGTGGCCGACAACATCGGCCTGGGCCTGGTCAACGAGCCATTGAGTGCTGCGCAAAAACAAAAGCGCATCCATGACTTCATCGAACTGGTGGGCCTGGGCGACTTCGCCCGGGCCTACCCGCACCAGCTCTCCGGTGGGATGGCGCAGCGCGTGGCCATCGCTCGCGGCCTGGTGGCCAGCCCGCGGATTCTGCTGCTGGACGAGCCCTTCGGCGCCCTCGATGCGCTGACCCGACAGCAGATGCAGGACGAACTGCTGGCGATCCGCGCGCGGGCAAAAATCACCACCATCCTGGTCACCCACGATGTCGAGGAAGCGATCTTCCTCGCCGACCGCGTGGTGGTGATGGAGCCGCGTCCCGGACGGATCAAGCAAGTGGTCGACATTGCCCTGCTCCATCCGCGCCAGCGCAGCAGTTTCGACTTCCACCAGTTACGCGAAGAACTGCTTCACGAACTCACCAGCGACGATCACTACCAGCCTCCCGTGCCGGTGCAGGTCCGTGATTTGCCACTGTCCTTCATTGCCTACTGAAAAAGGAAATGCTTGATGCCGCAACGTCCCAATTTTCTAGTGATCCTGGCCGATGACCTGGGCTTTTCCGACATCGGTGCCTTCGGCGGCGAAATCAACACGCCGAACCTCGATGCCCTGGCCAACAATGGCCTGCGCCTGACCGACTTCCACACCGCACCGACCTGCTCGCCGACCCGTTCGATGCTGCTCACCGGCACCGATCACCACATCGCCGGCATCGGCACCATGGCTGAAGCGCTGACCCCGGACCTGATCGGTAAACCGGGCTACGAAGGGCATCTGAACGACCGCGTGGTCGCCCTGCCCGAGCTGTTGCGCGAGGCCGGTTACCAGACCTTGATGAGCGGCAAATGGCACCTGGGCCTGACCGCAGAACGGGCGCCCCACGCCCGGGGTTTCGAGCGCTCGTTTTCGCTGTTGCCCGGCGCCGCCAACCATTACGGCTTCGAGCCGACCTACGATGAAACGACGCCACGGCTGCTGAAATCCACCCCGGCGCTGTACATCGAAGACGACCAGTTCATCGATGAACTGCCGAAGGATTTTTATTCCTCCGATGCCTTTGGCGACAAGCTGCTGCAATACCTCAAGGAGCGCGACCAGACCCGGCCATTCTTCGCGTACCTGCCGTTTTCCGCGCCGCACTGGCCATTGCAGGCGCCGGCCGATGTGGTGGAAAAATACCGCGGGCGCTATGACGCCGGCCCTGAGGTGCTGCGGCTGGAACGTCTGGAAAAACTCAAGTCCCTGGGGTTGATCGAGGCCGATGTCGAGCCACATCCACTAATCCAGTTGACCGCGCAGTGGGATGCCTTGACCGACGAACAGCGGCAGATTTCCGCACGGGCGATGGAGGTCTACGCGGCGATGGTCGAGCGCATGGACTGGAACATCGGCCGTGTCGTCGATTACCTGCGTCAGCAAGGGCAACTGGACAACACGTTCATCCTGTTCATGTCCGATAACGGCGCCGAAGGGGCATTGCTGGAAGCCTTCCCGAAATTCGGACCGCAGTTGCTGACCTATCTCAACCAGCATTACGACAACAGCCTCGACAACATCGGCCGAGCCAATTCCTACGTCTGGTATGGGCCGAACTGGGCACAAGTGGCTACCGCACCGTCGCGGCTGTTCAAGGCCTTCACCACCGAAGGCGGGATCAGGGTGCCGGCGCTGGTGCATTACCCGCAGCTGCCGCTCAAGGGTCAGATCAGCCACGGCTTCGGCACCGTGATGGACATCACGCCGACCATTCTCGACCTGGCCGGCGTGCGCCATCCGGGCAAGCAATGGCACGGCAAACCGGTGGCAGAGGTTCGCGGGAAGTCGTGGCTTGGGTTTCTGTCGGGCGAAACGGCGCAAGTGCATGACGAGCACACCGTTACCGGGTGGGAATTGTTCGGTCGGCGAGCGATTCGACAGGGGCAATGGAAGGCGGTGTACATCCCGGGACCGGTGGGCCCGGCGACCTGGCAGCTGTATGACCTGGGCAATGATCCGGGGGAGATTCATGACCTGGCGCTGAGCCAACCGCAGAAGCTCAATGCCTTGATCGAGCATTGGCAGCGGTATGTGGATGAGACCGGGGTGATCCTGAGTGAGTCGCCGTTTCAGCCGGATTGAGGTTGTCTGATCCACCGCTATCGCGAGCAAGCTCGCTCCCACAGGTTTGTTGTTAATCACAAAATTTGTGTTCAACGCAGATCCACTGTGGGAGCGGGCTTGCCCGCGAAGGGGCCCTTTCAAGCACTACTAAGCCTGAGCCGTACGCACCTTTTCCGCGGCCACTTCTTCCTTGCTCTCAAACCGGTTGGCCCGCGCAAACGTGCCGAAATCATTGAACCGCACCCCCATCTCACGCATCACCTTGTGCCCCACCGGTACGGTCAACTGGCGGATGTAGAACGGCTCCTTCACCACAAAGTGATGGATCCCGTGGCTGCTGCCGAAGTTGAAGCAGAACGCCTGCAACGGCCACAGCCACGGGGCATTGAGCACCTGGCACTGCTGCATCACGTTGCCCGGCTCCACGTCGCCGTAGTAGTGCATGTTCGAGCTGATGAAGTGCAGGCAGAAGGTGCGCAACACGTTCGGGCCGATGATCACGACGGCTGCGATGTCGATCACCTGCATCACCGACAACGTAGTCGCCGACCACTCGATCGGTGCGCCCAACAGATGCGCAACGCCGTTCGCTGCGTGGAAACCGAGAAACACGTACCACGCGCCCCAATGCATCAGCGCCAGGGGGGCGTAGACCTTCAGCGTGCGGTAAATGATGCTGAACTTCATTGCCCAGGTCTTGGCCCGCAGCATGCGGATGAACGACGACATGATGTTGTCGCCAATCATCAAGAAGCGCGCGAAGCCCCAAGGCTCGCCGTTGGTGATGGCGCGTTCTTCCATGTCGGCTTCAGAACCCGACACCTTGTGGTGATTGAGGTGCAGATGGCGGCGAATCCAGGGGTTGATGGTGCTCGGCCGCGCCAGCCACACCAATCCCATCATCAGGTTGTGCGGCACTTTCTGCTTGCGGAAGTACATGCTGTGGATCAGGTCGTGTTCCAGCTCATGGGTCAGCGAGGCGAAAAACGCGTTGAGCAGCAGGCATGCCCACCAGGCCATGTACCCGGTCATGTAGAGCGCCGCCGAACCGACCATGCCGACCAGGGCGAAGGCCAAAATGCCCGCGCCGAGGGCGTCCTGGTGCTTGAGAATCGGGTATTGGTGGCGCAACTCGACGCCTCTGGCCAGCACCACTTCACGGATATGGGCTGATCGTTGAGCTGCATTCAGTCGTTGGGGGCTTGCAGAAGTACGGTCCATGCTTCCATCCTCTGGTTATTGATGGTTGCATCCTGCCTTGCGACCCCTCGCAACGCGGTAGCCGAAAACGCCAACCTGTTGACTGGAAGCGCCAATCAGCATGACCGAACCGACCTCCCTCGCCAGCTGGACCCGCGCCCTGCGCAAGCAACTCGACGCCCTGGGCATCGACAGCACCGCCCTGTGCCATCAAGCGGGGCTCGACCCGTTGTTGATGGACGACCCGAACGCGCGCTATCCGCTGTCGGGCACCACGCACCTGTGGCATCTGGCGGTGCAGGTCAGCGGCGACCCGGCGATTGGTTTGCGGGTTTCGCGTTTCGTCAGCCCGACCACCTTCCATGCGCTGGGTTATGCGTTGGTGGCCAGCGGCAGCTTGCGGGAAGTGTTCGAACGCATCGTGCGCTATCACCAGGTGGTCAGCGATGCCCTGGAACTGGAACTGACCCGCGCCGAGGATCGCTACCATTTCCGTCTGAAAATCCCTGCCGGCAACCCGGCCCCGGCCTTCGAAGCCATCGATGCGTTCATGGCGATTTACGTGCGCACCTGCCGCAATCGCCTGGGCCGTGAATACGCACCAATGGCAACCTACCTGCGCCGTCCGGAGCCGGCAGACGCGCACCAATGGCATAAAGTCTTTCGCTCGCCCGTACACTTCGGCGCCGACGAAGACCGACTGGAATTCGCCCTCGTCGACTTCGACAGCCACCTGGATGACGCCAACCCGGAACTGGCTGAGCACAACGAAACCGTGCTCAAGAGAACCCTGGCGCAACTCAAGCCGCTGACGTGGGAGCGCAAGGTCCGCGACGCCATTGAAGAACAACTGCCCGAAGGCGAACCCAGCGCCGAACACATCGCCAAGGCCCTGCACCTGAGCCTTCGCAGCCTGCAACGGCACCTGGCGGATGAAGGGTACCGGTTCGATACGCTGCTCAATGAAAGCCGCGAAAATCTCGCGCTGTTGCACCTTCGGGACCCGCAGGTGTCGCTGAGCGAAATCAGTTATCTGCTCGGGTTTGCCGATACCAGCAGCTTCAGTCGCGCGTTCAAGCGCTGGACCGGGATGACGCCGGGGCAGTTTCGGGATGGGTTGCGCTGATTGATCCGGAAGGTGAGTTGGCTGATCTGGCCCCATCGTCGGAACGCCGCCCGGAGCAAGCCCGCTCCCACAGTTTTTTCGGTGACCACAAATCTCTGATTCACCCAGCCCCCTGTGGGAGCGAGCTTGCTCGCGATAGCGGACTTTCAGTCGACATACCTGGAGACTGTCACACCGTCATCGCGAGCAAGCTCGCTCCCACAAGGGATATGCGTCGAGTTTCAGATTGTGGCCAGTTCCCGCAGCCGGGCAGCGTCGAGGATTTCGATTTCACCGTAACTCAGTCCGATGATCCCCTGCCCCTGCAACTCCTTGAGAATCTGGTTGGTGGTCTGGCGCGACAGCGACAACATGGCGGCAAGCTGCTCCTGAGGCAGTTGCAGGACGCGCCGTGGTGGGGCGGTCTCGCCATAGCCTTCGGCGATCATCAACAAGCGGTGCGCCAGCCTTGCCGGGGCCGGCAACAGGCTCAATTGTTCGAGGTTGATGAAGGTCATGCGCAACTTCTGGCTCATCAGCAACGCCAGTTGCCGCCAGTGCTGCGGATGCTCGTCAAGCAACGCCAGCAAGGTGTTTTGGGGAATGTGCAGCAGTGTGCACTGGCCTACTCCGTACGCATCGTGGGTGCGCGGCTGGCCGTCGAACAGGCAGATTTCGCCGAACCAGTGCGGCGGCTCCACCAGGCTCAGCAACGCTTCCTTGCCCTGCTCGCTCACGGCACCGACGCGCACCGCGCCTTCAAGCACCGCGTACAGGCCGCAGGGCGGATCGCCGCGTTTGAACAGCCGTTGGCCCGGCGACAAGCGCCGCACCCTGGCCGCCGACAGGAGACTATCCTGTAGGGAATCAGGTAAATGGCTGAACCACTGACCGCTCATCAGGCGTGGACGCCAGACCTGCATATCCATGAAAACTCCTAGAGATTGTCGCCTGGCTGACAGAGCGGGAAGTGCCCCGGGGGCATGATCAATCACCCCCCACAGGAGAACAACAATGAAAAGCCTCGTCGACCACCTCAGTCAATACGCCGCCTACCACCGTGATCCGCGCAACATCGCCAGTCACTTTATCGGTATTCCGTTGATTGTGGTGGCCGTCGCCGTGTTGCTGTCCCGGCCGGAGTGGTCGCTGGGTGGCGTGTGGATGTCGCCGGCGGTGCTCGTTTCGCTGGCATCGGCGTGGTTTTACCTGCGCCTGGAGTTGCGCCTGGGCGTGTTGATGACCCTGTTGCTCGGGCTGTCCGTATGGGCAGGACATGCGCTGGCGCAGCAAAGCACGCTGGTCTGGCTGAGCAGTGGCGTGGCGATGTTCGTGATCGGTTGGGCGATCCAGTTTGTCGGCCATCACTACGAAGGGCGCAAACCGGCATTTGTCGATGACGTGACCGGGTTGATTGTCGGGCCGTTGTTTGTGGTGGCTGAGTTGGCGTTCATGCTCGGGATGCGGCATGACCTCAAAGAGCAGATCGAGGCGCGGGCGGGTGGGGTGCGGGTCAATCCGAAGCGTGCAGCTGTCTAGATCGCATTCGCGGGCAAGCCCGCTCCCACATTGGATTTGTGAACGACGCAAATCAGTGTGGGAGCGGGCTTGCTCCGGGCGGCGATCCGACGAAGCTTTTGCCTTAGATGTTGGCGACCTTCTGCCAGACCTTCGGCTTGAAGAACAGCGTCTCGCCCTTCGCCAACCC
Source organism: Pseudomonas sp. GM49 (assembly GCF_000282355.1). Taxonomy (GTDB): domain Bacteria; phylum Pseudomonadota; class Gammaproteobacteria; order Pseudomonadales; family Pseudomonadaceae; genus Aquipseudomonas. Next base: position 37,040 of record NZ_AKJL01000198.1, read on the forward strand.
GATCAGGCTGTCGTGATCCTTGACCACTTCGGCCTCGATCAGATCGCTCTGCCCTTCGACCTTCAGCGTCACCCGCGTCGTCGCACCCAGCGGTCGAATGTCCCGCACTTCAGCCGCGTGGTGGTCTTCCAGTTCATGCCGGGACAACGACACCTCGTGTGGGCGGAACAGCACGTGGTTGTCTTCGCCCAGGTGCAGACGGTTCGAATCACCGAGGAAGTGATAGACGAAGTCGCTGGCCGGATTTTCGTAGACGTCGCCCGGTGAGCCGATCTGCTCGATCACCCCCTTGTTCATCACCACGATACGGTCGGCGACTTCCATCGCTTCTTCCTGGTCGTGGGTCACGAACACCGAGGTCAGGTTGATGTCTTCGTGCAACCGCGCCAACCAGCGGCGCAGCTCTTTGCGGACCTTGGCGTCGAGGGCGCCGAAGGGTTCGTCGAGCAGCAGCACTTTTGGTTCCACCGCCAACGCCCGGGCCAACGCAATGCGCTGACGCTGGCCGCCGGAGAGTTGCTCCGGGTAGCGATCCGAGAGCCAGTCCAGTTGCACCATGTTCAGCAGTTCGTGAACTTTGGTTGCGATCTGGCTTTCGCTCGGGCGCTGGTTTTTCGGCTTCATGCGCAGGCCGAACGCGACGTTGTCGAACACCGTCATGTGACGGAACAAGGCGTAGTGCTGGAACACGAAGCCGACGTTGCGATCGCGCACGTCATGGCCCGAAACGTCTTCACCGTGGAACACGATGTTGCCCCGGTCCGGGGTTTCCAGGCCGGCGATGATCCGCAGCAGCGTGGTCTTGCCGCAACCCGACGGACCGAGCAACGCGACGAGCTCGCCGCTCTGGATGTCCAGGCTGATGTTGTCCAGCGCCTTGAACGCGTTGAAGTTCTTGCTGACGTTACGCACTTCGATCGACATGAATTATTCCTCCGCGGCGCTGGCGCGCAGGCGGTTAATACGGTTTTCGCTCCACTGCTTGAGCAGCAGGATGAAGAGCGCCAGGATCAGCAACAGGCTCGCCACGGCGAACGCGGCCACGTGGTTGTATTCGTTGTAGAGGATCTCGACGTGCAGCGGCAGGGTGTTGGTCACCCCGCGAATGTGCCCGGAAACCACCGATACCGCACCGAACTCACCCATGGCCCGCGCGGTACACAGCACCACACCGTAGATCAGGCCCCATTTGATGTTGGGGACCGTGACGTGCCAGAACATCTGCCAGCCGTTGGCCCCGAGCAAGCGCGCAGCCTCCTCTTCCTGAGTGCCCTGTTCCTGCATCAGCGGGATCAGTTCACGGGCCACGAACGGCACAGTGACGAAGATCGTCGCCAGCACGATGCCCGGCAGGGCGAAGACGATCTGGATGTCATGATCCTGCAGCCATGGGCCAAACAGGCCCTGGGCGCCGAACATCAGCACATACACCAGACCGGCAATCACCGGCGATACCGAGAACGGCAGGTCGATCAGCGTTACCAGCATGCTCTTGCCGCGGAACGAGTACTTGCTCACGCACCACGCGGCGCTGACACCGAACACCAGGTTCAGCGGCACCGAAATCAGCACGGCGATGACCGTGAGCTTCAGCGCCGACAGGGCGTCCGGTTCAAAGATCGCGGTGAAGAACGCACCGAGGCCAAGCTTCAGGCCCTGGGACACCACGATGAACAGCGGCAGCAACAGGAACAGCGCAAAAATCAGCCAGCCAAGGCCGATCAGGATTCGCCGCGAGGTCGCACTGCCACGGCGGGCAGCGTTCGAGGAAGCGGCAGCAATAGACGATTGGGACATGGGTGCCGCCTCCTTATGGGGTTTCGATGCGCCGCTGCAACAAGTTGATCAGCAGCAACAGGACGAAGGAAACCACCAGCATCAGTACACCAATGGAGGTAGCGCCGGTGTAATCGTATTGGTCGAGCTTGACCATGATCAGCAGCGGCAAAATCTCGGTTTTCATCGGCATGTTGCCGGCGATGAAAATCACCGAACCATACTCACCGACCCCGCGGGCAAAGGCCAAAGCAAAACCGGTTAGCCATGCCGGAAGCAGTGCCGGCAGCAGGATATGGCGGAAAACCTGCAATGGTTTTGCCCCCAGGCACGCCGCCGCTTCTTCGACTTCACGAGGAATATCGGCCAATACTGGCTGTACGGTACGTACTACGAATGGAAGTGTCACAAAAGTGAGGGCAAGGGTGATGCCCAGGGGGGTGTAGGCGATCTTGAAACCCAGATCCGCTGCAAACTGACCAACCAGGCCGGTAGGCGTGTACAGCGCGGTCAGCGCAATACCGGCCACCGCCGTGGGCAATGCGAACGGCAGGGG
>NZ_AKJL01000199.1 GCF_000282355.1 Pseudomonas sp. GM49
GCACCGCCGGCCATCGTGTCGGCACCGGCGCCACCGATGATGACGTCGTTACCCGCACCGCCCCCGATCGTATTGCCGAGCACGTTACCGGTGCCCGCGAAGTTGCCGCTGCCGCCGAAAAACAGATTCTCGACGTTGGCGCTCAGGGTGTAGCTCGCGAGCGAGGTCCAGACCGTGTCAATACCCTCACCGCCAAGCTCGGTCACCACGTCCCCAAGGTCGGTGACTTCGAAGATATCGTCGCCGAGACCTCCAGCCATGATGTCGGCACCCGTACCGCCGATGAGAATGTCATTGCCCGCATCACCATTGAGGAGGTCGTTGCCGCCCAAGCCGTTCAGGATGTCGTTGCCAGCAGCTCCGCTGGCAATGTCGTCGCCTGTCGTGCCGGTCCATATGTCGACACCGGCAGTACCGACAAACACATCACCGGCGGCCACCGGGGCCGTAGCGTCAGACGCAATGCTTTCGGCCGCACCGAAGTCATCCACGTAACTGACCACCACGCGCACCTGATCGCCGACCTGAGCCAGGCCAAGCGTGAACGTGCTGGCGGTGGCTCCGACGATGTCGACGAAGGTGACCCCGTTGGTCTCCTGCCACTGGAAGGTGAACTGCGGATTGCTGAGGCCATCGACGTCGATGATGGTCGACGTGTCGGCAGTCAACACCTGGTCCGGAAACGCAAGCCCGAGGATGGTCGGCCCGGCGGTCGGTGCGTTGTTCCCCGACGAGTCGACGATCTCCAGCGTACCCTGGGCATCCTGATACACCGCCCGAACGCGGAGGTTCAGACCGGCGACATCATCCGCCACCAGGTAAGTGGCGCCGACCGCCCGCGATACCTCACCGGCGGCAAAAAAGGTGATGTCTTCAAAGATACCCGAGCCGGCAACGTTTTCGACCTGCCAGTAGTAAGCCACGGGACCGGTAACCGCGCCGGTCGGATTGGCCGCACTCACATTGTCCGCGTCGCGTACCGACTGATCGCTGACACGCAGCAATTGGCCGGCGACAGACGCGTCGGTACGTGCACCAGTGGTAGCATCGAGGATCGCCAGACGCCCCACAGGACCGCTGTTCAAGGCGGTGCCAACGCCGGACGCCTGCGCCTGGTCGGCGAACTGCAGACGCTCGATGCCCGTCAGGCGATCGACGCCATCACGGCCCGCCACCAGATCGGTCACGATGACGGTGTTGCCATCGACAGCGACGCTGTACTCCGACGCATTACCGGAGAACACCGCGGTGTCGAAGCGGTCAGTGCCGGTCAGAATCTCCCGCACGATGACCAGCTGGCCCGGGTTGTAAGTACCGTTGAGCATCGCCTGAACCATCGGCACCATGCTGTCGAACGTGGCGATTTCATCGCCAGTTCCATCAGCGTTTGCCCGTACGCTGATACGCACGTTCAGCCACTTGTCACCGTCGATGATGTCGTCACCACCGCGACCCTCGATGAGGTCGCTGCCGCTGCCACCGAGGATGATGTTGCCGCCGTCGAAGAACGTCGCTCCGACTGGCAGCAGACCCGCCAGGCCATTGATCAGGCTGATGTTGGTCAGCACACTGCCAGTTGCACCCGCGGTGGGTAGCGATGTCGCATCTTCGTTATCACCGCGCAGGAAATCACCGTGGGACGAACCCGACAGACCTTCCATGATGTCGAAACGCACCAGTGCCGAAGCTCCCGAACCCGGCTGCACTGGCACATCGAAGAAGCGGTCGCTGTAATCGATGGTCACGCCCTGGGCGAGATCCTTGAAGGTCGCCCAGTCATAGCCCGAACCGCCGATATAGCGGTCACCGAAGCCGAGACTGCCGACCATGATGTCGTCGCCACCTTCGCCGTTGAACTTGTCGTTCTCGTTGCCGCCGACGAATACATCGTTGCCGATTACCGGATCGTTGCCGAGTGGATCGAAGTTGTCGCCAGGCGCACCGTCCGAAGTGCCCTTCTCGATCCAGTCGTCGCCTTCGTTACCCATGTCCTGTTCGTTGGCTTTGCTGCCCAGGATGAAGTCGTTGCCCTGGCCACCAATGGCTTCGGAGGCATCCTCACCGGTCACGATGAAGTCGTTGCCGAACCCGCCAATGATCAGGTTGATGCCGTTGCCTCCGTGCAGCACGTCGTTGCCGTCGCCACCCTGGATGTTATCGTCGCCGCCGGTGTCGGTAATGATGTCGTCGCCGGCACCCCCGCGCAGCTGGTCGTTGCCGTCACCGCCGTCGATGCGATCGTTGCCCGCATCACCCCAGACCGTGTCATCGCCTTCACTGGAGATGAGGATGTCTGCGTTGTCCGTGCCACCCAGCACGATGTGCTCGGCACCGTTGTAGCGGATGTAGTTGGTGTCCAGCCCCACGGTCAGCGGGTTGTCGCGGAACACCACCTGCTCGCCATTCGGACCGAGCGGATCGGCCGCGAGCAGCCCCTCGTTGAACTGCTTGCCCGGGTCCACTTCCAGATAGAACCCAGGGTCCGAGAACACCAGGCCCGGCAAGTGCGTGGCCGAGGTGTTGGCCATGATCAGCTTGGCGAACGAGTTGCTTTCAAGTTCGGCATTCATCGACAGGCCAGAGGTACGCTCCAGGTAGTAGAAGCGGTCGCCGTCCTGCAGTTTTTCCAGCTGGTTCTCGAACACGAAGTTGAAGGTCGTGCCGAGCATGCCGCCGAACGGGGTTTTCTGTTCGGCCAGGCCGCCGATCCAGAGGTCGATGGCATCGACGCCCGTGATAGTCACACCCTTCAGGTCGTCGGCAGTCCCCAGCACCCCATCCTTGCCGGCCAGCGTCACGTTGGCCCAGGAATTGGTGCCGTTGAGGAAGTCCAAACGGTCAGCCGGCGCACCCGTACCACCGAGTACCAGCGCCATGGCTGCAGCGCGTTTGTCTGCCAGCGTGGTCGCCAACGTGATCGTGTCATGCGTGCCATAGGCCGCGATGAAGTTGATCAACGACTCCGGATGTTTGAGGTGCTGCATCAGATCAACCCAGCTGTTGTACGGCTTGAGTTGGGTATCGCCGGTTTGGCTGTAGATGTCGCGGCGGATCGCATTGAGTGAAGGAATCCCCACGTCGCGGCCACGGGCGATGTTGAGCGCCGGCAGGTCGAGCGGCAAGCCGAGCAGGTTATTGCGCAGCGCCTCGGTGACGAACTCGTCGATTTCGTTACCGGCTTGCCGGGTCACCCCACGGATGATCGCACTGGTCGCATCCTCTGGCGACACGCCACTGGCGGCGTAAGCCAACGGGTTGAGGAACGCCGCGATCAGGCCGGTCTGTTGATTGCCCGCGACATTCGGATTGCCGTCGCCCACCACGTTGAAGTCGATATCGAAGCGATCGACGGTCTCGGTCAGCATCGAGTGGCCAAACCGGTACACGGTATGGGCGAACTCGGCGACGATCGAGGCATCGAGGTCGACGTCATAGACCTGGGTCGGTGCGAAGAACAGGTCGATGTTGGGCTGGATGGTCCGCGCAAACTCTTCGAATACCAGGTGCTGATACTGCATCTCGGTGCCGAACTTGGCCGCCTGGAACAAGCGCTCGCCATTCCATACCAGCGCATCGAACTCGGCCTGGGTGGCTGGCAATGCGGCCACCGGCGTGAGCAGCCACTCGTTGAGGAAGGCCACGTCACCCGAATCGAGCACGGTGTCCTTGGTTTGCTGGACCAGGCGGTTGTGCTCGGAGTGGAAGATCGCATGCACCGCGGTCAGACCGATGTTCTCGTTGACCCGGCCGTCGCCAGCGATGTAGTGCGCATCCAGCAGTTCATCGTCGTAGGCCAGTTTGGCCCCGGTCAGCGGATCGATCGGCACGGCGTTGCCAGCAACGTCGTCCGCGTCAGGAACGAGCTCGCCAAGGCTGTTGAACACCGGCACTGCATTGTTGTTAATGTCGACAAGGAACTGGTGACCGGTGCGTACAGCATCGGTCAGGTCAACGGGAGCAAGCGGATTACCTTCGACAAGGACGTCATCCGGCGTGCCGCCAAGGCCGTCAACCCCCTTCATCACGACCATCGGGAAGCCGTGCGGCCCCTTGATGAAATTACCATAGGCATCGGTCGCCAACAGCGGGGCATTATCGACGTCGGCGTCGGTCAGGTTGATGCCGAGAATGTCACGGGCTTGCGCCTTGACCACCTTCCAGGTCGCCATGCCACCAATTTCGACGTCGTCCGCGGTACCAAACTGGCCATCCACTCCCAGATCACGGTTGGTGATCAGTCTGCCGGTCGCTATCGGGCCGCTATCGGTCATCTGATAAGCGCGCAGGAACACCTGGTGCGATGGGTGCGAGCTATAGGTCTGGTTCTGGTCCACGAACGGCGAGGTGGTGTTGGTGTGCTCATGGATGTCGTCGGCCGTACCGAGAACGCCATCCGCCCCTGGCAGGTTGGTTGCGCGGCTCAGCACCATGAAGTTGGTGTTGCCGCCTGGCACAAACAGCGGATCGTCCGGTTTCAGCGGGATGAACACGGTGCCCGAACCACCTTTGGTGACAAGGTCCAGGCCGTGATCGAAGAACTGCCCGAAGAAGGTCATCCAGGCGTTGAACGGTGCGGACAATCCCGCGTCCGCCGCGACGTTCTCGAAAAAGTACACATCGTGATCATCGGCAGTACCGAACTGACCATCCAGTCCGGGGCTGGCGACAATCTGTACGCCATCCTTGAGGACGTCGTCATTACCCACCCCCACCACACCGAAGTCGAGATGACCGTTCGCACCCGGGTCGAAAGCCGTGGCATAGGCCGCCGGGTTGTTCGACGTCTGGTCGACGATCAGGTTACTGATGGTGCGCGGCTGCGAGTCAAACACAGCGCCGCTGGTCTGCTGATACGTCGTTCCCGGGCCGGCCGGCGAGCCGGGACCGAAGAAGTCGGCAGGAGCACCTTCCGCCGGATTGAAGACCGGATCGGTCAAGCGCGGGAAGACGTTATCGGCGGCACCAAACTCGGTGTGATTGTTGCCGTTGAGGTTCATCAGGTTGTTGTTCGACCCGTCGACTGTACGCAGCCCTAATGGCGCACGAATATTCGGGATCAGCGAAAGGATGTCCTGACCGGCCGCATCAGCCTCGGCAATCTTGATCTGATCAAGAATGAAGTTGAGGTCGGAGCGGACCATGTGAAGGCCCGCGCCACCCGCGGTGGCATCGACTACAGGTACCAGCGGCGTTGGCGTGACCGGTGCACCGGCGACTACGGTGGCCGTCGGCGTGGAGAACAGGATCTCCGTGGTGCCGTGACCATCCTGATAGATCGCCTTGACCCGCAACGACAACCCGGCGAGGTCAGGAGAGACCTTGAACGCGGTACCATCGGCGCTTTGGAACGCCAGGTCGCCAGCCGGCAGCAGGATGATGTCCTCGAATACGCCGCTGCCTGGAGTGGCCTCGAACTGCCAGATGTAGGACACCGAGGAGTTGGTGATGAACCCCTGCGGATTACCCGGCGCGACGTTATTGCCATCACGCACCCCGGCCACGCTGACCGTCAGCGTGTCGCCCACCGTTATCGCCCCGCCGTTTCCATCCGAAACGGTAGGTCTGCCAACCGGTTGTGCATTCTGCCCTGGTACCAGCACTTGCTGGGTATCGGCAAACTGCAGGCGTTCGATATGCAGCAGGGTATCGGTGCCGTCGCGACCCGCTACGTTATCGGCCACTGTCCAGACATCGTCCGCCACGTTGGCCGTGCCGCGGTTGTCAACGGTAACCGTATACTCGGACGCAACCCCGGAGAAAATGGCGGTGTCGAAGGCCGCCCCGCCAGTCGAAGTGCCGGGCATGATTTCCCGCACGGCCTTGAGCTGACCAGGGTTATAGGTGCGATCCAGCATGAACGGGATCATGTCGACCATGCTGTCGAAGCTGGCGATTTCGGGACCGGTATGGTTGACATCACCAGGGGCATAAACGGCAATTCTGACGTTGATCCATTTGTCGCCGTCGATCAGATCATCGCCACCACGACCTTCGATCAGGTCACTGCCATTGCCGCCGAGGATGATGTTGCCAGTGGCAAAGCCGGTGGTTGGCAATCCGGCATCGGCGAGGAACTGGTCCAGGCCGCGGATCAACGCGACATTGGTCAGCGCACTGCCCGTGGTACCGCCGTGGTTGATGATAGTGACTGCATCAACATCGTCGCCTTTGAGGACGTCGCCGAAACTCGAACCGGACAAGCCTTCGACCTCGGCAAAACGGTCGAGAATCGAGGCTGGCGAGGCACCGACCGGATTGAATATGCCGGCATTCTGGTTTGGTGCATTGCCATGTGGCTGCGCCAGTGCGGCCAGGCTCAGGTCAACGGTCACGCCAACCTTGTCATTCTTGTAGGTCACCCAGTCGAAACCGGACATGCCGTCCATCTTGTCCTGGGCATCGCTGCCGACAAAGATGTCATCGCCACCCTCGCCGATCATTTCGTCGAAGCCACCGCCACCGACAAAGATGTCGTTGCCGATCACATCGTCATTGAGCAGCGGCGAGAAGTTATCGCCAGGCGCACCGTCCTGGGTGCCCTTCTCGATCCAGTCATCACCTTCGTTACCGGTAGGTGGCAGGTTGGTCTTGGCACCGAGGATGAAGTCGTCACCCTGGCCGCCGAAGGTGGTGCTGATGTCTTCGGTGGTGATGATGAAGTCCTGGCCATCGCCACCCAGTATCAGGTTGCCTGCAGCAAGCATGCTGCCAACCACGATCACATCGTTACCGGCATTACCTTCCAGACGGTTGTCACCGAACGAGTCGGAGATGATGTCATCGCCCGCGCCGCCCAGCACCGCATCGTTCCCGGCGCCGCCTTCGAGGCGGTCGTTGCCGGCGTCGCCATAAACGGTGTCATCGCCGTCACCAGAGATGATGATGTCATCGCCGGCGGTGCCGCCCAGGACAACATGGTCTTCACCGGTGTATTGCAGATAATTGGTGTCCGGACCGGGGGTGTCGGGGTTGTCGCGAATCACCAGCGGCACGACTTCCACGCCGTTGATCATGATGCCGCCCGTCGGATCGGCGCGGCTATCCAGGCCAAGGCCGGTGAACTGAGCAGCCTGATTCACTTCGAGGGTGAACGTCGGCGTCAGGAACACGGTGTTCGCCAGGTGGGTGACATCGGTGTTGAGCATGATCAGCTTGGCAAAGGAGTTGTTCTCAAGCTCAGTGCCGAAGTTCAGGCCCGCGGTACGCGACAGGTAGTAGAAGCGGTCACCGTTCTGCAACGCCTCCATCTGGGTTTCAAACACGAAGTTGAACGTCGAGCCGAGCATGCCGCCGAACGGCATTTTCTGTTCGGCGAGGCCACCGACCCAGAAGTCGATGTCGTCGACGCCCGTGATCGTCACGCCCGTGAGGTCATCGGCATTACCCAGTATTCCATCCTTGCCAGCTGTCGTTACGTTGGCCCAGGCACCAGTGCTGTTGAGGAAGTCCAGGCGGTCAGCCGGCGAACCCGTAACATTGAATACCAGCGCAAAGGCTGCAGCGCGTTTGCCTGCCAGCGTGGTCTCCGACGTGATCGTGCTATGCGTGCCAAAGGCTGCGATGAAGTTGACCAGCGACTCGGGGTGCTTGAGGCTGTCCGCCAGGTCAGCCCAACTGATGTAGGGCTTGAGTTGGCTGTCGCCGGTCATTGCGTAGAACTCTCGGCGCGCCTCATTCAATGTAGGGATGCCGGTGTCGCGACCACGCGCCAGGTTCAGGCTCGGCAAATCGAGCGGCAGACCGAGCAGGTTATTGCGCAACGCTTCAGTGACGAACTCATCGATCTCGTTGCCGACCTGGCGGGTCACACCGCGAACGATCGCCCCTGCCGCCTGGTCCGCAGTCACCCCGCTGCCGGCGAACGCCAGCGGGTTGAGGAAGGCCGCGATCAGACCCAGTTGCGAGTCCGGGTTGGCCGGGTTAGTGAGCAGCGGATTGAACGCGGGATCGAAGCGATCGACGGTCTCGGTCAACATCGAGTGACCGAAGCGGTACACCACGTGGGCGAACTCGGCAAGGATTGCCGGGTTGATCGAGGTGTCATAGCCATTAGGCGCAAGGAATTCGTCGACCTGTGGCTGAATGGTCCGCGCGAACTCCTCGAACACCAGGTGCTGGTACTGCATCTCGGTGCCGAACTTGGCGGCCTGGAACAGGCGTTCACCGTCCCACACCAGCGCTGCGATCCCGGCGGGGGTAGTCGGTATCGCGGCTACGTCGTCAATCAACCACTCATTGAGGAAGGCCAGGTCGCCGGAAGCAAGGATGGTGTCCTTGGATTGCTGGACCAGGCGGTTGTGCTCGGAGTGGAACACATGGTGCACGGTGGTCAGGCCGATGTTCTCGTTTACCCGGCCGTCGCCGGCAATGTAGTGGGCGTCGAGCAGTTCGTTGTCATAGGTCTGGTTGTTGCCGGCCCCGTCAGTTGGCTGCGCATTGCCGACAGCGATGTCGGCATCCGCCTGCAGAAGCCCATTGACGACGACCGGCGCAGCATTGTGGGCGATGTCGTCGAGGAAGCCATGCCCGGTGCTCACGGCGTTGGCCAGACTGATCGGATTAAGCAGGTTGCCTTCGACCAGTTGCGTGACGTCATCAGCTGTCCCGGCAATGCCGTCAGCACCGTTACCGATGCGCATCACTACCTGCGGCATGCCGCTCGGCCCGCGGATGAAGTTGCCGTACGCATCGGTTGCCAGCAACGGCACGTTGTGTACATCGGCGTCGGTCAGGTTGATGCCGAGAATGTCACGGGCCTGGGCCTTGACCACCTTCCAGGTCGCCATGCCGCCATTTTCGCCGCTGCCATCATCGGCAGTGCCGAACTTGCCATCGGCGCCGAGATCGCGGTTGGTAATCAAGCGTCCCGTTGCAACAGGATCGCCTGCCGCATTGAGGACGTACTCGCGCAGGAACACCTGATGCGACGGGTGCGAGCTGTAGGTCTGGCTCTGGTCGACGAACGGCGAGGTGGTGTTGGGCTGGCCATCATCGGTCGTGCCGAGTATTCCGTCCGCGCCGGCGGTACGCACTGCACGTGGCAGCACCATGAAGTTGGTCGGGCTGTTCAGTACAAACAACGGATCGTCCGGCTGCAGCGGAATAAACACGAAGTCGGTAGCGCTCTTGGTGACCAGGTCGAGACCGTGGTCGAAGAACTGGCCGAAGAAAGTCATCCACGAGTTGAAGCTGGCGGTCAGGCCGACGTCCGGCGACACGTTGGGCATGAAGAACACTGGCTTGTCATCGGTCGTGCCGAATACGCCATCCAGCCCGGGGCTGGTGACTACCTGTACGCCATCCTTGAGTACGTCGTCATTACCCGGCGAGCCGAAGTTGAGCACACCGTCCAGGCCCGGGTCGAACGCTGAGGCATAGGCCGCCGGGTTATTGGCGGTCTGGTCGACGATCAGGTTACTGATAATCCGTGGTTGCGGATCGGTCACCGACCCTGTCCCGGCGTATGCCGGCGACAGAAAGGAAGGATCAAGCAGGCGCGGGAAAGCATTGTCCGCAGCGCCAAACTCGCTCTGGCCGGTGACCAGGTTGTTGAAGCTGCCATCGACGGTACGCAGGCCGAACGGCACCTGAGAGTTGGGAAGCAAATCAATGAGGCTTGCGCCGTCGGCATTCGCTTCTGCGATAAAGATTTGCTTAAGGATGAACTCCAGGTCCGACTTGTTGAAATTGGCCATTTTGGATTGCCCTCGATCTATTTGAGTAAAGGCACGGGACGAGAAAACCCTCCCGCGCCAAGTCAAGTGCTGGCTTGCGCAGTTTGTTGGTTATGTTTTTTTGCGAGAGATCTGGCGTTACCCGGGACCCGGGATACACGCCTGGAATTCGCGAAATGAATTGCTCGCCGGGCGATCAGGCAGAGCGAATCCGAGCCCTGGGCGGGTCATGGAATCTGGAAGTGAAGGCGAACATCCTGGACACCCCCCTCCCTCTGCAAAAGAACGAAATGATCGACATGGCTCTGCTCCTCTCAGGAGAGTCACCGCGCCTTGCGTTGCCAAAGCGATGGCAAGCTTCAGGCGGGCGGGCCCCCCGATAACTAAGACTAAAGTTCCATAGGAAAACTTTGTCAATTTTACGCCGCTAAAACAGACGACCGGTGTTAGGTCGTATAACTAGCTGTTTTTAAACGACATATAGAAATTTGAGTGCAGGTATAGAGCAAAATGTTATTTCTAACTGCGGGAGTGCAAATAACAAAGGAATAACGTCGCAGCGCGTAACTACCCAAGTACCTTTCATGTCCCTCATCCAGAAGAAGGCTGTGTCCCTCCAGACTTGGGTGGAGAGATTGCGCGTGCCGAACCTGAGGGGTAGGTACGGGTGGCCGTCGAAAAAGGCCCTTAAGCAAATACAGAAAGCCTGGGCCGATCGTTTCGGTAGCCCTGATGCGGCATGGGCCGTCATCGCTCAATGTGTGGGAGCGCAAGTCCTGTCCCGAGCAGTCGAGAAAGAACGAACTCGCACGAAAATCATTGCCTCGACTCGCAAAGCTATTGAGAAGAGCTATTTCACGCCGGAAAAATAGAAGAACGTCTCCGATTATTTGAGAGCAGCTTGCAACGTCATGCTCATCGCTATCGCGGCAAAACCCTGGTCGATTCAGCCCTCCCTGAATTCCCACACCGAATGCAGTCATGAGGCAATTGAGTGGAAGGAGAAAGGGAGGGCATCCATTGCCCTCCCCTCCGCTGTCCACGCTCCCTGCGACAGTACCGACCAGGACCTCAGGTGGCCAGAATGAAGTCCGTCTGATCAACGGCCGCACTGCTGACACCAACAAGGCGGATGGAGTCCACTCCGATTCCAACCACCGTGTCCGCCCCGTTAGCCGTTATGCTCACGTTGGCAGCGAACGTCGCGCTGGTGATCCCCAGCGCCGTGATATTGAGCAAGTCCTGCCCGGCCGGATTGGCTCCGAAG
>NZ_AKJL01000200.1 GCF_000282355.1 Pseudomonas sp. GM49
CGCCTTCGCGAGCAAGCCCGCTCCCACATTGGTTTTGTGTTGATCAATAAATCAGGCGCTTCTGGAAGAAGAAGTGCTTATGGCCCGGCGGATAGTCGGCAATGTGCCCGATCTCGCTATAGCCGCATTTCTTGTAGAACTCCGGTGCCTGGAATTCAAAGGTGTCGAGCCACAGCCCGACGCAGCGCCGTTCCCGCGCCAGGTCCTCGGCCATCTGCATCAGCTTCGAGCCCATGCCCTGTCCCCGCGCCTGTTCCGGCACCACCAGCAAGTCAATGTACAGCCACTGGTAAAAAAATCGGCCATGCAGGCCGCCGAGGATTTCGTCGTTGTCGTCGCGCACCAGCAAGGCGATGTGCTCAGGCACGTTACCTTCGGCCTTCGAGCCGTTGTACGCGCGCAATGGCTTGAGGATCGCCTGGCGTTGTTCTTCCGTGGGGTTTTGCGACAGTTCGATACGCAGGTTCATGGCTATATCCATATGGCATTGAAACCGCAGCCTATCCCGGTCTCGACGATTGATCCATCCCCGGAAAAGTTTAACCGTCGTCAACGCGCAGCTTGCTTGAGGGGGCAAGCGCTGTTCGTTTTCATTTAACATGTGGACCCTCAGACAAGTAACAGGACGCGTTGTCATGTCGAACACAGCCGAGCGGGTCAACATCCTTGAGTCTCAGGTGTTGTCCCACGACTGGTACCTGCTCAGGAAAATCACCTTCGATTACCGCCGCAACAACGGCGAGTGGCAACGCCAGACGCGAGAGGTCTACGACCGTGGCAACGGCGCGGCGATTCTGTTGTACAACCGCGAAAAGAGAACCGTGGTACTGACCCGGCAATTTCGCCTGCCGGTGTTCGTCAATGGCCACGATGGGCTGTTGATCGAAGTGGCGGCGGGGCTGCTGGAAGGCGCGGCACCCGAAGACCGCATCCGCGATGAGGCGGAGGAAGAGACGGGTTACCGCGTGCACCATGTGCAGAAGGTGTTCGAGGCGTACATGAGCCCCGGTTCGGTGACGGAAAAACTGCACTTCTTCATCGCTGAGTACGATGCGGCCTCCAAGGTCAGCGACGGTGGTGGGCTGGAGGCGGAAACCGAGGAACTGGAAGTGCTGGAATGGCGTTTCGACGACGCGCTCGAAGCGTTTTACCGCGGCGAGATCTGCGACGCCAAGACCATCATGCTGTTGCAGTATGCGGCGATGAAAAATCTGTTCCCCCAAGCATGATCAAAAGCCTGGCAGGCGTGCCGTGCCGGGCCATTGCCCACCCTCCAGCGTCAGCAACAGCTCCTTCGCCTCAAGCCCCCCGGCAAACCCGGTCAGCTTGCCCGACGCGCCGATCACCCGGTGACACGGCGCCACGATCGATATCGGGTTCTTGCCATTCGCCGCGCCCACCGCCCTGACCGCTGCCGGGTTGCCGATCTGCTCGGCGATCTGGCTGTAGCTGCGGGTCTCACCGAACGGGATGGTCAGCAGCGCCGCCCAGACCTTCTTCTGAAATTCCGTGCCGGCAAAATCCAGTTCCAGTTCGAAGCGATCGCGGGTGCCGGAAAAATATTCGCCCAGCTGCGCAGCCGTGCGCACCAGGATCGGGTTGTCCGGCGCTTCGCGCATCGGTCCGAGGCGCACCCGACCGGGTTTGTCGTTTTCCCAGAGGATAGCCGCCAGTCGTGAACCGTTCGCGACCAGCTTCAACTGGCCGACAGGTGAAGCCACGGTGGTGCAGGTATAGGTCATGCCAGGGCTCGCACGAAATGGCTGAACAGGCGTTAAGGATACTGTCTTGACGGGGAGGCGCAATACGTAATCCCGACCATACTTGGCTACGGCTTTTGAAGCGTTTTCCTATGAAATAACAAGAAGAGACCGACTCATGAAGTATGAACCTTTTGCCAAATCGCTGATTGCGACCTCATTGGCACTCAGCTGTCTGACTGCTCACGCCGCCTCCGTGGCCCCGGCTACGGGAGAAAACGGCATGGTGGTCACGGCCCAGCACCTGGCCAGCCACGTGGGCGTGGATGTGCTCAAGAACGGCGGCAATGCTGTCGATGCGGCGGTCGCGGTCGGCTATGCGCTGGCGGTGGTGTACCCCGCGGCTGGTAACCTCGGTGGCGGCGGTTTCATGACCATTCAACTGGCGGACGGGCGCAAGACCTTCCTCGACTTCCGCGAAAAGGCCCCGCTGGCCGCTACCGCCAACATGTACCTGGACAAGGAGGGCAACGTCGTTCCCGATTTGAGTACCCGTGGCCATTTGGCCGTAGGTGTGCCGGGCACCGTTTCGGGCATGGAACTGGCGCTGTCCAAGTACGGCACCAAGCCGCGCAAGGAAATCATCGCCCCGGCCATCAAGCTGGCCGAAGACGGTTTCGTGCTGGAGCAGGGGGATGTCGATCTGCTGGACTACGCCACTGACATGTTCAAGAAGGACATGAAGGATTCCGGCTCGATCTTTCTCCATAACGGCGAGCCGATGCAGGTCGGCCAGAAACTGGTGCAAAAGGACCTGAGCAAGACCTTGCGGGAGATCTCCGAGAAAGGCACCGACGGTTTCTATAAAGGCTGGGTGGCCGACGCTATCGTCACCTCCAGCCAGGCCAACAAGGGCATCATCACCCAGGCCGACCTCGACAAATACAAGACCCGCGAACTGGCGCCCATCGAGTGCGACTACCGTGGCTATCACGTCGTTTCCGCACCGCCACCGAGCTCCGGCGGCGTGGTGATCTGCGAGATCATGAACATCCTCGAAGGCTATCCGATGAAGGATCTGGGCTACCACTCGGCCCAGGGCATGCACTATCAGATCGAGGCGATGCGCCACGCCTATGTGGACCGCAACAGCTACCTGGGCGACCCGGATTTCGTGAAGAACCCGATCGCCCACCTGCTGGATAAAAACTACGCAACCAAGCTTCGCGAAGCGATCAAGCCACAAAAAGCCGCGGTATCCAGTGAACTCAAGCCGGGCGTAGCGCCCCATGAAGGCAACAACACCACCCATTACTCCATCGTCGACAAATGGGGCAACGCGGTGTCGGTGACCTACACCCTCAACGACTGGTTCGGTGCCGGTGTGATGGCGAGCAAGACCGGGGTCATCCTCAACGATGAAATGGACGACTTCACCTCGAAAATCGGCGTGCCGAACATGTACGGCCTGGTGCAGGGCGAGGCCAACGCCATCGCGCCCGGCAAGGCGCCGCTGTCGTCCATGAGCCCGACCATCGTCACCAAGGACGGCAAAGTGGTGATGGTGGTCGGTACGCCGGGTGGCAGCCGCATCATCACCGCGACCTTGCTGACCATGCTCAACGTGATCGACTACGGCATGAACATCCAGGAAGCGGTGGATGCGCCGCGTTTCCACCAGCAGTGGCTGCCGGAGGAAACCAACCTGGAAGCCTTCACCACCAGCCCGGATACGGTGAAAATCCTCGAAAGCTGGGGGCACAAGTTTACCGGTCCACAGGACGCCAACCATCTGGCGGCGATCCTGGTCGGCGCGCCGTCCCTGGGTGGCAAGCCGGTGGGCAAGAACCGTTTTTACGGGGCGAACGACCCACGGCGTAACACCGGGTTGTCGCTGGGTTATTGAGGGTTGTATCCGCAAGGGGACGGGCTTATGTTCGTCCCCTGATTCCTCGACACATCAAGGAAGGAAATCATGACCACTGCGTTGTTAATCATCGACGTTCAGCAGGCTTTGTGTTCCGGTGAGTACGCGTGCTTCGAGATCGGGCGTGTCATCGATACGATCAACGATCTCTCGGCCCGGGCGCGCAAGGCCGGCGTTCCGGTGGTGCTGGTCCAGCACGAAGAAGCGGACAGTCCGCTGGCGCATGAAGCTGCTGGCTGGCAACTGGCCGAAGGGCTGGAAACCTCGCCCAAGGATCATCGCGTGCGCAAGACCACACAGGATTCGTTCTACCAGACCAACCTGCAAAAACTATTGCCGGTGCAGGACTTCGAGCGCCTGGTCATCTGCGGACTGCAAACCGATTATTGCGTCAATGCCACCGTGCGCCAGGCCCTGAAACTGGGCTACGACGTGGTCCTGGCGGGCGACGCCCATTCCACGGTCGACAACGGCAACCTCAGCGCCGAAGACATCATTGCCGAGCACAACAAGGACCTGAAGCGCCTGACCGGTTCCGTGGCGCGGATTGATGTGATACCGGCCAAGGATATTCAACTCTAATCCACCATATTTCCCTGTGGGAGCGAGCTTGCTCGCGATGGCGTTACAGCCAGCATTGATGTTGGCTGACCCACCGCTATCGCGAGCAGGACCTACACCGCTTCGAAAATCTCGATCAACTCATTCAGGAACGCACTCACCAGATCGCGCTGACGAGCCGAATGCCGCACCGCCGCATGAAAGCTCACCTCATAGCGCAGCAGATCCGGGTTCAGTGGGTGCAGTTGCCCCAGCTGTTCATGGCGGGTCGCATAGTGCTGCGGCAGAAACCCCAAATGCTGGCCTGACAGAATCAGCAGGGCCGCGCCGTCCATGCTGTCGGTGAGCACGGTCAGGCGTTCAATTGACGTGGGGGCCGGCATTTCCGGCAGCGGATGGCTCGGCCAGACCCAGTCGAATCCGCTGACATCTTCACGGGTCAGTGCGCCGACTTGCCCGAACAACGGATGCGAGGGCGCGCAGTAGGCGATCTGGGTTTCCGGGAACAGCGGGAAATAATCGATGCTGGGCAAGCGGTGCCAGAAGTAACCGATGGCCAGGTCGATATGGCCGTTGATGATTTTCTCTTCCAGCAGGGACGACGACAGCTCGGTGAAATGGAAGTACAGCCCCTCGTGCCGAGCCCGCAAACGGGCAATGGCCAAGCCGATTTTCCTGTTCGCCACCGGATCGATTTGCCCCAGCAGGCCGATGTTGATGCTGCCCGAGACTTTGCGGTTGATGTGCTGCACCTCGACCCGAAAACCCTCGGCCGCCGCCAGCAAGCGTCGGGCCGCCTCGATGAACTGCGTACCTTTGGGCGTTACGGAAAACCCGCCGCGCCCGCGTTCGCACAGGCGGAAACCGACCCGGGCTTCCAGCGTCGCCAACTGCGCGCTGATTGTGGGCTGCGTGGTGTTGAGGGCGGTTTGTGCCGCCGAAATGCCGCCGGCCTCAACGACGGTCAAAAATACCCGGATCAGACGCAGATCCAGCTCCGATACAGTTCCCAGCATGGGGGCTCCCGATTTTCGCTTACATAGGTTTTGATCTATGTGAACAGTGTGCCTGCGATATTTTATTGCCCGAACTCACGCCCTACATTGCCGTGAAACCAGCGTCATCGTCAGCTTTTTCTGGAGTTTCACCTGAACTGGACGTCGTAGCGAGCGCTGTACCCACAAAAACAACAAACAACAGCATAGGAACAATCGTATGTCAGGTTCCCCAGTGTCTGCGCGCGCCGCCGAGTCGAGTGGCGGGTTGGCCATCGAAGGCCACTCGATCGATTACATTCCGCAAAGCGAACGCCACGCCAAACTCAGCAGCCAGGGACCGTTCTGGTTTCTCGGCAATTTCCACTTCTTCACCATCTCCATCGGTTTTGTCGGCCCGAGCCTCGGTTTGTCGGCGTTGTGGACCATGCTCGCCGGTGCCCTGGGCATCATGTTCGGCACCATTTTCATGGCGTTCCACGGCTCCCAGGGCCCGGAAATGGGCCTGCCGCAGATGATCCAGTCCCGCGCCCAGTTCGGTTATCGCGGGGTGATCCTGGCGTTGATGGCGACCATGTTTGTGTTCGTCGGTTTCAACGTGGTGAATATCTCGCTGATCATGAACGGCCTTGAACATGTGTTTGGCATCGACCCGACCATAGTCGCCGTCGCGGTGGTGCTGATCGGCGCAATGTTGTCGATCTACGGCCACGACCTGATGCACAAGGCCTTCAAGTGGGCCTTGCTGGCGACCTTGCCGCTGTACGCACTGGTGACCATCGCTTTGATGTTCGGTGCGGGTCAGGAAGGCGTCACGCCGGCGACCAATCTGGGCTTCAACTGGGTGGCCTTCGCCACGCTGTTCGCCATCGGTGCCAGCTACAACATTTCCTATGCGCCCTACGTGTCCGACTATTCCCGTTACCTGCCGAAAAACACCAGCCGGGCGAAACTGATCGCGGCGGTGTTCATCGGGGCCTCGTTGTCCGGCAGCTGGATGATCGGCCTCGGCGCCTGGCTGGCGCAGCAGTTGAAAGCAGCGGATGCGCTGGTGGCGTTGAATCAGGTCGGTTCCTCGATGGTACCGGGGTTGGGCAATCTGCTGGTGATCGTCTCGGTGGCGGGCTTCCTGCCGATCGTCGCGCTCAACACCTACAGCGCCATGCTGACGCTGCTGACCGGTGTCGACTCGATCAAGAAAATCACCCCGACACCCCGCGCCCGCGTGCTGTCGATCAGTGTGATCAGCGTGATTCTGTTGACCTGCGTGCTGTCGATCAAAGGTGACGGCATCGCGCTGTTGAACACCTTCCTTGTGTTGTTGCTGTACTTCCTGGTGCCGTGGACCGCCGTCAACCTGGTCGACTACTTCTTAGTGCGCAAGGGCCGCTATGCGATCCCGCATTTCTTCACACCGAAGGGCATCTACGGCGCCTGGCAATTTCGCGGCATTGCCTCGTACCTGATCGGCTTCGCCGCCATGGTGCCGTTCTTCTACATCTTCGATGCCGCCGCCGGCAAAGAGGTTTTCGTCGGCCCGCTGGCGCGGGTGCTCGAAGGCGTGGACATCGCCTGGCTGGTGGGCCTGGTGGTGTCGGGGCTGACCTATTACCTGCTCAGCCGCTCGATTGATCTGGCCGCCGAGCGCCGGGTGATCGACGCGCTGAGCGAAAGCGACATCGTCGCCATGACTCATTCATCTGCGGAGGCAGGGCGTTGAACAGCGTAAAAAATACTGTGGTCGCCTGCTGCCAATTGGCACCGAAAATAGGTGACCTGGCCTTCAACCGCACGCTCACCGAGCGCGCGATTCGTCAGGCGGCGTACCAGGGTGCGCAAATCGTAGTGCTGCCTGAGCTGGTGCAGAGCGGCTATCTGTTTGCCGACCGCGACGAAGCACTGACCCTGGCGGAAACCACTGATGGCCCGACCTTGCAACTCTGGCAGGCCCTGGCCCGTGAGCTGAATCTGGTGATAGTCGGCGGATTCTGCGAGCGCCTGCCCGGTGATGAGCTGGCCAACAGCGCGGCGATGATCGACGCCAATGGGCTGCGTGCGGTGTACCGCAAGGCGCATCTGTGGGATGCCGAAAAAGAAATCTTCAGCGCCGGCGATGCCGCGCCACCGGTGGTCGAGACGGTTCATGGGCGGCTCGGCATGCTGATTTGCTACGACCTGGAGTTTCCCGAGTGGGTGCGACTGCCGGCACTGGCCGGGGCCGATCTGCTGTGCGCGCCGGTCAACTGGCCCGACGGTCCGCGGCCGCAAACCGAGCGCCCGGCGGAAGTCTTGCGGGTGCAGGCCAATGCTTCGGTGAACCGCATGTTCATTGCAGCATGCGATCGCTATGGTCATGAACGCGGGGTTGGCTGGGTGCAAGGGTCGGTCATCGTCGATGCTGACGGTTACCCCTTGGCCGGGCCGGCGGAGCAGGGCGGCGAGCAGATTTTGCTGGCGACGCTGAACCTCGCCGAAGCGCGCAACAAGCGCATCAGCGCCCGCAACGACCTGCATCAGGACCGCAGACCACAGTTGTACGGATTGAACAGCAGTTTGTAACCGTTGATGTCACGGCGAGCTGGACGCCATTCCCGAGCCTATGGCATCGTCAAGGCAACAGACCATGCAGTGAACGGGATCGCAAAAATGGAGGGGGGAAACCAGGTTGACGACAACAGGTCGCTGGCCACGCTGAAGGCGTTCAATCATTGCGTGTTGCACCTGGGGCGGCTGGCACGGGAAAGCGGGGCGTCGCGGTTCATCGCCGATGGCCTGCAAACATTCGCTCAACTGGTGCCTTTCACCTCTGCGTGGTGGGGCGAGATGTCGCCACCGAGCAACACCACCCCGCAAAGCTGGATGCACGGACGCATCAACCTGCCCGAATCCTTTGCCGCCGAATGGCATCCGGTAGCGGCCAACGACAAATTCTCCCATACCACCTTGAATCAACCCGGCGAGGTGTTGCGCGACAGCGGTTTCAATGACCCCTGCGAAGCGGTCAACGACTTCGCCCGGCGTCACGACCTGTTTCATTTGATGTGCATCACCTTCGAACTGCCTGAAAGCGGCTTGATGTTCTTTGTCTGCCTGTACCGTGGTGAGCATGAGCAGGCATTCAATGAAACGGAAGGCGAGCTGTTTGCGGCTTACTGCGATCACCTGTTCCAGCTGTGGCGGTTTCAGGTGCAGGACATGATCCGCTTCGACACCGACAATGGTGCGAGCGACTCCGGGATCGCGCGCATGGACGGCAGCCTGCTCTATGTCGGCGCCCGGTTGTGTGCCGCGATTCAGCGCGAACTGCCCGGCTGGAGCGGTTCGACACTGCCGGCCGACGTCATTGCGCAATTGTCCAAAGCCCCCTGTGTGATTCGTCTGGGCCGCTGCGCCCTGACCCTCAGCCCCAACGCCGAACACGTCATCCTTTCCCTCGAGGCACCGTCTGGCGGGGACGGCCTGGCGCCACGGGAACGCACCGCAGCGATGCTGTTCGCCGCCGGCCACTCCTACAAAGAGATCGCCAAACTCCTCGCCCTGAGCCCCGCGACCGTGCGCACCTATTTGCGTAACTGCTACTTGCAGCTCGGTGTGAAAAGCAAGGTGGAGCTGGGCTCCGTCCTGCGTTCGCCGGGTGCGCTGGCGGAGTCCGTGCGTCGGGATTAATCCCCGCCGTTTCAATTATTTGCCTCACCCCTCCTCATTTGCAGAGGTCCATTCGAGCGCTGCGCCCTATAGGGTATGCCCTGTCTATCAAGGGCTTGTGCAGTCGCTTCGGGCCGCTTCAAAACAATAAGAACAGGGGTGAGGCATTTGAGACTTTCCAGGTTGTTCATCGCCGTTGCGTCGACAACGGCATTTTCCTGCATGGCATTGGGCGCGACGCCCGCCGACACGGTCATGCGCAATGGCTACGTCTACACCGTCGATGGCCAGGATTCCGTGCAACAGGCCATCGCGATTTCCGGCGGCAAGATTGTCTACGTGGGCAACGATGCCGGGGTCGACGGCTACATCGGCAAGCAAACACAACTGATCGACCTGGCCGGGCGCATGCTGATGCCGGGCTTCGTAGATGCGCACATGCACCCGGGGGACGGCGGTCGCGCCATGACCTTGTGCGATCTGAAGTACCAGGCGATGACCCGCAAGCAGTTCCAGGCGAGCATCCAGGCCTGTCTCGATGCCGAGAAGGACAAGGGCCCGGATGTCTGGCTGGAAGTGGGCAGTTGGGATCGCATGGGCATGACCGGGCTCGACGGCGACCCCGACAAATCGACCCTGGATGCGCTCAAGACCAAACGGCCGATCCAGGTCCGCTCCACCGATTTTCATACCGTGCTGGCCAATTCCCGTGGCCTGGAAATGGCCGGCATCAACCAGCAGACCAAGGACCCCGAAGACGGCAAGTACCGACGTGACAGCGCCGGCAACCCGAACGGCATCTGCGAGGACGGAGCCGCCGAGTCGATGGCCGCCGTGGTGCCGCCCGCTACCGACGCGGAAAAACTCAACCAGCTGCGAGCTGCCCTCGACGCCATGCGCCAACAGGGCATCACCAGTTTCTTCGACGCATTGTCCGGCCCGGAAAACGGCAAGGGCTTCAGCAGCCTGCAAAAGTCCGGTGAATTGACCGCCCGGGCCTTGCTGGCGATCAAGCTGGACCCGGCCGCCGCTGCCGCCGACCCGGCGAAAACCATCGCCGAGGCCAAGGCACTGGCCAATACCTACGACCAGGGCGAAGTGAAAGTCGCACCGGGTGTGAACATGCGCCACGTCAAACTGTTCATGGACGGCATCATCAATGCCCCGGCGGACACCGGTGCCATGTTGACCCCGTACCTGCACAACAGCGGCACTGACAAGGCGCCGAAGTGGACACCGGGCAAAAACCTGGGCGAACTGTACTTCCCGCCGCAAGTGCTCAATCCGTTGTTGCTGGAGGCGGTCAAGGCCGGGTTCGATCCGCACCTGCACGCCACCGGCGAGCGCGCGGTGCGGGATGCACTGGACAGCGTTGCCTACGTGCGCGAGCAACTGCCGGGCAATCATTTCCGCCCGGCCATCGCTCACGCCGAGTCTGTCGATCCGGCTGACTATTCGCGCTTCAAGGCACTGGACGTCACGGCCACCATGTCGTTCCAGTGGGCCCAGCAGGCACCGTCCACGGTCGACGGCACCAGCGATCACCTCGGTGCCGAGCGATTCGAGCGCATGGAACCCTCGGGCAGCATCGCCCATGCCGGCGGCCGGGTGGCGTTTGGCAGCGATTGGCCGGTCGATCCGCTGGATGAGTTCCTCGCCTTGAAGGTTGGCGTTACCCGTTCCGGCGACCCCAGCAACCCGCACAGCTATGGCCCCAAGTATGCCGGGCGACTCAACGCCGATCCGGCGCTGTCGCGAGCCGAAGTGCTGCGCAGCATCACCCTCAATGCCGCCGAACAGCTGAAGCTGGACGCGGTGGTGGGTTCGGTCGAAGTCGGCAAGTTCGCTGACCTGATCGTGCTGGACAAGAACTTCATGCAGGTGCCCGAAGAGGAGTTGGGTCGCAACGACGTGCTGCTGACGCTGGTCGGCGGCAAGGTCGTGTGGGCCAAGGCGCCGTTCCTGGGGCTTGCGCCACAGGTAGTTTCCCAAGCTGTTACTTCCCGATCCGCCCCATAAAAATTAGAGAGCGTTCCGATGCGATTCATTCCAAACCTGTTGGCCGCCGCGCTGGCGTTATCGTCGGTGCAAGCGATGGCCGCCGCCGACCTGGTGTTGTTCAACGGCAAGGTCTTTACCGCCGAACCCGGCCAGGCGCTGGTGCAGGCTGTTGCGGTACAAGACGGCAAGATTCTGAAAGTGGGCAGTAATGCCGAAATCAACGCCCTGGCCGATGCCGGGACCCAGCGTATCGACCTGGCGGGCAAGGTGCTGATGCCAGGCATGATCGACACCCACAGCCACCCGATCGTGGGCGCTTTCGACAACATGAAAGCCAACCTGCTGGACGAGGTCAAACCCTTGCCGGTACTGGAGCAATGGTTGATCGAAGAGGACAAGGCCGGCCGTGCCAGGGCCGGTGATGTGATCAGCGTCGCCGGGGTCAGTTCGGCCTATTGGGAAAAAAGCCGTGAACTCGGCAAAGTGTTCAATCAGGGGCGTTGGGCCGATCAGCCCATCGTCTTCAGCGGCATCGACGGCCACACCGGTTGGGCCAACAACGCGATGCTCAAGCGCCTGAATATAGACGCGGCACTGGTCAAGAGCCTGCCGGAAAAAGACCGCGGTTACGTCGGCCATGAACAGGACTTCACCCCCAATGGCTACTTTGCCGAATCCCGCTGGGACGTGGTGCGCAGCGGGATCCCCGCGCCCAGCCCGGAGACCATGCTCAAGGCCGCTCGCGAGGCGGTGAGGGTCAACAATCAATACGGCATCACCGCCTGGATGGATGCTGCGGCGAACGGCGGCAGTGAGGATTCGCTGTTCGATTTCAAGGCCACCACGGAAAGTGTCGGCGTGCTGCCGCTGTACAAGGAGCTGGCGCAGAACGGTGAACTCAGTGCTCACGTCGCGGCATTGATGGTCACCAACCCGAAGAGCCGCCCGGCCGATCTGGAAGTGATCGCCACGGTGATGAAGCAGTTCGAAGGCGTTCCCAACCTGACATTCCCCGGCATCAAGGTGTTCACGGATGGCATTCTCGAATTTCCGGGGCAGACCGCCGCGGTCATCGTGCCGTTCAAGAACAGCCACAAGAATGGTCAGCTGCTGATCGATCCGGCGCACTTCGGTGAGTTGGTGGTGGCGGCGGAAAAACGTGGCTGGATCGTGCACATGCATGCGGTCGGCGACCGTGCCGTGCGTGAGTCGCTCAATGGCGTAGCCTATGCGCGCAAGCTCAATCCGACGCCGGTGCCGCACAGCATCGCTCACTTGCAACTGGTCAATCCCAAGGAGTTTGCACGCTTCAAGCAACTGGGGGTGATCGCCTCCATGCAACTGCTGTGGGCCACCGGCGAGACCTACACCGTCGAACTGGTCAAACCCTACATCAGCGCTTTCGCCTACGGTTACCAGTATCCCGCCCGGTCGCTGCATGACGCCGGTGCCGTGATTGCCGGCGGCAGCGACTGGCCGG
>NZ_AKJL01000201.1 GCF_000282355.1 Pseudomonas sp. GM49
CGGGAACGGCAGTGACAGGTGTCAGCAGCCACTCGTTCAGGAACGACACATCGCCACTTGCCGCTGTCGCCAGGACCACATCCTTGGTGTGATCGACCAGGCGGTTATGCTCATGGTGGAAGATGGAATGGACGGTGGTCAGACCGATGTTCTCGTTGACCCGACCGTCGCCGGCGATGTAGTGCGCGTCCAACAGTTCGTTGTCGTAGAAGCCCGGCGCAGGTGTACCACCCACGACATTGTCCGCATCGGGCAGCAGTGCTGCGCCGGTCTGGTCGTCGATCGGAACGGCGGTGTGCGCGATGTCGTTGAGGAAGGCATGGCCGGTGCGCGCGGCGTTGACCAGGCTGATGGGCGCCGCCGGATTGCCTTCAACCAACACATCGTCGGCCGTGCCGGCAATGCCATCCGGGCCTAACATCACCACCTGAGGAAAACCGTTCGGACCCTTGATGAAATTGCCGTAGGCGTCGGTTGCCAGCAATGGCACGTTGTTGAAATCGGCATCAGTGAGATTGATGCCGAGCAGATCATGGGCTTGCGCCTTGACCACCTTCCAGGTGGCCATGCCACCGATCCCGACGTCGTCGGCCGTACCGAACACGCCATCGGCACCCAGATCACGATTTTCGATCAACTTGCCGGTAGCCACCGGATCGCCCGCTGCGTTGAGCTCATAGGCACGCAGGAACACCTGGTGCGAAGGATGCGAGCTGTAGGTCTGGTTCTGGTCGACAAACGGCGAGGTGGTGTTGGTGTTCTCGTGGATGTCGTCGGCCGTGCCCAGAATGCCATCGGGGCCGGGCTGATTGGTGGCGCGTGTCAGCACCATGAAGTTGGTCGGGCTACCGGGCACGAACAGCGGGTCATCCGGCTGCAGCGGAATGAACACGGTGCCCGAGCCGCCTTTGGTGACGAGGTCCAGGCCATGGTCGAAGAACTGGCCGAAGAAGGTCATCCATTGGTTGAACGGCGCGGTCAGGCCCGCGTCAGGGCTCACGTTCGGGTCGAAGAAAGTCTGGAACGTCGTGCCGTCGGTACGGGTTCCGGTAACCACCTGCGCACCGGCCTTGAGGACATCGTCAGCCGTGCCAAGGACGCCATCCAGACCCGGATCGAAGGTAGCCGCGACCGCCGCCGGGTTGTTGGCGGTCTGGTCGACGATCAGGTTGCTGATGGTGCGCGGCTGCGAATCGATCACCAGGCCGCTGGTCTGGGTGTAACTCGTGCCGGCATCGGCCGGGCGGAAGTCAGGCGTGGTCAGGCGTGGGAATACATTATCGGCGGCACCGAACTCGGGATGGAGCAGGTTGTTTTCCGTCCCTTCGACCGTGCGCAAACCGAACGGCATCCGTACATTGTCGAGCAGCGTGTTGAGGTTCTCACCGGCCGCGTTGTGTTCCGCTATCTTGATCTGGTCAAGGATGAACGCCAGGTCGGATTGCGTGTAACGCACACCGTTGCTTGGGGCAGTTGTCTGCGGATCGATCAGCGAAGGAGCCACTACCGGGGCCGGTGCCGCGGCCACTACTGCGGTAGTGGGTGCCGAGAATACCTGCTCGGTCACACCATGATCGTCCGCATAGAAGGCTTTGACGCGAATTGCCAGACCGGCAAGATCCGACGTCACCGTGAAAGTGGGCTTGTCCGCTCTGGTAAATCCGATACCGATGCGGCCTGGCCCGAGGATGATGTCCTCGAAGACGCCCGAGCCCGGTGCCGCTTCAAACTGCCATATGTAACTGATGGAATTGTGGATCGCCCCGCCCGCGTTGTCGCCATCGGTGATGCCTGCCGCCGACACGGTCAGCGTCTGGCCAACGGTCGGTGCGGTGTTATCGACCGTCAGTGCACCCACAGGCTCGGCGTTGACCCCCTGCACGAGGACCACTGCCTGATCGGAGAACTGCAGCCGCTCGATATGGGTGAGACGGTCGGTTTCTTCCTTGCCGACATTGTCGGTCACGGTGACGATGTCGGTGCCGGCGATATCGAGGGGAACGACGGGATCGACGACGATGCCGTTGACGGCGATCGTGTAGTTCGCCAGAGGACCCATGAAGTTGACGGTGTCGAACGCAGCCCCGCCCGCGGATGTACCGGGCAGGATTTCACGCACGGCGACTAGCTGGCCAGGATTGAAGGTGCCGTTCAACATGAGCGGGATCATCGGCGTCATGCTGTCGAAGCTGGCGATCTCCGGTCCGGTGCCATCGATGTTCTGACGCACGCTGATGCGTACGTTGAGCCAACTGTCGCCGTCGATGAGGTCGCTGCCGCCACGGCCTTCGATGATGTCGCTGCCATCGCCGCCGAGGATGATGTTGCCCGCGCCGAACTGATCGTCGGCCGTCCCGCCGATACCGTCGGCACCGAAACCGGCGG
>NZ_AKJL01000202.1 GCF_000282355.1 Pseudomonas sp. GM49
GGCGGGTTTGTATCCGTAGGTATCCGCAACGCCCGCCGTTACCCGGGCATACAAAACCGGGGTTTCCAGACACCCGGGCGATACACGGCGGCCTTCAAATGCAACCACCGGCATCGTGTCATTTTCGGCGCGGCTGGCCATGGTTCAACTGGAGGAAAGGCAATGTTGCGTATCAACACCCGTCACACCATCGGCAAGCTTGGCATTGCCCTGGCCGCCGCAGGGCTTGCGACCTTCGCGAGCCTCTCTCAAGCTCAGGCGGCACAGCCGGCTCCGGCAATGAAAAACTGGCAACAAGGGCTGCATCGCACGGACCTGCTGCGCGAAGACCTCGGCGCCGCCGACCGCGAAGTCACTCAGGTGCTCGTGGACTTCGACCCGGGCGTGGTATCGCCCAGGCATGCTCACCCGGGCGCAGAAGTGGCGCACGTGATCAGCGGCACCTTTGAGTATCAACTGGAAGGGCGGGCACCAGTGACGCTCAAGGCTGGTGATTCGTTGTACATCCCCGAAGGCGTCGCCCATGTGGCGAAGAACGTGGGCCAGGGCAAAGCCTCGGAGCTGGCGACCTATATCGTCAAGAAAGGCCAGCCGCTGCTGATCCTCAAGGAGTAGGTGAACTGTAGGAGCGAGCTTGCTCGCGATGGTCGTTAACGATAACGCCTGTTTACTGGGTAAACGCGGCGCTCTCGAGACCATCGCGAGCAAGCTCGCTCCTACAACAACAACGATTGCGGTGTTCAGAAAGCCTGGCCTGACCGGCATCAAGACGTCAGGCCAGGCTTTTCTGTGTCGGTCAAACCAGATTGATCTCGACGTCGATGTTCCCGCGGGTCGCTTTGGAGTACGGGCAAGTCTGATGCGCCAGGTCCACCACCGTGCGTGCGACGGTCGGGTCCAGGCCCGGCAGGCTGACATTCAGACGGGCTTGAAGAAAGAAAGCGTTTTCGGACTTGCCCAGATCGATTTCGGCATCCACCGCAACGTCGCTTGGCAAGGCCACTTTCAGTGCGACGCACGCCTTGCCCATCGCCCCGATGAAACAAGCCGACCAACCCGCCGCCAGCAGTTGCTCAGGATTGGTGCCGGCACCCGAGGAGCCGGGAGGCGAAAGCTTGATGTCCAGACGTCCATCGGTGCTGCGCGCCTGACCGTCGCGGCCGCCGGTGGTGTGGGTCTTGCCGGTGTACAGCACGGTATAGATTGCATTGATCATGGTGGTTTTTCCTGTCAGTGGGTCGCTGGAATGCTCGGGAAGCCTGCGCTTTCCGATGCGCCCCACTTTTTCATTTCCATGTACTGCATATATGTCCCGAACCTGGCGGATTTGTATCGCTGTGTAAGGTGGCCGGGGGAAATACACTTCGATACAAATCGCTTGAATGCGCGCCCCGGGGTTTATTGACTGCAAACCTCCCACACGCAACTGCGCAACCAGCGATGCGCCGGGTCGGCGTCCATGCGCGGGTGCCACAGCATCGAAACCGTGATCGGCGGCGTGGGGAACGGCAGGGCAAAGCAATGCATCCCCTGGCACAGGTTGCCGACGTGTCGCTCCGGTACGCTGGCCACCAGGTCTGAAGCCCGCGCCAATGCAATCGCCGAAGAGAAGCCGGCGACGATGGTGATGATGTCCCGTTTCAGTCCCAGCTCACTCAAGGCGTCGTCCATGACGCCTTTTTCGTGGCCCCGGCGCGAGACCAGGATGTGTCGGGCACCGGCATAACGAACCGCTGTCATCTCGCCTTGAGTCAGTGGATGACCCTCACGCACGACGCCAATGAACCGGTCACGAAACAGCATCCGGGTCCGCACTTCCGGGCTGGTCGTTTCGCCGATCACACCGGTTTCCAGATCCACTGAGCCCTCGCGCAGCAGGGTGCTGTCCTTGTTCAGCTTCTGCACGAAACTCAAGCGGACACCGGGTGCCTCCTGGTTGATGCGGGCGATCAGTGGCGCTCCGAAATTTTCCACGAAGCCATCGCTGGTGCGCAGGGTGAAGGCGCGCACCAGTTGATTGAGATCGAGTGCCTCGGCGGGGCGCAGGACGGCTTCGGCATCTTGCACCAGCATGCCGACGCGTTCACGCAACTCCAGCGCCCGAGGCGTGGGCACGAGCCCGCGCCCGGCCCGCACCAGCAGCGGATCGCCGGTGGTTTCGCGCAACCGCGCCAGCGCCCGGCTCATGGCTGACGGGCTCAGGCGCAAACGCTGCGCGGCGCGGGCTACGCTGCCTTCTTCGAGCAACACGTTCAGGGTGATCAGCAGATTCAGGTCGGGCATGGAATGGGTTCCTGTGGGAGCGGGCCTGTTGGCTAGGGGGCTTGTGGTGAGGGGACCTGTGGCGAGGGGGCTTGCCCCCGTTGGGTTGCGAAGCAGCCCCAAAATCTCTGATGCACCAAAGATCTTTGTGAGTGCTACGCACTCAAACGGGGCGGTGCGGCGTTCCGACAAGCCCCCTCGCCACAGGTCCCCTCATCACAGGCCCGCTCCCACAATGGTTTGTGGGTAGGTGGCGTCTGGTGCACGTATACAGTGCAAATACTGCGTCTTCCGCCATGTTATGGCCGGGCTTAGGCTCCAGACAACCTGTTTGCGGAGTCACGAGAAAATGAAGTCCATATCAATTCGAGGCGCGCTGGCCAGCCTGTCGCTGTCCATGCTGCTGTCATCCCTGGGCACCAGCATTGCCAATGTTGGTTTACCGGCACTGGCTGAGGCGTTCTCGGCCTCCTTCCAGCAAGTGCAATGGGTGGTGCTCGCTTACCTGCTGGCGATCACGGCACTGATCGTCAGTGTCGGGCGGCTCGGCGACATCATTGGCCGTCGGCGTTTGTTGTTGATCGGGATTTGTGTGTTTACCGCCGCTTCAGTTCTGTGCGCCGTCTCATCCGGTCTCTGGTTGCTGATTGCTGCCCGGGCCATACAGGGCATCGGCGCGGCCATCATGATGGCGTTGACCATGGCGCTGGTGAGCGGGGCGGTACCCAAGGCAAAACTGGGCAGTGCGATGGGCCTGCTCGGCACTATGTCGGCGATTGGCACGTCGCTCGGCCCGACCCTCGGCGGTTTTTTGATTGCCAATTTGGGTTGGCAGGCGATTTTTCTGGTCAATGTGCCGTTGGGTGTTTTGGCGATGGGGCTCGCGCATCGTTTTTTACCGAAAGATTGCCTTGAGAAAAGGGCGGATCGAGCGGTTTTCGATGTCCTCGGCACCCTGGTACTGGTCCTGACGCTGCTGGCCTATGCGCTGGCGATGACCCTCGGGCGTGGCAGTTTTGGTCCGCTGAACACGGCACTGTTGCTGGTGGCGGTGGTTGGGGCGGGCGTGTTTGTGTTCGTCGAGCGCACGGCCGAGTCGCCGCTGGTTCGACTGACGATGTTCCGCAATCCGCAGCTGAGCGCAGGTTTCGCCATGAGCATGCTGGTGACGACCGTGGTCATGGCCACCCTGGTGGTGGGGCCGTTTTATCTCACCGGCGCACTGGCGTTGAATGCAGTGAGCGTTGGCCTGGTGATGTCGACAGGGCCGCTGGTCGCCGCACTGGTCGGGGTCCCGGCGGGTCGATGGGTCGACGGATTGGGCGCACATCGATCCCGCACGCTCGGATTGATTGCCATGTTGACCGGCGCTTGCATACTGCCCGCCGTGCCGACGAACTTCGGTGCGCTCGGCTACATCGTGCCACTGGCGGTCATTACCGCCGGTTATGCGCTGTTCCAGGCGGCGAACAATACCGCCGTGATGGCCGACATTGCGCCGGACCAACGGGGCGTGATGTCCGGTCTGCTCGGCCTGTCACGCAACCTGGGGCTGATCACCGGCGCTTCGGTGATGGGCGCGGTGTTTGCCTTCGCCACGGCCAGCAACAACATCCTGCAGGCACAACCGGAAGCGGTCGGGCAGGGGATGCGGGTCACGTTCGCCGTCGCGGCGGCGTTGATCGTCGTTGCGCTGCTCATCGGGGTGCTCAGTCAATTTGTGTCACAGCGCCTGGCACCCTCGTGCTGAAAAACGGCGCGACTATCGTGAAAACGACCTGTTTGCGCTGAACGCGAAGCCTTGTGAGTTTTCTGTTGAACGAGTGTTCAGTCTCGACTATGTTGGGGGCCACCTTCCCCCGGCTGGTTGCGGGCTTGCGTTTCTTCAATTCGAACGAGGCACTGGCATGCGGTTTTCACCCTTTGTTGAGCGGATCAGTGGCCAGGGCGTTGCCGCCTGGGATATTCACTACGCGGCCAATGCGGCACAGCGCAATGGCGAGGACGTGATCATCCTCAGCGTCGGCGACCCGGATTTCCCCACCCCGGATTTCATTACCGACGCCGCCATCCACGCCTTGCGCGAAGGGGATACCCACTACACCGAAATCGCCGGCCGCCAGGCCTTGCGCGAGGCCATCGCCGGTCGCTACAGCCAACTGATCGACCGCGAACTGCAGGCGTCGAACATCATTCTCACGGCAGGTGCGCAGAACGCCTTGTTCGCCACCTCGATGTGCCTGCTCGGTGCCGGCGACGAAGTGATCGCCCTCGATCCGATGTACGTCACCTACGAAGCCACGCTCAAGGCGTCCGGCGCCACGCTGGTGCGGGTGCCCTGTGCGGCGGACTCGGGTTTTCGCCTCGATGCCGCCGTGCTGGCCAAGGCCATTACCCCGCGCACCCGGGCGATTTTCTTCTCCAATCCGAACAACCCCACTGGCGTGGTGCTGGGCCGCGAAGAGCTGCAAGCCATCGCCGACCTCGCCATCGCCCATGACCTGTGGGTGGTGGTGGACGAGGTCTACGAGAGCCTCGCCTACGAGCGTGAACACCTGAGTCTGGCGGCGTTGCCGGGCATGGCCGAGCGCTGCGTGGTGATCGGCAGCCTGTCGAAATCCCATGCCATGACCGGTTGGCGCATCGGCTGGGTCGTGGCCAATGAAGCCCTGGTCAATCATGTCGAAACCCTGGTGCTGAGCATGCTGTACGGCTTGCCCGGGTTTGTCATGGAAGCGGCGCTCAAGGCCGTGCAGTCCCATGATGAAGTCACCCACGGCATGCGCGAGATCTATCGCCGGCGCCGCGATCTGGTAGTGTCCGGCCTGGCCGATTGTCCGGGCATCAGCGTGCTCAACCCCGATGCGGGCATGTTCGTGCTGGTGGACGTGCGCGGCACCGGCCTGACCTCGCTTGAATTCGCCTGGCGCCTGTTGCGTGAAGCCGGTGTCTCGGTGCTGGATGCGGCGGCATTCGGTGAGCCGGCCCAGGGTTTTGTACGGCTTTCGTTCACCCTGAGTGACGAGCGACTGGCCCAGGCCTGTCAGCGCATTCGCGGCTTTGTCCAGGTGCTCAAAGGTGAAGCGCCGAGGCCGGTGATCGGTACGGTGACCAGTACTGCAACCATCGAACCGGCCGCAGCCAAGACCATGATCGAGGTCGATCGCCTGCACAAACGCTTCGGCAATATCGAAGTGCTCAAAGGCGTTTCCCTGACGGCCCGAGAGGGCGAGGTGATCTCCCTGATCGGTGCCAGCGGCTCGGGCAAAAGTACCTTGCTGCGCTGCATCAATATGCTCGAAGTGCCGGACCAGGGGCGCATCCTGGTCGATGGCGAAAGCATTCACCTTAACCAGAATCGTCCCGGTGCACCGCTGGTGTCGGACGCTAAACAGCTTGTTCGCATAAGGTCCAGCCTGGGCATGGTGTTTCAGAACTTCAACCTCTGGCCCCACCGTACGGTGCTGGAAAACCTCATCGAAGCGCCGACCCAGGTCCTGCGTGAAAGCCGTGCGGAGGCCACAGAACGGGCCGAAGCCCTGCTCGAACGCGTCGGGCTTGCGGCCAAGCGCAACGAGTACCCGGCGTTTCTCTCCGGGGGACAGCAACAACGGGTGGCCATCGCCCGGGCCCTGGCCATGCGGCCCAAGGTCATGCTGTTCGATGAACCCACCTCGGCACTCGACCCGGAACTGGTCGGGGAAGTGCTGCGGGTGATCCGCTCCCTCGCCGAAGAAGGCCGGACCATGATCCTCGTGACTCATGAAATGGCGTTCGCACGCGATGTCTCTTCCAAAGTCGCCTTCCTGCATCAAGGGCTGATCGAGGAAACCGGTTCGCCGGACGAAGTGTTCGTACACCCACGCAGCGAGCGTTGCCGACAATTCGTCAACGCTCATCAGACTCGCTAACTCATCATAAAAAGACGGGAAAACAACATGGGAAATCGACGTTTTGCAAACTGGTTGACCGGTGCGGCCTGCGTATTGCTGGCCGGCATGAGTGCGGCGCAAGCACAGCCGATCAGGTTCGCGGTGGCAGCGGAACCCTATCCGCCGTACACCGAGAAACAGGCCAACGGTGAGTGGAAGGGTTTTGAAGTCGACCTGATCCACAAGCTGTGCAGCGAAATGAAAGCCGATTGCGAGATCAAGGAAGTGGCGTGGGACGGCATCATTCCGTCGCTGCTGGCGAAGAAGATCGACGTGATTTTTTCTTCGATGTCGGTGACCGAAGAACGGGAAAAACAGATCGCCTTCAGCAAGGCCTACTACGATTCGGCGATTGCCGTCGTCGGCCCGAAAGAGACGTCGGTGAAGAAGTACCCGGATGACCTCAAGGGCAAGATCATCGGTGTGCAGAACTCGACCGTGAGCGCCAGCTACCTGAAGACCTACTACGAAAAAATTGCCGACGTTAAGTACTACGACACCCAGGACTCGGCCAACGCCGACCTGATTGCCGGCCGCATCGACCTGATGATGGCCGACGGCACCGCCATGGCTTCGTTCGTCAAAACCCCGGATGCCAAGGACCTGGCCTACCTCGGCACCGTGCCTTATGACCCGATCTTCGGCAAAGGCGTAGGGGCCGGCTTGCGCAAGGACGACACCGAACTCAAGGCGAAACTCGACAAGGCCATCCAGGAGTTGCTGGCGAGCAAGGACTACGACGACCTCTCCCAGAGCTACTTCGGTACCAGCGTGAAACCTGCGTTCTGATCTCAACACAGTACCTGTAGGAGCGAGCCTGCTCGCGATGGACGCCAGTGCGCCGCGGTTCTTCTGAGTGACCGCGTCATCGTTAACGTTTTTCGCGAGCAGGCTCGCTCCTACAAGGGATCGTGTACTCCGACTGGAGAGTTGATATGCCGGCAATGTTCGATTTGATCAACTTCACCGAACAGGGATGGGGCAGTGCGCTGTTGAAGGGGCTCTGGATGACCCTGCAGATTTCGGCCGGGGCCTTTGTGCTCGGGCTGGCCATCGGGCTGGTGGTGGCTTGTCTCAAGCTTGGCGCGCCGAAGCCGATTGCGGCGCTGATGCGCGGCTACACCACGTTGTTCCGGGCAGTTCCGGAATTGCTGCTGATTCTGTTGCTGTACTACGTCGGTTCCATGCTCCTCAACTCACTGATGACCCGGCTCGGCTACGGCGTGGTGAATGTCAGCGGTCCGCTGGCGGCCATCGTGGTGCTGGGGCTGGTGCAGGGTGCCTACGCCTCGGAGATTTTCCGCGCGGCGATCCAGGCGATTCCCTTCGGCCAGATCGAAGCGGCCAAGGCGTTCGGCCTGAACGGCTTCGGTCTGTTCCGCCGGGTCACGCTGCCGATCATGGCGCCTTACGCCATGGCCGGGATGGCCAACCTGTGGATCAACCTGATCAAGGACAGTGCGCTGATCAGCGTGGTCGGCACCAACGAGCTGCTGTACACCGCCAAACAAGGCGCGGGATCGACGCGCCATTATCTGTTGTTCTACCTCACGGCTGCGGCGTTGTATTACGCGGTGACGTTGGCGTCGAACTATCTTTCGGGACGGTTGGAGCGACGCATTCGTCGCTGGATGCCTCTTGTTGACTGAACCGGCAGAGAGAACGAAATGATTCCAGCGTGGATAGTTGAATACGCGGCGCTGTTGGGCCGGGGGCTGCAAACGACCCTCGTCATTCTGTTGGTATCCAGTGTGTTCGGTTACCTGCTGGCGGTGCTGGTGGCGCTGGCGCGGATTTCGAAAAACAAGGTGATCGCCAAGGTCAGCCTGTTCTACACCAGCGTGACGCGTGGCACGCCGTTGCTGATCCAGATCTACATCTACTACTACGGGCTGGGCAGCCTGTTTGCCCAGTTCCCGCTGATTCGCGGCAGCTTTCTCTGGCCTTATCTGCGTGATGGTTACTGGTACATCGTGTTCGCCCTGGTGGTGTCGATGGGGGCCTATGTCGGCGAAGTGATTCGCGGTGGCCTGCTGGCGGTGCCCAAGGGGGAGATGGAGGCTGCGTCGGCCTTTGGCATGACGGCGCGCCAGTCGTTGTTGCGAGTGCGCTTGCCCCGGGCCCTGCGTCTGCTGTTGCCGACACTGGCGGGTGAAACCGTGATGCTGCTCAAGTCCACGGCATTGGCCTCGACCATCGCCGTGATTGACCTGTTGGGCGCCGCCAACGTGGTCCGCGCCCAAACCCTGCAGGTGTACGAACCCTTGTTGCTGGTGGCCGGGGTCTACGTGTGCCTGACCTTCCTGATCGAGGCGCTGTTTGCCTTTGCAGAACGGCGCGGGACGCCGGTGCGCAGGTCGGCCTGATGAGTTCGCCACGGATGGATCGGTCGCTGCAAGGCATTGGCCTGTGCACCCTGGGCTACGCGTTCCTGGCGTTGCAGGATGCGGCCATCAAGTGGCTGGTGGCCGATTATTCAGTGGTGACCATCCTGTTCTGGCGCAGCCTGGTGGTGGTCGCCGCGGTGTTGCTGGCGGGGCGCATGCGCCTGATCCAGCGGGCCTGGCGCTCGCCGAGCCGACGCCTGCTGGTGGTGCGCGGTTTACTGTCGATCGTCGCCTGGCTGCTGTACTACACAGCGGCCCGGGACCTGACCCTGGCGGAGATGACCACCCTGTATTTCTCCGCGCCGATCATGGTCACGGTGCTGGCGGCGGTGATTCTCAAGGAGCGCGCCAGCGGCTGGCAGTGGTTCAGCCTGATCATCGGTTTTGTCGGGGTGGTCATTGCCTGTCGCCCCGACAACATGACCGATCCGTTGCCGATCGTCCTGACCCTGCTGGCGGCGATGTGCTGGGCGTTCACCTACATCCAGTTGCGTCAGGTGGATGAACAGACCTCAGTGCTGGAGCAGATGCTGATCACCAACGTGGTGTTTGTGCTGTGCATGACGGTCGCGTTGCCGTGGACCCACACGCCGTCACCGACACCGACACCGGCCTGGCTGGGCATGCTCGGCGCCGGCCTGGTGGGCGGTATCGGCCAGTTCCTGCTGTTCGCCAGTTTCCGCCGCGCCACCGCGACCTTGCTCGCACCGTTCGAATACACCGGGCTGATCTGGGCGTTTGCCCTGTCGAGCCTGGTCTGGGGCACGTTGATGGATACGTCGCTGATGATCGGTGCCGGATTGATTGCGGTCAGCGGCACCCTGGCGATGATCTTCGGCCGGCACGCCTCACAAGACGTCGTCGGTGCTGAATGCTCCGTGACGCAGCCCCTTTATCCAGCAACGGCAGATATGGAGTCCGTTGGCGGCGCTGAAGGTCTCGGGGTTCAAGCACCACTCGAGCCAGAGACCGTCGAGCATCGCCGATAGGCCGATGGCGGCCAGGCGGGTGTCGTGAATCACGAAGCCTTCGCTGGCGGCCAGCCCGTCGAGCAACTGGCGGATCAGATCAAGGTAGGCGCGGTAGCTTTTTTCGTGGGACTGGCTGACGTGTTCGGAGTGCCGGATCAGGCTCCAGAACACCACCCACACGCCGAGCAGTTTCGGGTCCATGACCCTGGGCGAGAACGAGCCTTCCAGGAAGGCATCGATCTTTTGCGCGGGTGTCTCGGCCTGTTCGATTTCCTGGAGCAGGGCCGTGGTCAGTTCGCTCGCAAGCCGCTGGTAGGTGTCGGCGATCAGTGCCTCGATGCTGCCGAAGTGATGGTTGAGCAAACCCACGGACACCCCGGCCTCGGTGGCGATGCGCCGTACGGATATCCCGGCATGACCGTCGCGACCCAGGCAGCGCAGAGTGGCGGCCACCAGCATTTCGCGACGGTCATCGGGTTCGGCGCGGCGGTTTTTCGGGGCATCGGTAGTCACAAGGCTGTCCTTGGGTGAGGTTCCACGATGCCGAGCTTAGTTGAACGTCCGTTCAATCACCAGCCTCGACAGCAGCGATACAACGTTTTTCAACGTTCATGACGGGAGGGAAAGCCAATGCCGCAGGATATTTCGTTCAGTGTGCGCAACAACAACGGCGATGCCGTGCGGGTCGGTGCCTGGCGTTATGCAGGCGATGGCAGCGGGCCGAACGTGCACCTGCAGGCCGGCGTACATGCCGATGAAATCGCCGGGATGCTGGTGCTGCATTTGCTGATGCAACGGCTTCAGGTGGTCGAGACCCAAGGCCGGCTCAAGGGCCAGGTGACCGTGGTGCCACAAGCTAATCCACTGGGCATCGGGCAGTTTCGCCAGGGGCGGATTCTCGGCCGTTACCACGACGCGACCGGGCACAACTTCAATCGCTCGTTCGACCAGTCGGCGGCCATGGCGCGACCTTCGACCTGCGTCCAGCAATGGCAAAAGAAGCTGGTGCAACTGGCCGCCACGGCCGATGTGATGCTCGACCTGCACACCGATGACGAGGCCTTGCCGTACCTCTACGTACACCGCAGTTTCTGGCCGCGCGGTCGCGAACTGGCGGCGGCGATGAAGATGGACGTGGCGATCATCTGGGATGACGGCGGCGACGGTTCCTTCGAAGAAACCATCATTGCCCCGTGGATACGCGACGGAGTCACTGCAGGGCGTATGGCTGCAACTCTGGAGCTGCGCGGGCAGGGCGATGTCAGCGACCGCTTCTCCGAGCAGGATGCCGAAGGGCTGTACAACTGGCTGTGCGGTTGCTGCGTCATCGATGAGTCCGTGGCGCCTGCAGACTGGCCTGTCGAGGCTGTGGAAATGGGCCACATGGAAACCATCATCGCCCCGCAACCCGGCGTGCTGATCTTCGAAAAAGAGCTGGGGGATTTTGTCGAAGAGGGCCAGCGCTTTGCGCGGATTCTCGGGCGGCCGGGCGATCCGTCCTCCGAAGTGGTATTGCATGCCGAGCAAGCGGGGCGCCTGGTGACGCGCTATCGCGATCGACTGATAGCCCAAGGCATGGGCGTGGCGAAATTCACCGGCAGTCGGGTGTCACGTCACTGGAGAGGCGGGTTGCTGGACCCCAATTGATGCGACGCGGCCCCGTGAGTCAGCGCAGCGGCCGAAACGCCGTGCGCACTTCCTCGGTAAAGAGCTCCGGCTGTTCCCACGCTGCGAAGTGGCCACCCTTGGCCGCCTGATGGAAGTAGATCAGGTTGTGATAGGCGCGTCGGGCCCAGCTCTCCGGCGGGAAATAGACATCGTCGGGGAAGACTGTGACGGCCACCGGCAGTGTGATGTCGCCGGTCTTCTGTGCCGCGGAAAAAAGCGGGCTGCGACCTTTGTTTTCCCAATAGAACCGGCTTGCCGAGGCGCCGCTGTTCGTCAACCAGTACAAGGTGATGTCGTCCAGCACTTCATCCTTGCCTGGCGATTGCTGTGGGTCGGCGCCATAAGTCCACTTGGCGAATCCCGGGTGACCGAGCATGAACGCTGCGAGGAATGCCGGGGAGTCCGTTACGCCGTAGCCAATCATTTGCGGCCGCGCGGCCATCATCGCGCTGTAGGCCAGGTTTCCCTGTTTAATGGAGGCGGCCAGCGCGTCATAGGTCGCGCGTTCCTGCTCGGAATACCCCGCAGGCGCGGGACCACCAGCAGCGAGTGCGGCGGTCGCCTCCGGTGGCACCGTCGCCGGCAGGTTGAGGTGAATGCCCAGTAACCCGGGCACGGACTGACGCGCCATGGCGCTCGTGATAGGGCCGCCCCAGTCACCACCCTGGGCGACGTAGCGTGAATACCCCAGCCGCTGCATCAATTGCCCCCAGACCCGTGCCACATGGTCCGGGTCCCATCCGGGTTCAGTCGGTTTGCCGGAGAAGCCGTAGCCGGGGATCGACGGAATCACCACGTCGAATGCATCCGCGCCATTGCCCCCATGAGCGGCCGGATCGGTGAGCGGGCCGACCACCTTGATGAACTCCAGTACCGAGCCTGGCCAACCGTGGGTCAGGATCATCGGTAACGCATTCGGCTGCTGCGAGCGCACCCAGATAAAATGGATAGAGACCCCCTCGAGGGTGGTCGTGTACTGGGGCAAGGCATTGAGCTGCGCCTGGGCCTTGCGCCAGTCATAGTCCGTGCCCCAGTAGCGAACCAGCGCCTGCAATTTCTCAAGCTGCGCCCCCTGGGATCGATCACCCACCGTCTCTTTGTCCGGCCAACGCGTCGCCGTGATGCGGCTGCGCAGGTCAGTGAGTTGTTGATCCGAAATGTCGACGTGGAAGGGCACAATGGCGTCGGCGGCGGGGGCGGCGCTCACCAGGGGCGAGTTGCACAGTGCGAGGGTCATTAGCAGGACGACGAAAGCGGATTTCATCTTCATATCCTCGTTGAGAGGTATGCCTTCGTCCTTGCCCGGAGCGCTTGGGTGAAGGCCAATGCTGCTCCCGAGACTGATCCCGTTCGACGGGACGCGCAAGCAGGTTTTATCAAACACACAAAACCTGTGGCGAGGGGGCTTGTCGGAATGCCGCACCACCCCGTTCGGCGGCGAAGCCGTCGCAAGACCTGACTGCACCATTTGACAGAAGATAAGCGGGGGCCGCTTCGCAGCCCAACGGGGGCAAGCCCCCTCGCCACAGGGGCAGCGTTAGCCACAGATTCAGTGATTATTCGGGCGGGTCGATTTGGTCCAGCACCCGATTCGCCGTGATCTCCGCCAACATCACACTGTTGGAAATCCCCAGCAGGGCATTGCGCGATCCGCCATCCAGATGATCCACCAACTGGTGCACCATCACGTCGACCGAGGCCAGGGTCTCTACCAGGTACACCATCAGGGTTTCGGTATCGACCTTGGGGTCTACGGTAAACAGCGAGCCTGGCGTGCGCGGTGTGGCTTTGATGTCTGCGGTGGAGGGGACGTGGAAGGCGAGTGCGGGTTCGGCGGCTTCGTTGAGCCTGTTTGAATCGGGTTCGCAGGGGGATGTCGGATCGGTGTCCGGCGGGTTGGGGGTGACTTTGAACATGGGAGTCTCCGCTTCATGGTTGAAGCTGCCACGTTCGTTTCCAGACGAAGGGGTGGCAGCTGTACGCAGGCTGGAAACCCGGGGAAACGGCAACCCGGTAGACCCGAAGGTCTCCCGCGCACAGCCGCCATAACGGAGTGCACACTTAAAAGTGCGCAAGCGTAGGTTATGAAGGGCGCAGTGGCGCCATTTTCATTTCGGGGTTTCCAGACCTGGCCACTGATGGGCAGTGGCGCGGAAACGATAGAGACCAGGGGCAAGGCGCACAAGCCGGCGGATTCTGGCGTAACCGTAGGCAACGACGCAAGGTCTTGTAGCCCGCAGGAAATACCCTACAACCTTTTTAAACAAGCGCTCGTGGGCAATGTCGAGCGATCCCCACGCGAGCAAAAACATCCCCGGTCAACTGAAGACCGGCTTTCGTGTATCGCTGTGTATCAGCGCAGGAGATCCGACTACAACCATACAAAACCCACTCTTCACGGATACAGCCGGGATACACCACTGGGGCCAAATTGACCTGCCAAAGCGAGATGCATCCCGCACCTCGCAACCAGGTTCATTAACCCTTGTGGTACGACCAATAGTGGTCCAGCCACGCCATTGATCCGGAGTATCAACATGTCTCGTATCCAGTCGAACAAAACCCGTATTGGCCTGATCGCTGTTGCACTGATCGGCGGTATCAACTTCGCGTCCTCGGCGTTTTCCGCCGAAGCCTTGCCGCAGGGCTATCAACTGGCCTCCGCGGAAAAGACCAGCGAAGGCAAGTGTGGCGAAGGCAAGTGCGGCGCCAGCGAAGCCAGCGCGCAAAAGACCCAGGCCGAGGGCAAGTGCGGTGAAGGCAAGTGCGGCGATGCTTCTTTCGCGCGCACCGACGCCGACCATGACGGCCGCGTGTCGCTCAAGGAACTGCTGGCCGTGGCGCCCAAGGGCACAGAGGAATTCAAGGCGATGGACACCAACGGCGACGGTTTCCTGTCCGAGGGGGAGGTGTACAAGTTCCGCACTAACCAGTACACCTCCAACGGCAAGAAAGTACCGACCGAGCTGTTCACCAAGTTGAGCCAGGCTAAAAACTGATTAGCCGCAAACAAGAAACCCTTCCTGTGTTGACGCGCAGGAAGGGTTTTTTGCGTGGGCAGTAGTGGTTTGGTCGTCAGGTGCGGAATTGCACTCTAGTTGACCACCGATTGCATCGGATTTGACCGGCAGGCTTTGTAACCCATGACCGGCAGAGAGCGGCCAGAAGCAGCATTCCCAAATTCATGCAAGAAACAGAAGACTTGCCGCTGCAGCATTTGCCGAAGATTTACTCGAAGAAATCGCCAAGTACGGCGTTGCCAATGTCAAACGGATCTATGACGATGGGATTGATCTTCAGTTGGGTGGATGGAAGAAGGGGCTGCTCGACCATTCGATTCAGCCCATCCAACAGTTCGCGTACGCCAAAGGTAAGAACACAATAGACAGCGCCTTGACCTTCGACGCAATAGACCTGCTGCTCCAGAATTTGGGCAGTAGCATATTCAGAAAAAAGCTATTTTAGCGATGAGTTCAACATTGATGCATCACAAAAGCCCCGAAGACAATATGTTTAACCGCCCGATAAATTTTTAACACTTTATCGTTAGAAAGTACTTTCTCACCAGACTGAAAATCCACTCGCAATCCAATTTTCCCTTCATAAGTTCCATGAATAGAGCAGGTAAACTGAAAAATACAGTCATAGTAAAAATATTCATCATCACGCAAGTCTTTAAAAATCCACTCTTTCTCGCGGGCGACCTCATCAGAATGATAGACCACGAAAGCATTCGTCGCCTCCACCACCTCCAAACGCCCCCCACTCTTGATGAATTCGTAAGCTGACCTACCTGGGTCATTCATGCCAACATCATTACGATCAACGTACACCCTAACCTTTCTAATATTACTACCAACGATATCTACACCGTCGATCAAAACCGCCTGATACCCCTCCTTAGAACTAACTCCTCTCGAAATCAAATCTGAGTTCAAACAGTACTTCACACCGTCCACCAAAAAATAATTCACCTGCTGGCTTTCAGTGACAACACTACTCCATATCCACACAGCAGCTAACACTACCGCAACCAGAACATAAAACCTCATGGCTATCGTCCCCTCATACTTCCAGAAACATGGCGATCAAGGGGGTTGGCACACGATCAATCACCCTGTTGCTATCAATTTTTACTTCAGCTGAAACTGACACCAATTGTGCTAGCTGAGTGCCCTGTTCCTTCACCTTAACTTTATCTTTCAATAATCGAATCCTGATGTTATATAAAATACCACGCCTTTCATCTTCGATCGTATCATTGGACACGCGGGCAGGTCGGCGACCGTACCTTCATCCTTATCTACAATCGCGCCCAAATGTACGCCACTCGACTCTGCCCCTGACGAAGGGACACTAATGCGAGCGTAGACTAGGCGCGTCGGGTGAATTAAAAACTCTTAGATCAAAATGCTATCACGGCATTTTTTGTTTAGAAGCCGAAGAGGACTACTCACCCGATTGCATTCCTGAGTCCTAGCGCCTTTAATCCTTGCTAGTCCCTGCTCGATATAACCCGTACTCCCATCGATTGTGTGCAACTCCGAGAACGCTGTCGCAGGACATCCTTAGATTCCTTCAACTGACACACATTGAACATCGCAGCCTCCGTGGCCACGGCGACCAGATCGCCGTCGACGTCATACAGGCCGATCTCACGAATCCACTCACCCGACCTCGGGCGGGA
The DNA here is from genome assembly GCF_000282355.1 of Pseudomonas sp. GM49. GTDB lineage: Bacteria > Pseudomonadota > Gammaproteobacteria > Pseudomonadales > Pseudomonadaceae > Aquipseudomonas. The sequence goes on from NZ_AKJL01000202.1 coordinate 15,908, forward strand.
TGATTTACTCGGTGATCACGGTGTTGGGGTTGGCCAGGACTGGGGTTGTGCGGCCAGGGTCGTCATCTCTTACGTGATGCTTCCAGGTAGCGTGACGAATGACGTCTTTCGATTGCTGCCTGTCGCCACCGGCAGCAATGGGTCGTTTTCTGCCCCTCGTGAGAGGCAGAAATCGGCCAAAAGCTGTCTCTCACCAAGGGCAGCCACCAGCCATTTGCGGACATGCCATTGCTTTCCACCACCCTGAGCTAGCCGATTTCTGCCTGTCATCCAAAGTAGCAATCGACGGTGTATTCAACCGGTCGAGCTTCTGCTGCGCGTCATGTGTATGAGGGCCGAACGGCCGTTCCCCAAAGAAGGTCGTTCCTCAATGGCATAGGGCACAAACCCAAGTTTGGGGTAAAGCAGCAGCCCTGCCGTGTTTTCGTTGAAACAGGAAATCTGCACCTCGTTGGCTCCGTAACGCTCGAATGCCAAGCCGGTCATCGTCTCCACGATAAACGTGGCCACTCCTTCGCCCCGAGCGCTCGGCGAGACGATGACATTGCCGATACAGCAAACGCCATTGCGTTTAGCTTGATAGAAATTGGCAAACCCAACGACAGTCCCATTGATCTCCACGACTGTGCATCGGACTTGACCAGCACATTTCGTAACCATGACCGGCAGAGAGCGACCCAGGCTGTGTGAAAACACCTGCAATTTACGCGAGGGTATGGCGCTACTAGCTATGAGGCGTTCGCAGCTGGGTCGAAAAGCTATCGATGCCTATCTGATAATCACGAAAATAAATCAGGAGGCGGTCGTGAAGCTGGAAAAGCGTAGTATCGAGTTTGTCCCTCACAGTGAACGTTACGGAACGCCACGGCGGTTGTTCACCATCTGGTTCAGTTCCAATTTCCAAGTGACCGCTTTGATGGTCGGTACGCTGGGTATCGCCTCGGGGTTGAGCTTCGGCTGGACATTGCTGGGCCTGCTGATTGGCAATCTGGTCGGCACCGTGTTCATGGCCGCGCACTCCGCCCAAGGCCCTCACTTGGGGATTCCACAAATGATCCAGAGCCGGGCACAGTTCGGTGTTTACGGAGCTGCGATCCCCCTGCTGGTAATGGTCACGGCGGCGGTGCTATTTCTTGCCGCCAGCGGCGTCTTGATGCGCGATGCCTTAAAGGCGCTGGTGCCAATGAGCGACGACCAGGCCATTGTGGTGGTCGGCATTCTGACTTTCATCATTGGTTTTATAGGCTACGAGCTGATCCACCGTATGGGGGCGTGGATGAGCCTGTTATCTACCTTGGTGTTTGCAAGCGCCTTGGCCTTAATCCTGCTGCACCCCAGCGACGCGGCATCAACAACCGTCTCAGGTACGGGCTTTACGTTGGCGGCCTTTAACCTGGTCATAGCGCAGGCTGCCTCCTGGACTTTAGGTTACGGCCCCTACGTGGCAGACTACTCGCGTTACCTCCCCGCGAACGTGAGCACCCGTGCCACGTTCTGGACAACCTATTGTGGTTGTGCACTGGGCTCTTTTGCCATGATGGCATTAGGCGCTTTACTGGCAGTAGCGATACCTGCAGCGCTTGAGCGCGACCCTGCAACCGCCATTGCCACGTTGTTTGGCCCGTGGGCACCTTTGGTACTGGGCGTGATCGCGCTTGGCGTCATCCAGTACAACGTACTCTGCTTGTACAGCGCCTATATGTCTTCGGTCACGATATTCGGAGCCTTTGGAGGGCTCAAATACGTCACGGCTCCAGCAAAAGCGTTGGTGATGGCCATGTTGACCGTTGCTGCGACCCTGATCGCCATAGCCACCCAGTACCGTTTTGACACGTTTTTTGCGGACATTCTGATCGGTCAGTTGTATTTGCTGATTCCCTGGAGTGCGATCAACCTGGTTGATTATTACTGGGTGTGTCGCGGCCACTATGAAGTAGGTGACCTGTACGACCCTAAAGGCCGCTACGCCCGCTTCAACGGGCGAACCCTTATGGTCTATGCCGTTTCGATAATCGGCACGATTCCCTTCATGAAGCTCTCGTTCTACACAGGCTTTGTAGCGAACTGGCTAGGCGCCGACATTAGTTGGGCGATGGGGCTGGTGTTGGCCGGGGGGCTGTACTGTACGGTCAACAGCCGACCAGTTGTTAAAAACTCGCGCATGTTTGGTCAAAGATCTCTCGAATAGGCGAAGCGAGATACGTCGTCGACGCTTCGCCTACAGCCATTCGACGATACAGTGAATTGACCCCGGTTTGATAGATGCTTTGGGGGCCTGCTTTTGGCCGCTTTTCTGCCTTCCACGACAGACAGAAATCGGCCAAGAGCAGACATACGAACGTATATCAGGACTCGTGGCTGATCGTTGATAGCAATCAGTGCGTAAAGCGGATTCTTACCGTCGGTCAACTTAACCCCAACCGAAGCAGTGGCGATTTGATATGCCAATAACAATGGCTACGCTATGGGAAAGCAGAGGGTTTTTCGTGAATAAGAAATATATCATTTACGACTACTTTTCATAAAATGAAAATATTTTAACTCTGGATAGAGTATTTATATGAGTATCTTAAAGGAGAATTTGTTTGAGCCAAAAAAATTGTTGCGGTTGACTATTTTTTTGTTCTTGGTGTTTTTGTTTTATTTTGGGTTCTATATTTTTGCTGTTATCGATAGGCCTATTTATACTGAGGGGGAGTTGTTAGCCACGGAAGGTAAATTTATTGCAATCGCAGCTAGTACCCAGAGAGGAACATCATTTGTTATAAAAGAACGTAGCGATGGAAGCTTGAAGAAATTTCACATTACTTCAGGTTATACAGAAGTTAAAAGTGGATTCTCTTCAAGTATTGGGCAAGAAGTTATTGTGCAGCACTATGATCGGCAAGTTATTTCATGCAAGATTGATGGGGTTGAGTTCTGTGTCTCGAACTGCGTCGGTAAATATGAGTGCGAAATGAAGGTATATCGTGCCAGTGTTTCCGCTTTGAAAAAAATGGTTTACACGGTAGCTGTTTTGTTTTTTGTATCTTTAGTGGCTTATCTTATAAAAAGAAAGCGGCAGGCGTTAAAAGAATAACCTGGTTTGCGTCTGCCGCTGAAATTATGCATCTCAGTCGGCAGACGGAGAAACTACCGGAATACCGTGGTCGTAGACGTCCATCATCTTCGGGTCACGGTGACCACTGGCCTCCTGTTTATCCGCCCGAGTGCCGACCGTGTCGGTCATGCCGCGTCGTTTCAGATCGTGAAGGGCAAACCGCTGCTCGGGTGTAATGATCTCATCGGCTGGAGCAAGAGTAATGAAGCGTGCCAGGCCGTATCCAGACTCGACTTGCGAAGCGGGCCGCCATGGCTGGCCACGATGATGTTCCGACGTGACGGCGCAATCGGAACCGGTGTTTTGCGATTGGTCCACACCTTGGCTCGATACGCCTTTGCGTTATCCCAAGCTTTGCGCAGTCGTGGTGTCCAGCGAACAATGTTGTCCCGACAACCCTTTCGGCGGTTGGTCAGAATCCCGATCTCCAACTCGTTCTCGTCGATCAGGGTCGACTGCAGCCATAAGAAGCAGCCAGTCGGAAATGTCCACGAAACCATGGACGATTCACTCTGGGGCTCACAGGCATTCAGCTTCCATCCGCCCTCGATTCCCGACTGGGAGCGCGGTGCCTACAAAGTTGCCATTATCATTTGTCGTCCATCTTTGTTGACGATTGTGGCCGGCGCTCAGTGCTCTCTTCGGCGTTGGGTGCTTCTGGAAAACTCCCTGGCGTGAACACATGGGTCTGCAAGTCGCTGGCATCGACTTCGGTGACACCATGAACCGAACGGGCCAGACCAATGGCCTGTTCACACTGTCTATGAGTGTTGACGCGGCCGCTTAACCCCACTGTGCCCGCATGGGTTTTGACATTGATATGCAGGCTAAGGGTCGGATCGGAAAATGCCAGGGTCGACTTCACCTTGGCGGTAATCCATGCATCGTGAACGGCCATTTCCAGACCATGAGAGTAATGCTGGAAGGAGTGAATTTTCATGGCTGAACCCTCTCTCGCGTAATCAGACGTACTGTCCATCCCATTTGCTGTGCTGCCCTCTGCCTGGCAGGTGAACGCTATGGATACCTGATTCGTTTTGGAGCGCTCGCCACGCAAACATTGGCAGAAATTAATTATAGTACGGCCGTTGCCTGCGGTCAGAGCGCTGTCCCCGTGAACGTCCGCCCTGGTCGTTCTGTGCCAGGCGCAACACCTGCAGAGCACTCCAGACAGTCCTTATTGCGATCAACCCGAAGCAGCCCTTGATGTCTGTTTGTTGTCACCATATGTTATTGGTATTCAAGGAGGATTCTGACTGATGGCACGTGTGGGTTTGATACTGACACCCGGTTTTGCGGACTGGGAATATGCTTTCATTGCTGGAACTGCGTCCCCGTTTTACGGGATCGATGTCAGATTTTTCGCTTCTGCTACGGGGCAGTTCCGCTCGCAGGGCGGATTGGCTGTAACTGTCGATAGCAGTTTGCAGCAATGCCTGGACTGGAAACCGGACGTTGTTGTCGTCATTGGAGGAATGGTCTGGGAACGTGCAGAAGCACCGGATATTCGAGATTTTCTGCATGCCTGTCGCTCAAGTGGGGCGACTATTGCCGGTATCTGTGGGGGAACGCTGGCACTTGCGAGGGCCGGGCTTCTCGACTCGGTTCCTCATACTTCGAACAGCGCTGACTTCTTGCAACAGAATGCCGTAGGTTATGAGGGGCGCACGTTTTATCGAAGCAGTCCAGTAGCGGTGGTTGCGGACCGCATTATAACTGCTCCAGGCCCTGCGCCCGTTAGCTTCACCTGCGCAGTATTCGAAGGTGCCGGGCTATCTTCAGAGATCATTTCTCAGTTCAGGTCAATGTTGGCAGCGGAACATGGGTGACCGCTTCGTCCTGCAAAACAGCCGATCAGGTGAGTGTTCGAGTGGCCGCTCATGGTTGTGGATTCAATGGGCATCAGAAATGACCGTGTGTGCCGACACGATGGCTGATATCTTTCCCGCGCACCAAATCGCGTCCAATCGACGCTGATCCGATCAAGGATGATAAAAACAATGAAAATATTATTCATTGCTTCGCTAGGCGTTTTATCGCTAATTCAAACATCACTATCCTACGCGGATAATGTTAATGGAAAAAGCCTCTATTTACAGCGATGCGCCATGTGCCACGGAATAGATCTCAAGGCAACAGGACCATTGGCTAATAAAAGCAATCCTCCTGCACCTGATCTGACAACATCCGCTTTCAAGAAACGATTAAATGATTATCCGGGCGTAATTGTATCATCGATAATACTTCGCCCAAATGGAGACTTGATTCCAAAAACTTTGCGAGAGAACGGTGTAAAGCTGGCGCCGTACTCATGGAGGATTAAGGATCTGCGCGATTTAAATCAATACATGGGTAGTGTGATTTCAAAAAATCGATGATGTTTGAGATGAGAGGTAGGCACAGAAATCTAAAAGCCATTTCAGGTTTGAGTGCTTGTGGGGCAATGCCGGTGAGCCTGTCGACCTCTCGCGGGCACATCGCTGATGAACAATCTCGGATTGATACAAGCTCGGGCGGCTCTTCGCATCCAGCAGCAGTCGGCTGCGGTTGTAACAGGCAAATAACGGTCAGAAGGAGACGGCCTTGAAGCCATCGACTGTAACAGGTCCATGAGTCTCAAAATCAGAATAACAAACTTCCTGGCTACTCATTTTTTCTCCCCCACAGAAAAAAATCTTGCGAAGTTAGCCAAACACCAATAAATCAGCGCAAACCCATACTCCAATAACATAGAGCCTGCAGTGGAATAGAACACTTGAATAAATTCTGACTCATAGAAACACTTCCTCGTACAATTCGGCTCTGCCGGAAGCGTAACATTCAAGAAAAATAGTCCAATGCAAATCATCGCTAACCCCGGTAATGCTTTCAGATGACGCCTCCACCCGGTAAGCGAACGAACATACATTTCCCGATAGGGCTTCCATCGTGCGACGAGAAAAGCGTAATAAAAACTGAACAACCAAGCCAGTAAAAATATTAACTGTGTAACCTCAGGAAATGACGACTTTCCGGCCCAGACGTTTATCGATGGAATATTGGCTTCGGCGATCCCGGCAAGCTCCGCTACCCATTGAATCCCCATAACGTCTTTACTAGACCCACCAAAAATAATTACAGACGTAAAAAATAATGGAAGCCACACTATCCACCTTCGAAAAAAAGCATCACGAGCAATTACCTGCACAAGATCTGAAGTTGATGGATTACGCATACGCTCTCCTTAACACCGTCTGATCGTCGCTCTCTCATACCTTCGCCAAGAGCTTTTCTAACGGATTTGTCCTGCCTCGGTGGACCCCTGTTCACCTGTGCGAGCATCCTTATGGGAGGGTGTTTCAGCAGACACTGTATTTGAACGCGCGACGAGCATTGTGAGCAGGAGAGTGGCAGAAGAAATCCTGTTCATTTTCCTGCTCCTTAGGAGCGAAATAAGTGTTTCGTCAGCGTAGTTTCATCCCGGAGGTTGTGCCACGTAGTGACCACTGCTGCAGCAGGTGGTTTGAGCACGGCGAGACGTTGAATACCCTGGTTGAGGAAACTTGAATCGCGCCAGCTTTTCAGGCACCACGACGGACTGCCTTTGGCCGTTTATTGCCTTGCGCCACCGGCTACAAATGGTTGCTCAGCTCGAATGCAATCAGGTGAGCAAGTCTATGCAATTCCCCATCACGCCTTGACCCAGCGCTGGCGACTCCAGCTGCTCAATCCATCAACGGCGAACACCAACAGCAACATGGCCAGAATCACCGTGCTGGCCTGGGCTTCCTGGAACAGGCTGAGGCTGACATAGAGCATCTGCCCCAAACCGCCGGCACCGACGAAACCCAGCACGCTGGCCATGCGGATGTTGTTTTCCCAGCGGTACAGGATGTACGCCAACAGCTGCGGAAACAGGTTGGGCAGGGTGCCGTAGCAGAAGGCCCAGACGACATTGCCGCCCTGCAAGCGGATGGCTTCGGCGGGTTGCGGCGGGGTGTTTTCCAGTGCTTCGGCGAACAGACGGCCGAGTACTCCGGTGGTGTGCATGGCCAGAGCCAGGGTACCGGCGTTGGGGCCGAGTCCGGCGGCCAGCACCATCAACGCGGCCCACACCAGTTCGGGAATGGCGCGCAGGCCATTGAGCACAAGACGTGACGCACTCTGCAACAGCCAACCGAAGCGCCCGGCCGCCGGCAGCGCCAACAGCAGGCCAAACACCGCCGCGAGCAGGGTGCCGAGGGCCGACATCGCCATGGTTTCCACGGCGCCACGGCCGATGGCTTGCAGGTGGCCGGCGCTCAGGTCCGGGCTGAGAAAGCGCAGCACGTAGGCGCCCATCTGCTTCAGGTTGCTGCTGCCAGCCAGTTCACCGAGGTCAATGCCCAGGTAGCTGAACGAGGCGACGACCGCCACACCGATGCAAAGGATCAGCAGCAGGTTGATCAGGCGATTCATGCGAACCTCCAGCGCAGCAGGCGGCTGATCTGATCGGCGAACAGCACCAGGACGAAAAAGGTCAGCAACATGCTCGCCACTTCACCGCCGGCGAACATGCGTAGCGACAGGTCGATCTGTTGGCCCAGCCCGCCGGCGCCGACGAAGCCCATCACCACGGACGCGCGAATCGCGCATTCCCAGCGATACACGGTGTACGACAGCAATTCTGCCGCGACATTGGGCAGGATGCCGTAGCAGAAGGCCGTCAACCGACCACTGCCGGCCTGTAGCAGTGCATGGGCCGGTCGCTGGTCGACCGACTCGAAGATCTCCGCATAGACCTTGCCCAGCATGCCGCTGTAGGTGATGGCAATGGCCAGCACCCCGGCCGTCGGGCCAAGGCCGACGGCGCGCACGAACAGCAAGGCCCAGACGATTTCCGGCACGCTGCGCAGGAAGATCAGCAACCCGCGCACCGGCCAACGCAACAGTCGGCCCGGGACGCTCGGGCGACCGCTGCGCGAAGCGGCCGACAGCGACAACGCCCGGCTGGCCAGCAGGCTGGCGGGCACGGCCAACAGCAAGGCCAGGGCCATGCCGGCGGTGGCGATGGCCAGTGTTTGCAAGGTGGCTTGCCACAGCAGCTGAAGGAACTCTTCGCCATGGGCCGGTGGCCAGAAGGCTGAGACAAACCGGCCCATCTCACTCTGGCTGTCTGCCTTGAGCAGGACACCCAGGTCCAGTTCGCTGAAATGGATGCCGGGCCACAGCAGGGCAAGCGCCAACAGACTGAGCAGCAGGCGGGGCAGGGTGGCCGGGTCTCGTGTATCGCGCGTTAGCATCGGGGAATCTGCAGGCTCAAGGGCGCCACCGGAGCGGGCGGGGATTGCAGTTGCTCGTTGGCGTAGAGCCTGTCGAGCAAATCGTGGTCGACGTCGCTGGCGGGAAGATCGAACAGGATCTGACCGTCACGTAAACCGATGATGCGTGAAAAGTGCGCCAGGGCCAGTTCCACCGCATGCAGGCTGGCAACCAGCGTCACGTTGTGTTCCCGGGCGTGGCGGCAGAGGACTGACAGGGTGTGGCCGGCCAGTACAGGGTCCATCGCCGACACCGGCTCATCGGCCAGCAGCACTTCGGGCGCCTGGTACAGCACGCGGGCAATGCCCACGCGCTGCAGTTGGCCGCCGGACAATTGCTGGCACTGGGCGAACAGCTTGTCACCCAGGTCGAGTTTAAGCAGGGCCGCGCGGGCGCCAGGTACGTCCACCGGATGCAGCAGGCTCAGCAGGCTTTTGGCAAAGCCCCACTGGCCCAGTTTTCCGGCCAGCACCGCGGTGACCACCCGTTGCCGCGGTGGCAGTGGTGGCGCCTGGTGAACCAGGCCGATGCGCGCCCGCAGTTGCTGACGCCGATGCGCACCCAGCTGCCAGGCGTGCTCGCCGAGTACCTCGACCGCGCCGTTGTCTGGGCGCAGCGCGGTCGCCAGCACGTTGAGCAAGCTCGACTTGCCGGCGCCGGACGGACCGATGATCGCCACCTGCTCACCGGCGCCGATGTGCAGGTCGATCTCATGCAGCGCACGCACGTCATTGCCGTGCGTGAGGCTGACCCGGTTCAGATGCAGTGTCATTTCAGCAGGTCGGCAGCGCGCGCGGCTTCCTCGATGCCCTTGTAGTTCTCAGGCTTGGTCTCGATGAAGCGGCTGGCGGCTTGCAGGTCCAGAATCGCTTTTTGCTCCGGGTTGGCCGGGTCGAGCGCGAGGAAGGCTACCTTGATTTTATCGGCAAGGGCCGGGTCAAGGGTGCCGCGCACGGTCCAGTTGTAGTCGAAGTAGGCCGGCGTGGTGGCGAAGACCTTGACCTTGTCGGTGTCGACCTTGCCGGCCGCGACCAGTTTTGCCCATACGCTGGCATTGAGTACGCCGGCGTCCACTTTGCCTGCCTGAACCCAGGCAACCGTGGCGTCGTGTGCGCCGGAGTAACCGACGCGGCTGAAATAGCTTTCCGGCTTGATGCCGTCCTTGAGCATGAAATAACGCGGCATCAAGCTGCCGGAAGTGGAAGACACCGAACCGAAAGCAAAGGACTTGCCCTTGAGGTCGGCCAGCGACTTGACGGCCGGGTCGGCGGTGATGAATTTGCTGGTGAACTGGGCGTCCTGCTCACGCTGTACCAATGGAATGGCATTGCCGGTTTTCAGGCGCGCCTGCACGAAGGTGAAACCGCCCAGCCAGGCCATGTCGATACGGTCGGTGGCCAGCGCCTCGACCACCGCCGGGTAGTCGGACACCGGCACGAACTCGACTTTCATGCCCAGTTGCTTCTCCAGGTATTCGCCCAGTGGCTTGAACTTGCGCAGCAGTTCGGTGGGGGCTTCATCAGGAATGGCGCTGACCTTGAGGGTCTCGGCAGCCTGTGCCAGCAGGGTGGAAAAGGACAGGGTCAGGCCAACGGCCAAGGCCAGGGTACGTTTGAGCATGGAAGTTCTCCGGTTCAATAGCGGAAAAATGTCGATGCGCCCCGCACAAGCTGATTGCTGCACGACGCTTCGTGAGGGTAGACGAAAACGCCGCGATTATAGGGGGTCTTGCGTGCTTGACCAGCCTTGTGTAGGAGCGAGCTTGCTCGCGATGGACCCAAGAGCGCTGCGTTTAGTCAGTAAACACGCGGCATCGTTAACGACCATCGCGAGCGAGCTCGCTCCTACAGGTATTGTGGTGTCCCACAATTCAGGTTGCTTACATCCTTGCCAACGCCTGCGCCAGATCAGCACGCAAGTCTTCCACGTCCTCGACGCCAACCGACAACCGCACCAACCCGTCACCGATGCCCAATTGTGCGCGGGTATCGGCTGGAATGGTGGCGTGGGTCATGATCGCCGGGTGTTCGATCAGGCTTTCCACGCCGCCCAGGCTTTCGGCCAGGGCGAAGATCTGCACGCTCTCCAGGAAGCGTTTGGTGCCAGCCAGGTCGCTGTTGAGGTCGAGGGAAATCATCCCGCCGAAACCGCGCATTTGCCGTTGGGCCAGTTCGTGTTGCGGGTGCGATGGCAGGCCGGGGTAGTAGACCCTTGAGACTTGTGGCTGACGCTCCAGCCATTGCGCCAGCTCCAGCGCGTTGCTGCAATGCCGCTCCATGCGCAGCGCCAGGGTCTTCACCCCGCGCAGGGTGAGGAAGGCGTCGAACGGGCCGGCGATGGCGCCGACCGCGTTTTGCAGGAAACCCAGGCGCTCGGCCAGTTCGGCATTCTGCCCGACCACGGCGATGCCGCCGATCACGTCGGAATGGCCGTTGAGGTATTTGGTGGTCGAGTGCAGCACGATGTCGAAACCCAGTTCCAGCGGGCGCTGGATCCACGGGCTGGCGAAGGTGTTGTCGGCCACGCAGATGATGCCGCGTGCGCGGCAGGTGCGGGCGATGGCGGCGAGGTCAGCGAGGTTCAGCAGGGGATTGCTCGGTGTCTCGACCATGACCATCCGAGTGTTGTCTTGCAGGGACGCCTCGAACGCCGCCAGGTCCGTCAGGTCGACGTAGCTGAAACGGTGCCCGGCGCTGCGCTGGCGCACCTTGTCGAACAGGCGGAAGGTGCCGCCGTACAAGTCATTGCCCGAGACGATGTGCGAGCCGGCGTCGAGCAGTTCGAGCACCGTGGAAATGGTCGCCAGACCCGAGGCGAAGGCGAACGCCCGGGTACCGCCTTCGAGGTCTGCCACGCAGCGCTCCAGGGCCCAGCGCGTCGGGTTGTGCGATCGCCCGTAATCCAGGCCTTTGTGCACACCGGGGCTCTGTTGCAGGTAGGTGGAGTTGGCGTAGATCGGCGGCATCAACGCCCCGGTCGAAGGGTCCGGCGTTTGCCCGGCATGGATCACGCGGGTGGCGAAGCCCCGTGGCGGGGCATTTTCATCGTGCTGACTCATGGCAGGGATCTCCGCAGGTGATTGAGCATGTCGGTTCGGGTAATCAGGCCGTGGAAGCCCGAGGCATCCTGAATGATTGCCACCAGTCCACGGGCCAGCTCTGCTTCCAGTTCCGCCAGTGTGGCCGCGGGTGGCAGGGTTTGCAGTTTGTCGGTCATGGCGCTGGCCACGGTTTTACGGAAGTGTGCAGCGTCTTCATGCACCCCCAGCAGGATGTCGGACTCGTCGATCACGCCGACCAGTTGTTTGCCGTTCACCAGCACCGGCAGTTGCGACACGTCCGCCAGGCGCATGCGCTGGAATGCGGTGAGCAGGGTGTCATCGGGGCCGACGCTGATCACCCGGCCGTCCTCGAAGCGCCGCGCGATCAGGTCGCGCAGGTCGCCGTACTGCTTGCGTTGCAGCAAGCCCTGATCGTTCATCCACTGGTCGTTGTAGACCTTCGACAGGTAACGCGTACCGGTGTCGCAGACGAAGCTCACCACCCGCTTCGGCTCGGTCTGTTCGCGGCAGTAACGCAGGGCCGCCGCCAGCAACGTGCCGGTCGAGGAACCGCCGAGAATGCCTTCGGCGCGCAGCAACTGGCGGGCGTGGTCGAAGCTTTCTTCGTCGCTGATCGAATAGGCGTGGCGCACGCTGGACAGGTCGGCGATCGACGGAATGAAGTCCTCGCCGATGCCTTCCACCGCCCAGGAACCGGGGGTGGGGAGGGTGCCACCGCGGCTGTATTCGGCCATCACCGAACCGACCGGGTCGGCCAGGACCATTTCCAGGTCCGGCTGCACGCGTTTGAAGAAACGGGTCAGGCCGGTCAGCGTACCGGCCGAACCGACCCCGACGACGATGGCGTCCACATCATGCTGGGTCTGCGCCCAGATCTCCGGCGCGGTGCTGCATTCGTGGGCCAGCGGGTTGGCGGGGTTGTTGAACTGGTCGGCGAAGAACGCATCGGGAATTTCCGCCGCCAGCCGCGCGGCGACATCCTGGTAGTACTCGGGATGGCCCTTGCCGACATCGGAGCGGGTGATGTGTACCTCGGCGCCCATGGCCTTGAGGTGCAGGACCTTCTCGGTGGACATCTTGTCCGGCACCACCAGCACCACCCGGTAACCCTTGGCGCGGCCGACCAGGGCCAGGCCGAGGCCGGTATTGCCGGCAGTGGCTTCGACGATGGTGCCGCCGGGCCTGAGGCGACCGTCGCGTTCGGCGGTGTCGATCATCGCCAGACCGATGCGGTCCTTGATCGAACCGCCGGGGTTCTGGGATTCGAGTTTGAGAAACAGCGTGCACGGACCGGTATCGAACCGGCTGACGCGCACCAGCGGGGTATTGCCAATCAGTTCGAGTACGGCAGGACGGGAATTGTCGGGCATGTCATCACTCCTTGCGTGAATCCGCACTGGATGGACAGCAATCCGCGCCGGGTCTTCGCGCCGGTCGCGGGCAATGCATCGCTTGGACCATAGGCCGGGATGGTGTCGCTCGCAACCTTGTACAGCCGACTGGTAGCGTTACTGCCAAAACGACAACGCCGGTCGATGAGTGCAGTAGAGCGTTTTTCAGACCAGCATCAGTTGCCACGATTCGACGATTTCGCGGCCGATACGGCGCAGCCTGGACAGGCTCCCCTTGGGGGCAACACGCCGACAGATTCGATCGGTGGTCACTGTGCCCGATAGCCGCCGGGCAGCCTCTGGTTCGATCCAGCGCCAGCGATGCGTGCAAGCGTCAATGTTGCCCATGCTGTCGGTCCTCGTTTCGGTTTACAGATCAGTGGGTATCAGGCGCAAAGTCCTGCCAGTAGTCCTGACGGCTTGGTTGTTCCTGATAGGTCTGTACGTGATCTGCCGCCAGTCCCAGTAATTCACTGGCGGTACGACCGCGTTTGGCCAGGTAGTGGTCGAGTTCGTCGATGGCTCGCCCAAGCACTGGGTAGCCACCCGTGAAGACGGACGAGGTCATTTCTGTTGCACAGGCGCCAGCCAACAGGAAGCGTGCAACATCCAGCCCGTTGCGTGCACCGTTGGTGGCGATCAGGGGAAAGTCCGGGCCGAGTTTCTTGCGGGTGAGCATCAACCAGCGGGCGGTCAGTGGCAGGGCCCAACTGCCTCCAATGGCCGCCGACGTGCCGAGCAATGGCCGCTCTGTTTCCAGATCGGGTAGAAAACCCATGAAGCGGCCCATCATTACCACGCTGTCGGCACCGCCTCGCCGAGCGGCTTCGGCCAGGCCGACAACGTTTTCACTTTGTCCGGTCAGCTTGATCCATAGCGGCAGATTCGTTGCCTGGCGAATCCGCCGAACAATCTGCTCGATCCGGTCGGTTCCGCGCTCCAAAACAATGGCACCCTTGGCGGCCTCTTCACCGTGGGGGGCACCGATGTTGAGTTCCAGCACGCGCAACCCTGCTTGCTCAATTTGTTGCGCGAAGCGAGCGCACTGTTCGAGGTCGCTGAGGATCAGGCTTGGAATGACAAAGGCATCCTGGCTTTTGGCCTGGCGATCCAGGACCGCCAGCTCATCGATCCAGCCCTCGAAGTCACGTTGTACCAACCCGGAACGACCGAACAGACTGGCTTCGGCCGGGGGATTGAAGTCCCATGGCAATCGGTTCCACTGGGCATCGAGCAGGGCATAGTCGGTTTTGTCCAATTGCTGCTTGGCGGCCAGCGATTCGTTGGTGGATTTGGCAACCACCGCACCAGCGCCGGTATCAAGGGCCTTTTTGATGGCAGCGCTGGTCATGGTTTGTTCGCCGGCTCCGCATATAACCGGATTCTTCAGGGTCAATGACCCGATAGGTGTCGTCAGACGGCTCATGCAATTGCCTCGATTATTGAGCGGATCAGATGTTCATCAGGCGCGCGGCGTTGAGTGAGGTCATCTTGCGCACATCGTCTTCGCTGTAACCCAGGTCGAGTACGGTGCCGATCACGTTGCGGAAGCCGTCGACAATGGTCGGGTTACCCTGTTGGCCCAGGTCCGAACCGAGAATGGTCAGGTCCACGGTGCCTGCCTCGATGACCTGCGCGAGGAATTCACCGTCGTAGAATTTGAACTTCGAACCTGGCACCCACATGCACATCGAATGTTCCATGTACACGCCTTCACGGGCGAGCTGGCGCATGTCATCGAGGGTGGCATCGACCACATAAGTCGGATGATTGACCAGCAGGCGCTTGACCCCGCGCTTGCGCGCTTCTTCAAACAGCGGCCAGATTTCCTTGATGTTCAAATGTCCGGCTGAAAGCACGACATCTTCGGCAGCGATCAGGTCCAGGATGCCTTTGACTTCTTCACGCAGCTTTCCATCGTCGTCCAGCACTGTGAGCGGAATCGGTTGCAGCATGCGCTGGGTGGTCTGCGGGAACTTGTCGACGAACGCCACATCCTGATGATGGTGGGCAATGTGGTTGGCCGAAGAGAAGGTCGGCATCCATACCAGCTTCGCGCCCAATTTCAGGCCGTGCTCGACCGCGTGGATGTTCAGTCCTCCCACGGAGTTGTTGAGCGGCACACCCGAAAGCATCTGCACGTTGAGTTCGGAAAAGTGCTTGTTCAACAGTGTCGTGACCGGCGTGCAGGAATAGTAGTGATCCTTGAGCAGGACGGCCTTCAGGCCGGCTGCGGACGCTTCCTGCATGGCTTCAACATGGTCGCAGTAGCGTGGCATGACCGAAGGGCCACTGTGGCAGTGCAGGTCGATCGCACCGCGCACCAGGCTGTCAATTTGGGCTTCACGATCCGTTGGCGAAATGGTTTGGGCTGTGGCGTTCATCAGGGGCACCTTGTTTGGGTGGTTGTTCTTGTTGAGTGTGTTTGCGTCAGCGCGATGAGGCGCTGCGAAAATGCTGCACTTGCTCGGTCCAGCCCTTGCGCAGGACGGCTTGATCGGAACCGACGATAAAAAAGGTCGCGCCGTGGCCTGCGTAATGTTCGACATCGCCGATGTCCGCGACGAAAAGACCGGCGGCCTTGCCGGCTCGGCGAGCGGCCTGCAGGGTCTGGATCACGGCGTGTTCTACCGCCTCGTGATTGAGGTCGAAGTGGCGCAGCGAGACCGCCAGGTCGGCGCGGCCGACGAACAGGCAATCAACACCGTCAATGTTGGCGATGTCATCCAGCTGCGAGAGGGCGGTAGCATCTTCGATCTGGCAAATCACCGCCGCACGGCCATCGTGGAAGTCAATGTGCCGGGCCAGCGGCATGAGGCCATAACCGCCGGCACGCGGTGAGTTGGAGAAACCGCGATGACCCTCCCGGTAGCGGGTTGCGGCAACGATTTCATGGGCTTGCGCCGCGCTGGTCACGTGGGGCAATACCAGTCCGCCTGCACCGAGGTCCAGCGCCTGAAGCAAAGTAGCCGGGCGGTTGTCCGGCACACGGACCAGCCCGCAAATATTAGCGGCCTGACAGGCCAACAGGCCGATGTCCAGGCTGGTGCTGGAGAAGCCGGCATGCTCGGCATCCAGTACCACGGCATCGAGCCCGGCAATTCCAGCGATTTCAATCGAGGCGTGGGCTGGCGTCTTGATGAAAGTGCTCAGCAAGCGTTCGCCCGCCAACAGCCGTTGCCGCAGGGTTGGACTGCTCATGACCCGTTCTTCGCGGTGTTAATAGTGCCGAACTCGTTGGCCTGATACTCCACCAGATGCTGGTAGTCGCCGCGCAACGGTGAGAACACATCCAGGTTCATCACCACTTCATCCCCCAGAGGTTCGGCGTAATGCACCACATGCGGCGGGATGCGCAACATGCTTCCCGGACCACCTTCCACCACCTCATCGCCCAAATGAAAGCGCACGCGCCCCTGCACAATGATCACCAGTTGTTCAAAGGTATGGCTGTGGGGAAAAACGTCCATCCCCGGGGTCAGCCAGTTCATCACGCAGATCGTGTCGTCACCCCGGAAGCCGACGCGCTCGACGCCCTTGCGGACGGTTTCGCGAGGCAGGTCATTCCAGTTGTGCAGCAGCGCCTGGGCCAGGTTCATCGTGAGAATCCTCGGTTGCGAGACCAGGAAAGGTCTGTCTTGATTGTATTTTTGGTTTCGTTGAAGAGAATAATGTTTCTCCTGTAGATAAAAGCTACTCCCGCTGACCTGGAATCGTCAACACCTGTGGACATAACTTTTTCAAGCAGGGAATGACTTGACAGAGGTGAAAAACCGGTCATAGCATTGTGTCTGGCAGAAAAATATTGTTTCGTACAGAAGAACAAAATTGATGCATCTCCAACACCGCGAGGATCCACAATGCGTGTTATCGAATCCATCTTGATTGACGGTCACTGGTCCCGAGGCAGTCATGAGCAACGGGGCGCCGTATTCAATCCCGCCAATGGCGAACACATCGCCGACCTGGGCTTTGCCAGTCGCGCTGACCTTGATCTGGCCTTGGTTGCCGCCGCCAAGGGATTCGAGGTCTGGCGCAAGACCTCGGCCTACGACCGTTCGAAAATTCTTCGTCGCGCGGCTGATCTGGTGCGTGAGCGCTCCGACGCGATTGCCGAACTGATCACCCTGGAGCAAGGCAAGCCACTGGCCGAAGCACGCATGGAGGCCTTTGGCTCCGGTGACCATATCGATTGGTATGCCGAAGAAGGCCGACGGGCTTATGGTCGAGTGATTCCGCCTCGCATGCGTGGGGCGCGACAGATAGTGTTGCGCGAGCCTGTCGGCCCGGTGGCGGCATTCAGCCCATGGAACTTCCCGGTCAGCCAACTGGTTCGCAAGATTGCCGGGGCCTTGGCTGCCGGATGCTCGATCATCGCCAAAGGGCCGGAAGAAACACCGTCTTCGTGCATCGAGTTGTGCCGCGCCTTCCAGGATGCAGGTGTGCCGCCCGGCGTTCTCAATCTGGTATTTGGTGTGCCGGCGGAGATCTCCGATTACCTGATCCGCTCGGAGGTCATCCGCAAGATTTCCTTCACCGGTTCGGTACCGGTCGGCAGGGCACTGGGTGCATTGGCAGGGCAACACCTCAAGCGCTGCACGCTGGAGCTGGGCGGTCATGCGCCATTCATTGTCTGCGACGACGTTGATGTCGAGTCAGTGGCAGCACTGGGTGCGGGGTTGAAATTCCGCAATGCCGGGCAGATTTGCGCATCGCCTACGCGTTTTTTTGTCCAGCGCGGGATCTACCAGCGGTTCGTCGACGCGTTCAGCAAGGCCAGTGCCGCGTTGAAAGTCGGAGCCGGCGACGTAACCGATACCCAGATGGGTCCACTGGCCAATCCGCGGCGGGTGGCGGCGATGCAGGCCTATGTCGATGACGCATTGGCTGTGGGGGCAACCCTGGCGGTCGGAGGGCAGAGCGCCGCGCAACCGGGCTTCTTTTTTCCTCCCACCGTACTGGCAGACGTACCCGACAACGCTCGCGTGATGCACGAAGAACCCTTTGGTCCGATCGCGTCGATCATCGCCTTCGATGACCTGGAGGAAGTGATTGCCAAAGCCAATGCCTTGCCGTTCGGTCTGGCGGCGTTTGCTTTCACGCGCTCGATTTCACGCGCTACGTTGCTGGCCGATGAGCTGCAAAGCGGCATGGTGTCGATCAATCACTTCGGCATCGCTGCGCCCGAAACCCCGTTCGGCGGGATCAAGGACAGCGGTTACGGCAGCGAGGGAGGCAGTGAGGGGTTGGAGGCTTACCTGACCACCAAGTTCGTCAGCCAGGTCGGCTGATCCACTACTAACGCTTGACGCCTGCACCCGGGCCACCGCTTTCCGAGGAAAGAAAGGTCGCCCGGGTGAAGGCGTCCGGTTTTTTTGGTGTTTCTTTAAGCGATACGATGGGTAAGAATAGCGAAACACAGCAAGTCGCTATCAAGGTTCAGAAAAAAGAGGTGAGCAGTGAAAGCAGAAGACAAAGACCCCAAAGAGGTGACTGCCACCGGACCGGTTCTACTGGAGTCGGTCGAAATGGTTTTCCGGCTGCTCGATGAGCTGACCGCTGCCCGGCGTCCGCTAGGGGTTACGGAGCTGGCGCAGTTGATGCAAACCGCCAAGCCGCGCACTTATCGTCATCTGGCCTCGATGCGACAGTTGGGCATTCTCGAACAGGACCCCAGCACTGAAAAATATCTGTTGGGTTCACGCCTGGTCGCCTATGGCGAAGCGGCCAGCGAGCAATTTGACCTGCGCGCACTGGCCGATCCTTACCTGACGCGGATTCGTGACAACACTGGCCAAAGTGCGCTGCTCGCGGTGGCTCAGCATGAATCGGCACTGGTGGTTTCCTGCGTCGAATCCAAGGCCAATGTCTGTATTTCTGTCAAGCCGGGAAATCGGGTGTTGCCTTACTGCTCGGCGCAAGGCCGCACGGTATTGGCGTTCGCCGATGCCGCGACCCAGCAACGGGTGATGCGACGCAAGATGCCACGCCTGACTGACAAGACCCTGTGCGACCCCGAAGCGCTGGCGCAGCGTCTGGCGCTGATTCGCGAGCGTCTTTATGACGACGCCGATGGCGAAATCACGATGGGTATCAATGCGCTGTGCTGCCCCCTCTTTCGGGAAAACGACGTGATTGTCGGCACCATCGGCATTGTCGGTCCCAGCTCGGCCATTCCAGTGCCACCGCCGGCCAACATGCTGAAGGAACTGCAAGCGGCTGCCGCCGAAATCAGTGAGCGGTTGCATGCCGCGACCTACAACAAGAAGCCGGCACGCTGAAGTCCTTCGCATAAAAAAAACGCCCCCCCTGTAGGAGCGAGCTTGCTCGCGATGGAGGTTAACGATAACGCGGGTTTTCTGGTTAAACCCGGCGCTCTCCAGTCCATCGCGAGCAAGCTCGCTCCTACA
>NZ_AKJL01000203.1 GCF_000282355.1 Pseudomonas sp. GM49
AAAAAAAAGCCGCAGGCGTGGATGTGCACTTGATTGTGGGCGGCTTGCGCACCGGTAGCGGTGCGGCACTTGAACCGACCACCCGGCGTTACATCTTCGAGCATTGGCAGGCGGTAACCGAGGCTACAGGCCAGCCGTTCAAGCTCGAAGGCGCGTTGCCCGAAGGCTTTGTCTACGACACCGAACCTGCCTGTCGGGCATTGGTGACGGCGCGCAGCCTGGCACCGGATTGCGCGTGGAAACTGCTCGGGCTGATTCAGCACGCGTTTTATGCCGAAGGTCGCGATGTCACACAGGCCAGTGTGCTGGTGGAGTTGGCGGAACAAGCCGGTTTGCCACGAATCGAGTTCGCCGGCGCTTTCGATCGGGCCGACATGCACGCAGCCACCGCCGCCGATTTCACCTGGGTCCAGGACCTGGGCATCGCCGGTTTTCCTACATTGCTCGCTGAGCGAAACGGTCAATTGGCATTGCTGACCAACGGCTACCAGCCTCTGAGTGTGCTGTCCCCGCTGCTCGGCCGCTGGCTGGAGCGCGCTGCCTGTGCATGATCTGCCCGATGACGTCGCTACCGCTAAACGTGTTGACCGTCTGAGCTGGGCGGAAATCCGTCGCCTGGCCCTGCATCACAAGAAATCCCTGTGGATCGCCAATGGCGTGGCCGTGCTGGCGACCTTGTGCAGCGTGCCGATTCCCTTGCTCCTGCCATTGCTGGTGGACGAGGTGTTGCTGGGGCACGGTGACGCCGCGCTGAAGATCATGAACCACGTGCTGCCCGATGGCTGGCAAAAAGCTGCGGGCTACATCGGCCTGATGCTGCTGGTGACCTTGACCCTGAGGTGTACGGCGTTGCTGTTCAACGTGGTGCAGGCGAAGTTGTTCGCCGGGCTGGCCAAGGACATCGTCTACCGCATTCGCATACGCCTGATCGAACGGCTCAAGCGCATCTCGCTGGGCGAATATGAAAGCCTGGGCAGCGGCACCGTAACTACGCACCTTGTGACTGACCTGGACACGCTGGACAAATTCGTCGGTGAAACCCTCAGCCGTTTCCTCGTGGCCATGCTGACCCTGGTCGGCACTGCCGGCATTCTGATGTGGATGCACTGGAAACTGGCCTTGCTGATCCTGCTGTTCAACCCGCTGGTGATCTACGCCACGGTGCAGTTGGGCAAACGGGTCAAGCACCTGAAGAAACTCGAGAACGACAGCACTTCGCGCTTCACACAGGCGCTGACCGAAACCCTGGATGCCATCCAGGAAGTTCGCGCCGGCAACCGCCAGGGGTTTTTCCTCGGTCGCCTGGGACAACGCGCCCGGGACGTTCGTGACTACGCGGTGAATTCGCAATGGAAAACCGATGCGTCGAACCGCGCCAGCGGTTTGCTGTTCCAGTTCGGCATCGATATTTTCCGGGCCGCGGCGATGCTCACCGTGCTGTTTTCCGACCTTTCAATCGGCCAGATGCTCGCGGTATTCAGCTACCTGTGGTTCATGATCGGTCCGGTGGAGCAACTGCTGAACCTGCAATATGCCTACTACGCTGCCGGCGGTGCGCTGTCGCGGATCAACGAACTGCTGTCCCGCGCCGATGAGCCCGAATACCCGGGCGGAGTCGATCCGTTCAACGGTCGCGAGACGGTCGGGCTGGAAGTGCAAGGGTTGAGCTTCGGTTACGGTGACGAACTGGTCTTGAACCAGATGAACCTGTCCATCGCCCCCGGCGAAAAGGTTGCGATCGTCGGTGCCAGTGGCGGCGGCAAGAGCACGCTGGTGCAACTGCTGCTGGGCTTGTATACGCCGTTGGCAGGCACCATTCGCTTTGGTGGTTCGAGCCAGCAAGAGATCGGTCTGGAAACCGTGCGGGAAAATGTCGCCGTGGTCCTGCAACATCCGGCACTGTTCAACGACACCATCCGGGCCAACCTGACCATGGGCCGCGAACGCAGTGACGAGGCCTGCTGGCAGGCACTGGAAATCGCCCAATTGCACGGCACGGTCCGGGATTTGCCCAATGGCCTGGACAGCATCGTCGGGCGCTCAGGCGTGCGTTTGTCCGGTGGGCAGCGTCAACGCCTGGCCATCGCCCGGATGGTGCTGGCCGAGCCCAAGGTGGTGATCCTCGATGAGGCCACATCCGCGCTGGACGCCGCCACCGAGTACAACCTTCACCAGGCACTGGCGCGGTTTCTGAGCAACCGTACCACGTTGATCATTGCCCACCGTCTTTCGGCGGTAAAACAGGCCGATCGTGTGCTGGTGTTTGACGGCGGGCAAGTTGCCGAGGACGGCGACCATCAGCAACTGATTGCCGACGGTGGGCTGTATGCCAAGCTTTATGGTCATCTGCAACGGTTGTAGCGAGATGAGATCAAGGTTGCAGGACGCTACTTCAATACTATAAAAAAACATCGTCGCGACCGGATTTAGCGGCCGCGATACTCCCTCCGGGCATAGCTTGTCGCTTGCCGGGATCGGAATCGCAACCTAGTCTAGCTACAGCGATTTCGTCCGGAAGACGAGCAAGCAGTGCTAATGCAAGGGACCTCATGAATCAAACGCGGACTCTCGGAACGCCACGGCTGTTGGGCATCGTCTGGCCATTTATCGCCGTTGTGGTGTTTCAAGCCCTGTTGGGCGGCGTTAGCCTTTATGTGCTGTCGGCGGTTCGCGGCTATGTTGCCGGCGAAAGCCTGTGGTCCAAGGGCCAGAAAGACGCCATCTATTACCTCAACCTCTACGCCGACAGCGGCGACGAAGCGATTTTTCATAAATACCAGAACGCCATTTCCGTGCCTCAGGGCGGGCATGAGTTGCGTGTGGCGCTGGATCATCAACCGCCGAATATCGAGGCGGCACGTGTGGCGATCCTCAAGGGTGGCAACCATCCGGATGACATCACCAGTGTGATCTGGCTGTACCTGAATTTCCGGCACTTCAGTTACCACCAGAAAGCCATCGACCTTTGGAGGGTGGGGGACGCGTATCTGGTGCAGCTCGATACCATTGCGCGGGAGATGCATCAGCGCATCACCACCAGGCAGGCCACCGATGCCGATATCAAGTACTGGAAGGATCAGATATTCGTCATCAACGAAAGTGTGACACCGGCGGCGAAGGCCTTCAGCGATGCCTTGGGCGAAGGCTCGCGGATGATCCTGCGACTGTTGCTGGTGACCAACCTCGCCACCGCCCTGGGCTTGATTGCATTGGCCTTGATGCGCACCCATAAACTGCTCAAGCAGCGCCATGCCTTCGCCGATGCGCTGCAGTTGGAGAAAGAACGGGCGCAGATCACCCTGCAATCGATTGGCGACGGCGTGATCACCACGGATGTTTCCGGTGCGATTGCCTACATGAATCCGGCGGCCGAGGCGTTGACCCACTGGAAGGCCGAGCAGGCGACGGGGTTGCCGCTGGCGGCGCTGTTCAACTTGCTGGACGAAGATGCCCAGACCGATGGTCTCACCCTGATCGAGCATATTCTCAGCGGCCAACTCAGTGGCGGCAGTAAGCACTCCAAGCTGATTCAACGCCTGGACGGCAGCACGGTGTCGGTCACGCTGGTGGGCGCGCCAATCCGCAATGCCGGTAAAGTCAGCGGGACGGTGCTGGTGCTGCATGACATGACCCAGGAGCGGCAATACATTGCCAATCTGTCGTGGCAGGCGACCCACGACGCTTTGACCGGCCTTGCCAACCGCCGCGAATTCGAATATCGCCTGGAACAGGCGCTGCACAACCTGACCCGCTACTCGGGTCGCCACGCACTGATGTTCCTCGATCTGGATCAGTTCAAACTGGTCAACGACACCTGCGGCCACGCGGCGGGTGATGAGCTGTTGCGGCATATCTGTGCGCTGTTGCAATCCGGGCTGCGCGAAGGCGATACCCTGGCGCGACTTGGTGGCGACGAGTTCGGCATCCTGCTGGAAAACTGCGCACCGGAAGCGGCGGAGAAAATTGCCGAGAGCTTGCGTCAGACCGTACAGAATCTGCATTTTGTCTGGAAGGGCCGGCCTTTCGTGACCACTGTCAGTATCGGGCTGGTCCACGTTGCGCAGAATCCGACGACGCTCGAAACCTCACTGCGTGCTGCCGACATGGCGTGCTACATGGCCAAGGAAAAAGGCCGGAACCGGGTCCAGGTCTATCATCCGGATGACTCGGAATTGTCCCTGCGCTTTGGCGAAATGGCCTGGGTGCAGCGTTTGCACATGGCGCTGGAGGAGAACCGCTTCTGCCTGTACTCCCAGGAAATTGCCCCCTTGGGCCATGTCGATCAGGGCGGCGGGCACATTGAAATTCTGCTGCGATTGCATGATGAGGCCGGGCGGATGATCTTGCCCGACAGCTTCATTCCGGCAGCTGAACGCTATGGCCTGATGAGCTCGCTTGATCGTTGGGTTGTGCAGAACGTGTTCAAGATCATTGCCCAATGCCGGGCCGAGCAAGGCCACGGGCCGCTGGCCATGTGTGCGATCAATCTGTCAGGCGCGACGATCGGGGATGAAGCGTTCCTGGACTTTTTGCGCGAACAGTTTGTGACGTATTCGATTCCGCCTGAAATGATTTGTTTTGAAATTACTGAAACCAGTGCTATTTCAAATCTTGGCAGCGCCATTCGATTCATTAATGAACTCAAAGGCTTAGGGTGCTATTTTTCACTGGATGACTTTTGTGCCGGAATGTCCTCATTCGCGTACCTGAAACATTTGCCTGTAGACTTCCTGAAGATCGACGGGAGTTTCGTAAAGGATATGCTGGACGACCCGATTAACCGCGCCATGGTCGAAGTGATCAATCACATCGGCCATGTGATGGGTAAGCGCACGATTGCCGAGTTTGTCGAAACGCCCCAGATCGAGCAGGCATTGCTGGAAATCGGGGTGGATTATGCTCAAGGGTATTTGATTGAACGCCCGCATCTGTTTACCAGCGATAGTCTGCTAAGTCGTCCTGCCAGGCTCCAGCCGCTGTTGTTCAAGGCGCCTGGCACGTTCCGTTGAAACTCCTGTCGGTCTTACAATCACAATCAAAAGGAGCTCGACAGTGATCGACACATTCAACCGAACCGGACCGCTCATGGAAGCTGCAAGTTACCCTGCCTGGGCCCAGCGCCTGATCCAGGATTGCAGCGAGAGCAAGCGCCGGGTTGTCGAACACGAACTGTACCAACGCATGCGAGACAACAAGCTCAGTGCGAAGACCATGCGCCAATACCTGATCGGTGGCTGGCCGGTGGTCGAACAGTTCGCGTTGTATATGGCACAAAACCTGACCAAGACCCGTTTTGCCCGTCATCCCGGCGAAGACATGGCCCGTCGCTGGCTGATGCGCAATATCCGTGTCGAATTGAATCACGCCGACTACTGGGTGCACTGGAGCCGCGCGCACGGTGTCAGCCTGGAAGACCTGCAGGCACAGCAGGTAGCACCGGAGCTTCACGCCTTGAGCCATTGGTGCTGGCACACCAGTTCAGCCGACTCGCTGATCGTCGGGATTGCCGCCACCAACTACGCCATCGAAGGGGCGACCGGGGAATGGTCGGCGGTAGTGTGTTCCAACGGTATCTATGCCGCCTCGTTCCCCGAGGAAGATCGCAAGCGGGCGATGAAGTGGCTGAAGATGCATGCCCAGTACGACGATGCCCATCCATGGGAAGCCCTGGAAATCATCTGCACATTGGCGGGCACCAACCCGAGCAAAACCCTGCAGGTGGAGTTGCGTCAGGCTGTTTGCAAGAGCTACGACTATATGTACCTGTTTCTCGAACGTTGCATGCAATTGGAGCACGCAGAACGGGCACCGGTCGTTCGTGAGCGGATGGCACTGGCCGAAGGCTGATTCAATGTCTGCTTGAAACAACTGTGGGAGCGGCGGTGCGACGATTCGACTTGCTCGCGAAAGGGACCTGACATTCAACGATGATGTTGACTGGCAGTTCGCATTCGCGAGCAAGCTCGCTCCCACATTGGTTTGTGTTGTGGCTGAATATCAGCCCGCCATCTCCAGCCGGTTACGACCTTCGCGCTTGGCCACATACAACGCGCTGTCTGCCCGTCGCAACAGGCTTTCGGCAGACTCGCCGGGTAACAGGGTCGAACAGCCGAGGCTGACCGTCAGCACGATCGTATGACCATCGGCCAGGTACTCTTCAGACTGCGCTGCAAACCGCAACCGCTCACCGACCATGGCCGCCGCCTCGCGGCTGGTGTTCGACAGCAGGATCAGGAACTCTTCACCGCCATAGCGGAACACCATGTCCACGTTGCGCAGCTGGTTTTTGATCAAGGCAGCGACCGCCTTGAGTACGACATCGCCAGTGCTGTGGCCATGAGTGTCATTGACTTGCTTGAAATGATCGATGTCCAGCATCAGCACCGACAGCGGTTGCAGATGGCGCCGGGACAGCTCGATTTCCCTTTGCAGCGTCTGGTCCATGGCGATGCGGTTACCGGCACCCGTCAGAGGGTCGCGCAGTGCGCTTTGGGTGGCGGTACGGTAAAGCAGCGCGTTGCGCATCGGGAAAAGCAGCGCGGCCAGCAGGGATTCGAGATTGCCTTGTTCCTGTTCGCTGAAACGCTGATTGCGACGGAAAACCAGCTCACCCAGGTGTTCGCCTTCATGGCTGAGGCTGTAACTGATGGAGTGGTGGCCGCGTTGGCCGAACTCCAGGCGCAGGTCAGTGCTCTTGTGCTGGTAGCACAAGGCGTCCAGCGGCACCAATCGCTGAATCTCGCGATAGAAGGTCCCAAGAATGCGTTGCGGCTCAAGACTGGTTTGCAACTGCAGGCCCAGTCGCTGGCGCAATTGCGCAAGACTGACGGGCCTTTCCAGAAGGGCCGGCTGCTGACCAAAGCCCAGGCGCTGCAATTTGGCGCTATCGAAGTCAATTGCGTTGGTCTGGGAAGGTGGTTTCATAAGGCGTGCGCCCCTAAGCAGTAAGGCTGTCTTACAAGCAGGGTGAGAGCGGCTTAGGGCTGCGCGTCGTACTGGTCCGTCAGTCCCGTAGGACATTTCGTACAAGTTTAATCCGCTTTGTGGAAGATGAGTAACTTCTGCACTCACGCTTCACCCCGTCTGCTTTCACGTTGCGTGTCTGAGCAAACTTAGAGCGAAAGTCGTGCCATTCGGTTCGGCTGAATAAAATCTTTGCTAAATCAATTGGTTGGGTTTTTTTTGCTACACGTGTAGCGTTGGGTGTGACATTTGTTTGGCAGGTGCCTGGCTCGAATTCGATAGCCTTCAAGTGCCGCGACGGGAAGCCGGCGCGGCACCAGAAAGCGACGTACGGTCGTTACTGAGCGTTGAACGCCTGACCATTGATACCGGTGCTGTCCGGGCCCATCAGGTAAAGGTAGACCGGCATGATCTCCTCGGGCGTCGGGTTGTTCAGTGGATTTTCACCCGGGTAAGCCTGGGCGCGCATGCTGGTGCGGGTAGCGCCCGGGTTGATGCTGTTGGAGCGTACCGGGGCCACGGTATCGACTTCGTCAGCCAGGGTTTGCATCAGGCCTTCAGTGGCGAACTTGGAGACGCCGTAAGCGCCCCAATACGCACGCCCCTTGCGGCCGACGCTGCTGGAAGTGAACACCACCGAGGCATCCTGCGACAGCTTGAGCAACGGCAGCAGCGTGCTGGTGAGCATGAACATGGCGTTGACGTTGACTTGCATGACCCGCATGAAGTTTTCGCCAGAAAGTTGCTCGATCGGCGTGCGTGGGCCAATGATCGAAGCATTGTGCAGCAGGCCGTCGAGATGCCCGAATTCGCTCTCGATCATTGCGGCCAGCTCATCGTACTGATGGGGCAGGGCGGTTTCGAGGTTGAACGGGATGACCGCCGGTTGTGGATGGCCGGCAGCTTCGATTTCGTCGTAAACCTGGGTCAGATTGGCTTCGGTCTTGCCCAGCAATAGTACGGTTGCGCCGTGGGCCGCGTAGGTTTTTGCCGCGGCGGCGCCGATACCGCGACCTGCGCCGGTGACCAGAATGACCCGATCCTTGAGCAGTTCGGGGCGGGCGGAATAATCAAACATAAAAACCTCAACAGATCGGGATTCAGGTGACCTTGTAGGAGCGAGATTGCTCCGGGCGGCGGTCCGACGATGGTCGTCAACGATTACGCGACGAGCCTGGCACCCCGCGGCGCTCTCAGGTTTTTCGCGAGCAAGCTCGCTCCTACAGGGTGAATCAGCAGCTGCAAAGCGCGCTATCGAGCACTTTGCGCAACTCCAGCGGATGATCGACAACCACATCCGCACCCCAGTGACGCGGGTTATCGTCCGGGTGGATATAGCCGAAGGTCACCGCAGCAGTCTTGGTGCCGGCATCGCGGCCCGACTCGATGTCGCGCAAGTCGTCGCCTACGAACAGCACGCTGGCCGGGTCCAGGTCGAGCATCTTGCAGGCCAGGATCAGTGGCTCCGGATCCGGTTTGCTGTTCTTCACGTGATCCGGGCAGATCAGCAGCGCCGAACGTTCGGCCAGTCCCAGCTGTTGCATGATCGGTTCGGCGAAACGCAATGGCTTGTTGGTGACCACCCCCCAGATCAGGTTGGCTTTTTCGATGTCGGCGAGCAGCTCGGCCATGCCGTCGAACAGCTTGCTGTGAACGGCACAACCGACGAGGTAGCGCTCCAGGAATTCCAGGCGCAACTCTTCGAAACCCGGCGATTCCGGGTCCATGGCGAAGGTCACTGCGACCATTGCCCTGGCGCCACCGGAAATCTCGTCGCGAATGTGCTTGTCGTTCATCGGTGGCAAGCCGCGGTCGGCACGCATCGCCTGACAGATCGCAATGAAGTCCGGCGCGGTGTCGAGCAGGGTGCCGTCCATGTCGAAAAGAACTGCTCTGATTGGCATCGGCTTATTCCTCGCGCAGGGTCTGGATCATGTAGTTGACGTCCACGTCGGCCGCCAGTTTGTAGTGTTTGGTCAGCGGGTTGTACGTCAGGCCGATGATGTCCTTGACGGTCAGTCCGGCCATGCGGCTCCAGGCTCCGAGTTCGGAAGGGCGGATGAATTTCTTGAAGTCGTGGGTGCCGCGGGGCAGCAGCTTCATGATGTATTCGGCGCCGACGATGGCGAACAGGTACGCCTTCGGATTGCGGTTGATGGTGGAGAAGAACACCTGGCCGCCGGGCTTGACCATGCGGAAGCAGGCGCGGATCACCGAAGACGGGTCCGGTACGTGCTCAAGCATTTCCAGGCAGGTGACCACGTCGAACTGCTCGGGCATCTCCTCGGCCAGGGCTTCGGCGGTGATCTGCCGGTATTCGACGTTGACGCCCGACTCCAACTGATGCAACTGGGCAACCGCCAGCGGCGCTTCGCCCATGTCGATACCCATGACGGTCGCGCCGCGCTGGGCCATGGCTTCGCTGAGGATGCCGCCGCCGCAACCGACGTCGAGGACTTTTTTCCCGGCCAGGTTGACCCGTTCGTCAATCCAGTTGACCCGCAGCGGGTTGATGTCGTGCAGCGGTTTGAATTCGCTTTCGCGGTCCCACCAACGATGGGCCAGGGCCTCGAATTTGGCGATTTCGGCGTAGTCGACGTTGCTCATGGTCTAAGTCCTCTAAAACTTGAAAAATCCTGTTGCCCCGGATGTGTTCCGGGGGGCTTACGATTCGATACGGCCGCTGATGCGCTGGCCCCAGGCCTTCGCGACAGCGCCAAGCTGTTGTTCATCCAGGCGTGTCAGGCGACGGTCGTCGAGCAGTTGCTTGCCGGCTACCCAAAGGTGCTTCACGCAGTCCCGGCCGGTGGCGTATATAAGTTGCGAAACCGGGTCGTAGACCGGTTGCTGGGCCAGGCCGGAGAGGTCGAAAGCGACCATGTCCGCGGCCTTGCCGATTTCCAGCGAGCCGGTTTCGGCCTCGATACCCAGAGCCCGGGCGCCGTTGAGGGTGGCCATGCGCAAGGCGCGATGGGCATCCAGCGCGGTGGCCGAGCCGGCGACAGCCTTGGCCAGCAAGGCCGCGGTGCGGGTTTCGCCGAGCAGGTCCAGGTCATTGTTGCTCGCCGCGCCATCGGTGCCGACCGCGACATTGACCCCAGCCTCCCACAAACGCTCGACGGGGCAGAAGCCGCTGGCCAGCTTCAGGTTCGACTCCGGGCAATGAATCACATTGCTGTTGCTTTCTACCAGCAGTGCCAGGTCTTCATCGCTGATCTGGGTCATGTGAACCGCCTGGAAGCGCGGCCCCAGCAAACCCAGGCGAGCCAGGCGGGCCAGCGGGCGTTCCCCGCGCTGCTCGACCGATTGCTGCACCTCGAACGCTGTTTCATGCACGTGCATGTGGATCGAGGCGTCCAGTTCTTCGGCGATCACCCGGATTTTTTCCAGGTTTTCGTCGCCTACGGTGTAGGGTGCATGGGGGCCGAAGGTGATTTTGATGCGCTCGTGGTGCTTGAGATCGCCAAACAGCTCAACGCCCTGACGAATGGCTTCGTCCGCCGTAGCAGCGCCCGGAATAGGGAAATCGAGGATCGGAATCGCGATCTGCGCGCGAATACCGCTGTTGTGCACGCGCTCGCTGGCAACCTTCGGGAAGAAGTACATGTCAGAAAAACAGGTGATGCCGCCTTTGATTTGCTCTGCGATGGCAAGGTCGGTGCCGTCGCGCACGAAGTCCTCGTCGACCCACTTGGCTTCGGCGGGCCAGATGTGGTTTTCCAGCCAGGTCATCAATGGCAGGTCATCGGCCAGGCCACGGAACAGCGTCATCGCCGCGTGCCCGTGGGCATTGATCAGCCCGGGGCTGAGCAACATGTCGGGCAATTCGCGGATTTCGGTTGCGTTAAGCTTCAGCGCGGCGGAACGTGGGCCGATAAACACGATGCGTCCATCACGGATGCCCACGCCATGTTCCTTGAGGACAACACCAGCGGGTTCGACGGGTACCAGCCAGGTCGGCAGCAATAACAGGTCGAGCGCAGCGGCAGTGTTCGGCATCGAGGGTCGGTTCCAGTGCTTTTGTAAAGGATGGCGAAGTATACCCGAGCGTCTTCGCGGGGGGATCGCTATAATCGGCGGCTTTTGTTCATGAGTGCGGGGTGAGGGATGCGCGATCGACTGTTGGCTGCGGAAAAGGTAAAGGCCATCGATTGGCGTGATGGCGCTCTCCATCTGCTGGATCAGCGTATTTTGCCGTTCGAGGAAAACTGGATCGCCTACACCAGCGCCGCTGGCGTGGCCGAGGCCATTCGCTCGATGGTGGTGCGCGGTGCGCCGGCAATTGGTATCAGTGCCGCTTATGGCATCGTACTGGCGGCCCGCGCCCGGATTGCCGAAGGTGGCGACTGGTACGCTGCGCTGGAAGAGGATTTCATGCTGCTGGCCGATTCCCGTCCTACTGCGGTCAACCTGTTCTGGGCGCTGGGTCGCATGCACGATCGGCTTGATCGCCTGAAAGACAATGCCGATCCGCTGGCGGTGCTGGAGGCCGAGGCCATCGCCATTCACGAAAGTGATCGCGAAGCCAACCTGACCATGGCGCAACTGGGTGTCGACCTGATCCGCAAGCATCAGGGCAACGCTCAGGCGATCCTGACCCACTGCAACACCGGCGCGCTGGCCACGGGCGGCTTTGGCACGGCGCTGGGGGTGATTCGTGCTGCATTCATCGAGGGAATGGTCGAGCAGGTCTATGTCGACGAAACCCGCCCATGGCTGCAAGGCTCGCGACTGACCGCGTGGGAGCTGGCCAATGAAGGCATTCCCGTGACCCTCAATGTCGATTCCGCCGCGGCGCATATCATGAAGACCAAAGGCCCTACCTGGGTCATCGTCGGTGCTGACCGGATCACCGCCAATGGCGATGTGGCCAACAAGATCGGCACCTATCAACTGGCCGTCAACGCCATGCACCACGGCGTGCGCTTCATGGTGGTGGCACCGAGTTCGACCATCGACATGAATCTGGCCAGCGGCGATGACATTCCGATTGAAGAGCGTGATGGTCGCGAGTTGCTGGAGGTCGGTGGCAAGCGCGTCGGGGCCGACGTCGATGCCTTTAATCCGGTGTTCGACGTGACCCCGGCAGACCTGATCGATGCGATCGTCACCGAAAAAGGCATCGTCGAACGCCCGGATACGGCGAAGATGGCTCAGTTGATGTGCCGTAAGCGTCTGCATTAATTATTGTTGGCGTCTGTTCAATCGCTTTCGTCGGATCGCCGCCCGGAGCAAGCCCGCTCCCACAGTGTTTTATGGTGTTCACAAAAACTGTGGGAGCGGGCTTGCCCGCGAAGAGGCCCTCAAAGCCAACAAATCAACCCGAATCAGCCACAAATTCTCCATTCAACGCAGCTCTAAGCCTCTCTCGTCCCCTTCAGGCCTGTCACCGGTCAACTAACTACTCTCCATGCGCATCTGGGGGATAGGTGCGTGGCGGCTCTTGTGATAACATCCGGCGGTTTCCATGGTTGCCCCGCGGGGTGACCTTTACTGCGCAGATCCATGGCATAACTCGTTGATTTGTCGTAAGTCGGTACATGGCACTCAGCCTGTATCGGCGAGCTTCGTTGGTCCTGACGAAGTTTCACCAGAAAAAGGAATCAGGCTTCTCATGGGCGAACTGGCCAAAGAAATCCTCCCGGTCAATATCGAAGACGAGCTGAAGCAGTCCTACCTCGACTATGCGATGAGCGTAATTGTCGGGCGGGCACTGCCGGATGCGCGCGATGGCTTGAAGCCCGTGCACCGGCGTGTGCTGTTTGCGATGAGCGAGCTGGGCAACGACTTCAACAAGCCGTACAAGAAATCTGCCCGTGTTGTCGGTGACGTGATCGGTAAGTATCACCCGCACGGTGATACTGCGGTGTACGACACCATCGTCCGGATGGCGCAGCCATTCTCCCTGCGCTACCTGCTGGTAGACGGCCAGGGCAACTTCGGTTCGGTGGACGGCGACAATGCCGCGGCCATGCGATACACCGAAGTGCGCATGACCAAGCTGGCGCACGAGCTGCTGGCTGACCTGCATAAAGAAACCGTGGACTGGGTGCCGAACTACGACGGCACCGAAATGATCCCGGCGGTCATGCCGACCCGTATTCCCAACCTGCTGGTCAACGGCTCCAGCGGTATCGCCGTGGGCATGGCGACCAACATTCCGCCGCACAACCTCGGTGAAGTCATCGACGGTTGCCTGGCGCTCATCGACAACCCCGAGCTGACTGTCGATGAACTGATGCAATACATCCCCGGTCCGGACTTCCCGACCGCCGCGATCATCAATGGTCGCGCCGGTATCATCGAAGCCTACCGCACCGGCCGCGGCCGCATTTACATGCGTGCCCGCTCGATGATCGAAGACATCGACAAGGTCGGTGGTCGTCAGCAGATCGTCATCACCGAACTCCCTTACCAGCTGAACAAGGCGCGACTGATCGAGAAGATCGCCGAGCTGGTCAAAGAGAAGAAGCTCGAAGGTATCACCGAACTGCGCGACGAGTCCGACAAGGACGGTATGCGCGTGGTAATCGAGCTGCGTCGCGGCGAAGTGCCTGAGGTCATCCTCAACAACCTCTACGCCCAGACCCAGCTGCAAGCAGTGTTCGGTATCAACATCGTTGCGCTGATCGACGGCCGTCCGCGGATCCTGAACCTCAAGGACCTGCTGGAAGCTTTCGTCCGTCACCGCCGCGAAGTGGTGACCCGTCGTACCGTGTTCGAACTGCGCAAGGCGCGCGAGCGTGGTCACATCCTTGAAGGTCAAGCGGTTGCCCTGTCGAACATCGATCCGGTCATCGCCCTGATCAAGGCCTCGCCAACCCCGTCGGAAGCCAAGGAAGCGCTGGTCAGCACCCCTTGGGAGTCCTCGGCTGTGGTGGCGATGGTGGAACGTGCTGGCGCCGATTCGTGCCGTCCGGAAAACCTCGATCCGCAATACGGTCTGCGCGACGGCAAGTACTTCCTGTCGCCAGAACAGGCGCAAGCCATTCTGGAACTGCGTCTGCACCGCCTGACCGGTCTGGAACACGAAAAACTGCTGGCCGAGTATCAAGAGATCCTCAACCAGATTGGCGAGCTGATCCGCATCCTCAACAGCGCCACGCGCCTGATGGAAGTGATCCGCGAAGAGCTGGAAGTGATTCGCGCCGAATACGGCGACGTACGTCGCACCGAGATTCTCGATGCCCGTCTCGACCTGACCCTGGGTGACATGATCCCGGAAGAAGAGCGCGTCGTGACCATTTCCCACGGTGGCTATGCCAAGACCCAGCCGCTGGCTGCGTATCAGGCCCAGCGTCGTGGCGGTAAAGGCAAGTCGGCAACCGGCGTCAAGGATGAGGACTACATTGCTCACCTGCTGGTTGCCAACAGCCACACCACGCTGCTGCTGTTCTCCAGCAAGGGCAAGGTGTACTGGCTGAAAACCTACGAAATCCCTGAAGCGTCCCGCGCTGCCCGTGGTCGTCCGCTGGTCAACCTGCTGCCGCTGGACGACGGTGAGTACATCACCACCATGCTGCCGGTCGAGGAGTACACCGAAGGTCACTACATCTTCATGGCCACCGCCAACGGCACCGTGAAGAAGACCCCGCTGGAATCCTTCAGCCGTCAACGCAGCGTCGGCCTGATCGCGCTGGAGCTGGACGAAGGTGACGTGCTGATTTCCGCGGCCATCACCGATGGCGAGCGTGAAGTCATGCTGTTCTCCGACGGCGGCAAGGTTACCCGCTTCAAGGAATCCGACGTTCGCGCCATGGGCCGTACCGCCCGCGGCGTGCGCGGCATGCGTCTGCCGGAAGGCCAGAAGCTGATTTCCATGCTGATCCCGGAAGAAGGCAGCCAGATCCTCACCGCTTCCGAGCGTGGTTTCGGCAAGCGCACCGCGATCACCGAGTTCCCTGAGTACAAGCGTGGCGGTCAGGGCGTTATTGCCATGGTCAGCAACGAGCGTAACGGCCGTCTGGTCGGTGCGGTACAGGTGCTCGACGGCGAGGAAATCATGTTGATTTCCGACCAGGGCACCCTGGTCCGTACCCGTGTCGACGAAGTCTCCAGCCTGGGCCGTAACACCCAGGGGGTGACCCTGATCAAACTGGCCAACGATGAAACGCTGGTTGGGCTGGAGCGGGTTCAGGAGCCGTCGGAAGTCGAGGGTGAAGAGCTCGAAGGTGAAGAGGGTGACGGGTTTGTCGGTGAGGTCGTAATTGACGACGTTGCCGAAGACCAGCAACTCGACGCCGCTGCTGACGAAGAACCACAGGAATAAGCGGGTAAGCAGGGGGCGGATGAGAATTCGCCCCCTCGTTGTTTGTCCGTACGGAAATACTGAAATCCCATGTAGGAGCGAGCTTGCTCGCGATGGTCGTCAACGATAACGCAGGGCGTCTGGTGCACCCTTGTGCTCTCAGGTTTTTCGCGAGCAAGCTCGCTCCTACAGTGATACCACCAAATCAGAGCGAGATTGGATGTGAGCAAGAGAGCCTATAACTTCTGTGCCGGTCCTGCGGCGCTTCCCGAAGCTGTCCTGCAGCGCGCCCAGGGTGAACTCCTCGATTGGCACGGCAAGGGTCTGTCGGTCATGGAAATGAGCCATCGCAGTGATGAGTTCGTGTCCATTGCCACCAAGGCCGAGCAGGATCTGCGTGATCTGCTGAATATCCCCTCGAACTATAAAGTGCTGTTTCTGCAAGGTGGCGCCAGCCAGCAATTTGCTCAGATTCCGCTGAACCTGTTGCCGGAAAACGGCTCGGCCGACTATATCGATACCGGTATCTGGTCGCAGAAAGCCATCGAAGAAGCGTCGCGCTACGGCCACGTCAACGTTGCCGGCACCGCCAAGCCTTACGACTATTTCGCCATTCCCGGCCAGAACGAATGGAAGTTGTCGAAAGACGCGGCCTACGTCCACTACGCGCCGAACGAAACCATTGGCGGCCTGGAATTCCAGTGGATTCCCGAGACCGGTGACGTTCCGCTGGTGGCTGACATGTCCTCCGACATCCTGTCGCGTCCGGTGGATGTTTCGCGTTTCGGCATGATCTACGCCGGCGCGCAGAAAAACATCGGCCCGAGCGGCATCGTGGTCAACATCGTTCGCGAAGACCTGCTGGGCAACGCCCGCTCCATTTGCCCGACTATGCTCAATTACAAGGTCGCGGCCGACAACGGCTCGATGTACAACACACCGCCGACCCTGGCGTGGTACTTGTCCGGCCTGGTGTTCGAGTGGCTGAAAGAACAGGGCGGTGTCGAAGCCATCGGAAAGCTCAATGAAGTCAAGCAGCGCACGTTATATGGCTTCATCGATGCCAGCGATCTGTACAGCAACCCGATCAATAAGTCGGACCGCTCGTGGATGAACGTGCCGTTCCGCCTGGCAGACGATCGTCTGGACAAGCCGTTCCTGGCCGGTGCCGACGAGCGTGGTCTGTTGAACCTCAAGGGTCACCGTTCCGTGGGCGGTATGCGCGCCTCCATCTATAACGCCGTCGACATCAACGCCGTCAACGCGCTGGTTTCGTACATGGCAGAGTTCGAGAAGGAACACGGCTAATGTCTGAGCAAGAACTCAAGGCACTGCGTCTGCGCATTGATGCCCTGGACGAAAAGGTCCTGGAGCTGATCAGTGAGCGTGCGCGCTGCGCCCAGGAAGTCGCGCGAGTAAAGATGGCCTCGCTGGCCGAAGGCGAAGTGCCGGTGTTCTATCGTCCTGAGCGCGAAGCTCAAGTGCTCAAGCGTGTCATGGAGCGTAATCAGGGGCCGCTGGGCAACGAAGAGATGGCGCGGTTGTTCCGTGAAATCATGTCTTCGTGCCTGGCGCTCGAGCAGCCGCTGAAAGTGGCTTATCTCGGCCCTGAAGGCACCTTCACTCAAGCAGCGGCCATGAAGCACTTTGGTCACGCGGTGATCAGCAAGCCGATGGCGGCGATCGACGAAGTGTTCCGTGAAGTGGCGGCCGGTGCGGTGAATTTTGGCGTGGTGCCGGTGGAAAACTCTACCGAAGGTGCAGTCAACCACACCCTCGACAGCTTCCTCGAGCATGACATGGTGATCTGCGGCGAAGTCGAACTGCGTATCCACCATCATCTGTTGGTCGGTGAAAACACCAAGACCGACAGCATCAGTCGCATCTACTCCCACGCCCAGTCCCTGGCCCAGTGCCGCAAGTGGCTGGACTCCCACTACCCGAATGTCGAGCGTGTGGCGGTGTCCAGTAACGCCGAAGCCGCCAAGCGGGTCAAGGGCGAGTGGAACTCGGCGGCGATTGCCGGCGACATGGCGGCCGGCCTGTACGGCTTGACCCGTTTGGCCGAGAAGATCGAGGATCGCCCGGACAACTCCACGCGCTTCCTGATGATCGGTAATCAGGAAGTGCCGCCGACCGGCGACGACAAGACTTCTATTATCGTCTCTATGAGCAACAAGCCAGGTGCGCTGCATGAGTTGCTGGTGCCGTTCCACGACAATGGCATCGACCTGACGCGAATCGAGACTCGTCCGTCGCGCAGCGGTAAATGGACCTATGTGTTCTTCATCGATTTTGTCGGCCATCATCGCGACCCGCTGGTCAAAGGTGTGCTGGAAAAGATCAGTCAGGAAGCAGTGGCACTCAAAGTGCTGGGCTCCTACCCGAAAGCAGTTCTCTAAGGGGCGGTAGCAAATGAGTGGCAATTTCCTCGCTCTGGCACAGCCGGGCGTGCAACAACTTTCGCCTTACGTTCCGGGCAAGCCCGTGGACGAACTGGCGCGTGAGCTGGACCTCGATCCAGCCAGCATCGTCAAACTGGCGAGCAACGAAAACCCGTTGGGCCCTGGCCCCAAGGCGCTGGCGGCCATCCGCGAGGCGCTGGCTGAGCTGACCCGCTATCCGGACGGCAATGGTTTTGCGCTCAAGACCCTGCTGGCCGAGCAGTGCCGTGTCGAGCTCAATCAAGTAACGCTGGGTAATGGTTCCAACGACATCCTGGAATTGGTCGCACGTGCCTATCTGGCACCGGGCCTGAACGCCGTGTTCAGCGAGCATGCGTTCGCGGTCTACCCGATTGCCACTCAGGCAGTCGGCGCACAGGCCAAGGTCATCCCGGCCAAAGACTGGGGGCATGACCTGCCTGCCATGCTGGCGGCGATCGATGCCAATACCCGCGTGGTTTTCATCGCCAACCCGAACAACCCGACCGGGACCTGGTTCGACGCCGAGGCACTGGACGAATTCCTGCAGGATGTTCCGGAGCATGTACTGGTCGTACTGGACGAGGCCTACATCGAGTACGCCGAAGGCAGCGATCTGCCGGATGGCCTGGACTTCCTGGCGGCTTATCCGAACCTGCTGGTTTCCCGCACCTTCTCCAAGGCTTATGGCCTGGCGGCGCTGCGCGTGGGTTATGGCTTGTCCACGGCGGTGGTCGCAGACGTGCTGAACCGTGTACGCCAGCCGTTCAACGTCAACAGTCTGGCCCTGGCCGCTGCTTGTGCGGCGTTGAAGGACGAAGAATATCTGGCGCAAAGTCGCCAGTTGAACGAGTCCGGCATGCAGCAACTGGAAGCCGGTTTCCGTGAACTGGGGCTGAGCTGGATTGCGTCCAAAGGCAATTTCATCTGCGTCGATCTCGGTCAAGTCGCGGCCCCGGTGTTCCAGGGCTTGCTTCGTGAGGGCGTGATCGTGCGTCCGGTGGCCAATTACGGCATGCCGAATCATCTGCGCATCACCATTGGCCTGCCGGCAGAGAACAGCCGCTTCCTTGAAGCGCTGACCAAGGTTCTGGCTCGTGGTTGATGTCACTGCGCTGCAATCTGCTGAACCTATGATCGGTCGCCTGGTGGTGGTCGGTCTTGGGTTGATCGGCGGTTCGTTTGCCAAGGGTTTGCGTGAAAGCGGTCTGTGCCGCGAAGTGGTCGGGGTCGATCTCGATCCGCAATCGCGCAAACTCGCGGTCGAGTTGGGTGTGGTGGATCGCTGCGAGGAAGACCTGGGCGTCGCTTGTCAGGGCGCCGACGTCATCCAGCTGGCGGTGCCGATCCTGGCCATGGAGAAAGTGCTCGCGCGCCTGGCCGGCATGGATCTGGGGCAAGCGATCCTGACCGATGTCGGCAGTGCCAAGGGTAATGTGGTGCGTGCGGCCACCGAGGCATTTGGCAGTATGCCGTCATGCTTCGTGCCGGGGCACCCCATTGCCGGTTCCGAGCAAAGCGGGGTGGAAGCCTCCAATGCCGAGCTGTTCCGTCGCCACAAAGTGATCCTGACTCCGCTGGATCAGACCGATCCGGCAGCCCTGGCAGTAGTCGACCGTTTGTGGCGCGAGCTGGGCGCCGATGTCGAGCACATGCAGGTCGAACGTCACGACGAAGTGCTGGCCGCGACCAGTCATCTGCCGCACTTGCTGGCGTTCGGTTTGGTCGACTCACTGGCCAAGCGCAATGAAAATCTTGAGATCTTCCGTTACGCTGCGGGCGGTTTCCGCGATTTCACAAGAATCGCCGGAAGCGACCCGGTCATGTGGCACGACATCTTCCTCGCCAACCGTGAGGCTGTCCTGCGCACACTCGATACATTTCGCAGCGACCTCGACGCCTTGCGCGACGCGGTCGATGCAGGGGATGGGCACCAATTGTTGGGCGTTTTCACTCGCGCCCGGGTTGCCCGCGAGCATTTCAGTAAAATCCTGGCCCGCAGGGCCTATGTGGACGCTATGAATTCCAACGATCTGATTTTCCTGGCTCAACCTGGTGGCCGCCTGTCCGGTCGGATTCGCGTACCGGGTGACAAATCGATTTCCCACCGTTCGATCATGCTCGGTTCCCTGGCTGAAGGTGTCACCGAAGTCGAAGGCTTCCTCGAGGGCGAAGATGCCCTGGCGACCTTGCAGGCATTCCGTGACATGGGCGTCGTGATCGAAGGCCCGCACCACGGTCGCGTGACCATTCACGGTGTCGGCCTGCATGGCCTGAAGCCGGCGCCGGGCCCGATCTATCTGGGCAACTCCGGTACTTCGATGCGTCTGTTGTCCGGTTTGCTGGCTGCGCAGAACTTTGACAGCACCCTGACCGGCGACGCTTCGCTGTCCAAGCGCCCGATGAATCGCGTGGCCAATCCGCTGCGTGAAATGGGCGCGGTGATCGAAACCGCCGCTGAAGGTCGTCCGCCGATGACCATTCGTGGTGGCCACAAGCTCAAGGGGCTGACCTACACCATGCCGATGGCCAGTGCCCAGGTTAAGTCCTGCCTGCTGCTGGCCGGTCTGTATGCCGAAGGCAAGACCACGGTTACCGAGCCTGCTCCGACCCGTGACCATACCGAGCGTATGCTCCGTGGCTTCGGCTACCCGGTAACGGTCAACGGTGCGACCGCATCGGTCGAGTCCGGTAACAAGCTGACCGCGACCCACATTGAAGTCCCGGGTGATATTTCGTCCTCGGCGTTCTTCCTGGTGGCGGCGTCGATCGCCGAAGGTTCGGAACTGGTGCTGGAGCACGTCGGCATCAACCCGACCCGTACCGGTGTGATCGACATCCTGCGCCTGATGGGCGCCGACATCACTCTGGAGAACCAGCGTGAAGTGGGTGGCGAACCGGTAGCAGACCTGCGCGTACGTGCAGCTAAACTCAAAGGTATCGAGATTCCCGAGGCGCTGGTTCCACTGGCGATCGACGAGTTCCCGGTGCTGTTCGTGGCTGCCGCGTGTGCCGAAGGGCGCACCGTATTGCGGGGTGCCGAAGAGCTGCGGGTCAAGGAGTCGGACCGTATCCAGGTCATGGCTGATGGTTTGCTGGCGCTGGGCGTCAAGTGCGAGCCAACCCCGGATGGCATCATCATCGACGGCGGCCAGATCGGCGGTGGTGAAGTGCACGGTCACGGCGATCACCGTATCGCCATGGCGTTCAGCGTTGCTTCGCTGCGCGCCAGTGCGCCGATCCGCATTCATGATTGCGCCAACGTCGCGACGTCGTTCCCGAACTTCCTGGCGCTGTGCGCACAGGTCGGTATTCGCGTGGCACAAGAGGCGCAGTCGTGAACAACATTGCACCGGTCATCACCATCGATGGGCCAAGCGGCTCGGGCAAGGGCACGGTAGCCGGGATTCTGGCCAAGCGCCTGGGCTGGAACCTGCTCGATTCCGGTGCGTTGTACCGATTGCTGGCCTTCGCCGCGCATAACCATGGTGTCGACCTGACCAATGAGGAGCTGCTGAAGAAACTTGCCGCTCATCTGGATGTGCAATTTATCGCGGCGACGGACGGTCAGTTGCAACGCATCATTCTGGAAGGTGATGAAGTCAGTGATGTCATTCGCACCGAAAGTGTCGGTTCCGGCGCGTCCCAGGTGGCTGCGTTGCCCGCTGTACGCGAGGCGCTGCTGCAGCGCCAACGTGCTTTTCAGGAAGCGCCGGGCCTTGTGGCGGATGGTCGCGACATGGGCACCGTGGTTTTTCCTGATGCGCCGCTGAAGATTTTTCTGACCGCCAGTGCCGAGGAGCGGGCACGCCGTCGATATTTGCAGTTGAAGGGCAAGGTCGAGGGTGTTAGTCTGTCGAGTCTGCTAGATGAGATACGTGCGCGCGATGAGCGTGATACCCAGCGAGCGGTAGCCCCGCTCAAACCGGCGGCTGACGCCATACAGCTGGATTCCACGGAATTATCCATCGACCAGGTGCTGGAACGCATCATGAGCGAGATCGCCATTCGCGATATCGCCGGGTGACCAAGAAGGCCGCAGGGGACCAGTCATAGTCCTGCGGTGGCTTCTTTTAAATGAAACTAACCCACACCGTCTGGGGTGTGGAGATGGGCGTATTCTTCGCCCTCATCAACAGGAATTAAAATGAGCGAAAGCTTTGCGGAACTCTTTGAAGAAAGCCTAAAAACCCTGAACCTTCAGGCAGGCTCCATCATCACCGGTGTTATCGTTGATATCGATTACCAGGCTCGCTGGGTAACCGTTCACGCTGGCCTGAAGTCTGAAGCACTCATCCCGCTTGAGCAGTTCTACAACGACGCTGGCGAACTGAACATCAACGTCGGTGACGAAGTTCACGTTGCTCTGGACTCGGTTGAAGATGGCTTTGGTGAAACCAAGCTGTCCCGTGAAAAAGCCAAGCGCGCTGAATGCTGGATTGTTCTGGAAGCAGCCTTCGCAGCCGAAGAAGTGGTCAAGGGCGTTATCAACGGTAAGGTTAAAGGCGGCTTCACTGTCGACGTTAACGGCATCCGTGCGTTCCTGCCAGGTTCTCTGGTTGACGTCCGTCCAGTGCGCGACACCACGCACCTGGAAGGCAAAGAGCTGGAATTCAAGGTCATCAAGCTGGACCAGAAGCGCAACAACGTTGTCGTTTCCCGTCGCAGCGTCCTGGAAGCCGAGAACTCCGCCGAGCGCGAAGCTCTGCTGGAATCCCTGCAGGAAGGCCAACAAGTCAAAGGTATCGTCAAGAACCTCACCGATTACGGCGCATTCGTCGATCTGGGTGGCGTCGATGGCCTGCTGCACATTACCGACATGGCTTGGAAGCGTATCAAGCATCCTTCCGAAATCGTCAACGTTGGCGACGAGATCGATGTCAAGGTTCTGAAGTACGATCGTGAGCGCAATCGTGTTTCCCTGGGCCTGAAGCAACTGGGCGAAGATCCATGGGTTGCTATCAAAGCCCGTTACCCGGAAAGCACTCGCGTTACCGCTCGTGTAACCAACCTGACCGACTACGGCTGCTTCGCTGAGCTGGAAGAAGGCGTTGAAGGTCTGGTACACGTTTCCGAAATGGACTGGACCAACAAGAACATCCACCCTTCGAAAGTCGTACAAGTCGGCGACGAAGTGGAAGTTATGGTTCTGGACATCGACGAAGAGCGTCGTCGTATCTCCCTGGGCATCAAGCAGTGCAAATCTAACCCATGGGAAGATTTCTCTGGCCAGTTCAACAAGGGCGATAAAATCTCCGGCACCATCAAGTCGATCACCGATTTCGGTATCTTCATTGGTCTGGACGGCGGCATCGATGGTCTGGTTCACCTGTCCGACATCTCCTGGAACGAAGTGGGCGAAGAAGCCGTTCGCCGCTTCAAGAAGGGCGACGAGCTGGACACCGTTATCCTGTCGGTTGACCCAGAGCGCGAGCGTATCTCCCTGGGTATCAAGCAACTGGAAAGCGATCCGTTCTCCGAGTACGTTCAAGAGAACGACAAAGGCGCAATCGTTAAAGGCATCGTGAAGGAAGTTGACGCTAAAGGCGCCATCATCACTCTGGCCGACGATATCGAAGCGACTCTGAAAGCCTCCGAAATCAGCCGTGACCGCGTTGAAGACGCGCGCAACGTTCTGAAAGAAGGCGAAGAAGTAGAAGCCAAGATCATCAGCGTTGACCGCAAGAGCCGTGTAATTCAGCTCTCGATCAAGTCGAAAGACGTTGAAGACGAGAAAGAAGCAATCCAGAGCCTGCGCGACAAGCCAGTAGCTACTGATGCTCCTGTGGCCACCACTCTGGGTGACCTGCTGCGTGCACAAATGGAAAAACAGAACTAAGTTCTGATTTCTGTAAAAAGGGGCGACTTCGGTCGCCCTTTTTTGTGCCTGGAATTTGGTGAGTCGCGTCGGCTTTACCAGCTTGAGTCGTGAACCAAAAATGCTGAAAAACTGTCTGATTGTTTAGCCGGATCAAATGCTTATTAACAGCTAGTCTTTAGCCTGAGACAAATGATCGCCCGGTAGGCTTTCTGGCAAAAGGAAGTGAATGAACAAGCTCATTGTCGCAGTAGCAGTTCTGGCGCTAGCGGGTTGTACCACGAGCGCCAAAACTCACGTAGTGCATGGGGTTAGCGGTATTGAGGTCGATTGTTCCGGGCTCGGTTCGAAATGGGAAAAGTGTTACAAGCGCGCGGCTAAGGAGTGTAAGGGGGCTGGTTACAAAGTTTTGACGAGGTCTGATGATCTCAAGGAAGAGGAGGAGGGCTTCCCCTTTGGATTCAACCCGGCAGGCTTCCTGACGCGCACCCTGTTGGTGATCTGCCGATGAGGCCGTGATTGCTCAGAGGTCTTCCACTTTCCAGGAATCGAGCATTTTGAGGTGGTGGGATAGATGGCAAAACTCGGACTGTTCAAAATCGTGCGGGCATGCTAAAACCTTTGAAGCGCTTACCTAGCTGCTTGAAAAAGAAGGGAAAAATATGACGAAGTCGGAGTTGATCGAACGAATTGTCACCCATCAAGGGCTGCTCTCATCCAAGGATGTGGAGCTGGCTATCAAGACCATGCTTGAGCAAATGTCCCAATGTCTGGCTACCGGGGATCGTATCGAGATCCGGGGGTTTGGCAGCTTCTCTCTGCACTACCGCGCGCCACGGGTCGGCCGTAACCCGAAAACCGGTCAGTCTGTCAGTCTCGACGGCAAGTTCGTTCCGCATTTCAAGCCGGGTAAAGAACTGCGGGATCGGGTGAATGAGGAAGAGGATGAGTTTGACAGCGAACATCGGGGTGACGGGCGTGCGTAGATTCAGTCGCC
Source organism: Pseudomonas sp. GM49 (assembly GCF_000282355.1). Classification (GTDB taxonomy): domain Bacteria; phylum Pseudomonadota; class Gammaproteobacteria; order Pseudomonadales; family Pseudomonadaceae; genus Aquipseudomonas. The sequence continues at coordinate 24,450 of NZ_AKJL01000203.1, forward strand.
TGTTGCGGGTTCTGCTGCTGTTGGCGTTGTTGGCCTTCATCCTTCTGTTCACTCTGGAAAACCAGCAGGCAGTCGCTTTGGTGTTCCTGGGCTTCAGCTTTCCCCAGCTGCCCGTCTCGGTATTGTTGCTGGGTGGCTTGTTGCTCGGTCTGATGGTCGGGCCGGCCATGGGTATGTTGGTCGTATGGCAGCGTGGTCATAAGCGTCGCCGTGCCAATGCCAAGTAGAAGCAATAATATCTACAGATATCGATTCGGTTTTTGGTACCGCCGAGTACAGTATAATTAGAAGTTGACTCGAGGCAATCACGGAGCTTTATCGGACAATCTTCGAAGTCAACGTTTTTGGATTTGGTAGCGTGCTTGTTCGGCTCGTCAGTGTGTTAGAAGGCTGGGGGGTACTAATAAAGGCGGATTGATGGCAATGGTTAAACTGAAGGGCAAATAGTAATATGCAAAGCAATAATAACGCTGTTATTTTTTCAGATGAGTTCGACTTGCTGGAGCTTTTCAACGCTCTACTGCAGCAGAAAAAACTTATTTTAGTCGTAACGCTAGTTGCTACTTTTATAGCTGGGGTGTATGCGTTTGTATCGCCGCCCGTGTACGAAGCTAAATACTATATATCTCCACCGACTTTTGAAAATATTGCTAACTTGAATTATGGGCGCGAGAAAAGCTCTGCTTTAAATCCATTTACAGTTGATGACGTATACAAGGTGTTTCTGCGAAATCTTCAGTCTGATTCGTTGCGTCGAACATTTTTTGAAAATAACTTCTTACCTGTCTCAAGTCGAAACGCTGAACAGTACGAGAAGTTTTCCAGGGATGTGGCGGTTTCACCTTTGGATAAAGACTTAGGCGGGCGTTGGTTGGTTTCCATTCAGGGAAAGGATCCCGTGACAGTTACTAATTGGGTGAGCCAGTATGTTGAGCTGGCTGGGCAACGTGCACAGCGTGAAGTGATTAGCAACGCAACTAAAGAAGCTTCAGTTTTAGCTCGTAACCAACAGTTGCAGATAGATTCTCTTCGTGAGTCAGCCAAAAAAGTTCGAGAAGATACGATCAGCCAGGTACGTGAGGCTTTGGCACTTGCAAAAGCTAGTGGATTGGAAAAATCTATCGTTTTTACTGGTGACGGTACGTCTGGGTTGGCCGGTAATATGGCAGGTAGTGATGCCTACATGCGCGGTAGCAAGGTGCTTGAGGCTGAGTTGAAAAATCTCGAAAACAGGGAGTCGAATGACCCATTTATTCCAGGGTTGAGAACCTTGCAAAATTGGTATGATTTTTACAAGGCCCTGGAAACTGGGGAGTATAGCGTCACGGTGTATCGACAGGATGGCATTGTGGATCAACCTAGCACTCCCATTAAACCTAAAAAAGCTCTTGTCTTGATATTGGGTGTTATTTTAGGTGGGTTATTGGGTACTGCTATTGCGTTGGGACGAGTTTTTGTTTTGAAATCGAGACGGAGTTAATCTTCTACTCGCGGGTCGCAATGAATTTTTTGTTGCGGAAATCGGTGTTGGGATCCTTTTGGAAATCTAGAAGCTCCCAATATCGATTACTTTATATGGTCTGCGCTGGCGAATTTTTTTGGACTGAAGTTTCGATATTGAATATTTTATTGGTGTTTGGAAGCTGATTATTGCTAAGTATACGAAAATTTAGGGAGGTAGGACCTGGCGATATGGGTCAGATTGCTTTTGGGTGCAACTCTACCTCTCTCATATTTGTATTGTCTTTCATTTAGTCTTTTGATTTTGGCTTCCAGGTATGCGAGTGTCATTTTATTTCATGGCCCATGCAGTTTCTAGATAAGCATTCCAAATGCTTTTATGGAGGGCAGGAGCTAATTAATTAGTCTCTAACAAGGGGCTGGTTTTTAAGCTGAGGTGTTTTTAATTAGCTGGATTTTCTGGCGGCAATATTCAATTGTTTTAGTCTTCCGAAGACTATTTTCGATCTTGTGAGGGGAGGGTGGCTAGGTCGCATATTGGCGATGTCTTTGTAAGACGCGGCTTCGGAGGAGCGGTGAAGGAAGTTAGCCTTCTCATCTGGTTGATATGTTTTTTTTGAATGCTGTGCAGGAATGTGTCAGAGAAAAGCGATGTTGTTTTGCTATTGCATGGAGGACGCTAGGTTTTAGGGGCAATATAGAATGCGCATGCATTTCGTCAATGCTAATCGCAAAGGCCACCAATTATCACCTACAGTAAATGGTTTCAGCTTGGCGCGCAAGCATTTTGCCATCATTGTAAAAAAATAATCTATTTCCGAGCTTGGTGTCGTGCAGTTTAGGTGGAAATGCGATAATGCTCACAGCCACGTTTCATTTTATGGATTGTTTTTGGTCGCAATCGAGTGGGTCGGGAGCGCAGCTGACTATCTCAGGGGTGCAGTTGCGTAAAGCGGCGTTGCATTCCGTCGGTATGTTGGTGCTCATTCAAGGATTGACAGATGTTTTGGGCGGGCTGCTTTTCAACGCTGCTTCAACGCTGGTTTTGCCTGGATGTCTTGGTCTTGCAGAGCAGGCTGTGTCGGTGTAGCGGAGAAAATGGCTCCCGCGAAAGTGATTTTCGTCTCAATAGAAAAACACAATCGCCAAGGGGCGCAAGGGCCAATAGCTATCAGGATGATTTTTGGTCAAGTAATAAATTGGCGTAATGGAGATTTGGTTTTGTTTTATATCTGGTTAGCCATAGCATTAGTGCCAATGTATTTTTGCGAACTTGCTTGTGGTTCACGAGTCAAAAGTTTTGGGCTCGCAGTTTTTGTAGCCTTTGTTTATTTTGTTATCGTGGCTGGGTTGCGTGATGATACCGGATACGATTGGTTTGTTTACAAGAATATATATAATGGAGTATCTGAGAGTGGCAGTTTGGCGGCTGCAATTTCGTTCGGGCGAGATAACGGATCTGAATTAGGTTTCTCGGTGTTTCTTTATGTTTTGAGTCTCCTCGGTTTGAGTTTTTGGTGGGTGCAGTTTTTGGCTGGTATCTTCAACTGTTACGCCTTCTTGAAGTTGAACAATGCACTTGGAAGAGGGACGGTGACCGGAGTATTGATTTACTTCTGCTGGTTATTTCTTGTGCTGCAAATGGGTGTCCTAAGGATGTCTGTTGCGTTATCCTTTTTGTCTTTGGCATTGCTTTTTATGTTGAAGGGGAAAAACGTAAAGTTTCTTTTGTTTGTTATGTTGGCCTCGTTGTTTCACACCTTTTCTATCGTGATTGGCGTACTGATGTTATTGGCGCGTTTGTCTTTTCCTCGGTCGCATACGCTGGTTTTTTTATTTCTGGTTGCCATTATGTATGTTGCGGGCATAGATTTGGCTGGAGGTGTAGTTCAAATTGTTTCAGGGGTTATGCCAGAGTTTATTAGCTCGAAACTAAATTTCTATTTGTTGTTGGGCGTAAGCTATCAGAGAGGGGTGGGAGAGTTTTTATACAAGCTGATTGTGGTGTCTATGTATGTTTTTCTGGTGTTTCGGATTCAAGAAGAAGAAGAAGAAAAGCTACTGCTGAATTTGAGTTATATATACATAATCGCATTGTTGGTTTTCTGGAAATATCCAATTTTTCATGATCGGCTTAAGTATTTTGTATTGATGCCTTTCTTTTATTTATTTTTAACAGCTGTAATGCGAATGAGAGTTTTCAATAGGTTGGTTTACGGTGTTGTTTTTTTGATGGCTAGTTTTATGGTGCTGATGCACGAGGTTAGTGGTCCGCTGTTTTTCCCGTACACCCCCTATTACAATATGTATGAACGGTGGTTGAGCGGGGAGGGGAATGACGGTGAGGAGCGGACACTAAAGTATTATAAAGAGTATGACTCTCAGTGGCTTGGGGGCGAGCAATGAAAGGCGTCCTTTATATAGGGTTTTCATTTTCCGTAAAGATGTTTTGTGCGTTGGCTGTTTTGAGGTTTTTGGCGGTAAGCCTAGGTAGTGAAGGTTTTGGTTATATAACACAGTTTATGGCATTTATGGCGATTGTGTTTGGGCTTTCATTAGGGGGGGCAATAAATTACTTGGTGAATAGGCTTTCGCAATCAAGCGATGTGATCTCTTCGGAAAAAGAGATTTCTGTTGTGTTTTCCTATGGCTTGATTTTTTTGTTTTTACTTGCATTTTTAATGATTGGTTTCAAGAGTTATTTAGAGACTTACATTTTTTTTGATGAGGTTAGTTGGTTTTTTATATTGTATTGTTTGGTGGTGTTTTATATATCAAATGTTTATGGTTGTTTGATGGCGTTGGCGCTGGCCAGAAAAAGGCTGAAGTTGTTTGCCTTTTCGAACGTTGCGGCATCTTTGGTGTATTTGTTTTTAGTATTTGTTGCAGTGGAAACGGATTCGATTAAGGCTATCTACTGGATTATGCCTTTGTCGTATGTCCTCCCTGTGATGTTTTTAATCAAGTCATTTCCAGAGCGTATTCGATTCAACTTCAAGGCGCTGTGTGTAGATGGTGGTTTTTTGGCGATATTGAAATATTGCATCATAGTTTACGCAGGCCTCGCATCATTGCCATTTGTTGGGATCCTGGTGAGAGAGTTGTTTCTCCAACTCTATGGTGGAGTAGAGCTAAGTAACTGGCAGGTCGCAGTGAAGTTTTCTGACACCATGCAGCAGTTCTATGGGTTGTTTTGCTCTGCGATTCTCCTCCCATATTTTTCGAAAAATCTGTCGGCGATAAGTTGGTGGGGTTGGCAGAAAAAGTTAATCGCCATTTCAATGGTTTATCTTGCTGTAGCGGTGTCGGTGTTTTGTCTTCGCGATATTATTGTGTACTTGTTGTTCAGTGATGAATATAAAACGGCAAGAAGTTATTTTTCTTATTATTTGATTGGCGATTATTTTAGAGGGGTTGCATTATTCTGTTCGTTTACTTTAATATCGGCTGGGCGTTACGGTAGTGCACTGCTGTTCGAGGTATTGCAAGGTGTTCTATTTTTTACTTTTTATCACCTCTTGCAATCTCGTGGCAATGTTGAAGGGGTGGGTTTGTCCTATGTGGTTGCGTATGTAATATGCGCTTCTGTAATGTGTGTTTTGGTTTTTTGTTATTTTAAGGGGCGCCAAGTTGAAAATTCTAATGCTGTGTAGTAGTTACTCTCTTCAGAGTGGTCACTCTTGGTTGACGGATAGTTTGGCTGAGGAGCTCGCGCTTAACCATAGTGTGGAGGTGGTTTTTCTAGATTGGAGTGGACAGCATAAGCAATACGCTTTCGTTGAAAAGAATGGCGTAAAAATTCATGTCTTTTCAACTATGGTCGGTGCTTTGAAGGGAAGGGTTGGCCAGGTCTTGAAGTGGTTTTTTGCTGCGCGTCTAAATATTCCAAATGTTAAAAAATGCTTGTCTCAGTCACAATATGATCTGGTGATTAACTATTCACCTGCCATGGTTATGCACCCAATATTCAATGCTCTGAAACGTAGAGTCAAATCGTCCTACCTGATACTTTGGGATTTTTTTCCAATTTACCATTTGCAGTTGGGTTTGCTGCCTAATTGGGGGGCGCCGATTTTAAAATTCATCGAGACAAAAGCCTGTAATGGTTATGATCGTATTGGTCTCATGTCTCAAAAAAATCTCGAGTTTTTTAAGAGTAACTATAAAATCAGTTCTGGTGTTCAGTCAGAGATTTTATACCTTTGGGGCCCCAATGATGTTCAAGTCAGAAATAAGCAGGCTTATCTTGAGGCAAGAGCATCAGAAGGAATCCAGGACCAATTGGTCTGTGTGTTTGGTGGGCAACTTATAAAAGGGCGAGGAATTGATAAGTTAATCGAGTTGGCGTTGCATTCAAAAACGAATGGAATCAACTCTGTTTTCTATATATTTGGTGATGGCCCTGAACGAGAAGCAATGCTCAATGACTTAAAAGCTAATGATGTGCTGGATATCGTTCGCTATAAGGGCTTTAGACCCAGGGAAGAATACATGCGTTTTCTTAAAGGCGCTGACCTCGGGTTTGTATTTAATTCGGGGCACGTATCCGTGCCCACGTTTCCTTCGAAAGCTGTTGACTATTTCAGAGCTGCCGTTCCGGTGCTTGCCTATGTAGAGGATGCTACCGACTTCGGAAGTATTCTCGAGGAGGAGATAAGGGGGGGTTGGAGTGCTTCGCCGAAGTATCACTCTAAGCTAGTTGAAAGCTTTGAAGCAGCTTATAAGCTGTCGAGAGATGAGCTATTTAATGTTGGGTGTTCAGGGCAGAAATGGTATCTTGAGCATTTGCAGGTGCGTAAAACCTCGCATCACTTGACTGACGATCTGATTTGATGCGATTGGCGATTGGCTGGAATGAGTGCTAGCTGATAAGCGGGTTTTTGCTTTAGAGCATATTGAGATTGGACTGGAGAATAATATGTTTACAGATAAAATTCTAATGATCACCGGTGGTACCGGATCTTTTGGTAACGCGGTCCTTAAACGGTTTTTAGATACTGATATCGCCGAAATTCGCATATTTAGTCGTGATGAAAAGAAACAAGACGATATGCGTAAGCGTTACTCAAGTTCCAAGTTGAAGTTTTATATCGGGGATGTTCGCGATTATCAATGTGTGTTGAATGCTTCGCGTGGTGTGGACTATATCTTTCATGCTGCAGCTTTGAAGCAGGTTCCTTCCTGTGAATTTCACCCTATGGAGGCCGTCAAAACCAACGTTGTTGGCACAGATAACGTATTGGAAGCTGCAATTCAAAATGAAGTCCGTCGTGTAGTTTGCCTGAGTACTGACAAGGCGGTATACCCGATTAATGCAATGGGTATATCAAAGGCAATGATGGAAAAGGTTATGGTGGCGAAGTCCCGAAACGTCGATGACACTAAAACCGTAATTTGTGGTACGCGATATGGCAATGTTATGGCGTCTCGTGGATCGGTAATTCCGTTGTTTATAGAGCAAATTCGTGCGGGTAAGGCACTGTCCATAACAGACCCTAATATGACACGATTCATGATGACATTGGCCGATGCGGTCGAATTGGTGTTGTACGCGTTTGAACATGGTAATAATGGCGATTTGTTTGTTCAAAAAGCTCCAGCCGCTACGGTAGAGGTCCTTGCGCAGGCATTGACGCAGATGGTCGGTAAACCTGATCACCCAATCCAGGTTATAGGAACTCGACACGGCGAGAAGCTATATGAAGCGCTTCTGAGTCGCGAGGAAATGGCATGCGCGGAGGATATGGGTGACTATTTCCGTGTCCCGCCTGACTTGCGGGATTTGAACTACAGTAAATTTGTTGAGCAGGGTGAAGAAAAAATTTCTCGGATGGAGGATTATAATTCTCATAATACTCAGCGCCTGGATGTAGCGGGTATGCAGCAATTGTTGCTTAAGCTGGATTTCATGAAGGCCATCCAGCGCGGTGAAATTGTCACTCCGGAGGAATGATTGATGAAGGTACTAATCACCGGTGCCAGCGGTTTCATTGGCAAGAATCTTGCTGCTCATCTACGCGAACGTGCGGATGTCGAAGTGCTTTCATTCGTTCGCGGAGACGACCCTGCGTTGCTTGGGGGGTTAGTCGCTGAAGCTGATTGTGTATTTCACCTGGCGGGAGTTAACCGACCACAGAATCCGGAAGAATTCGTGAGTGGTAACAGTGATCTTACTCGGATTGTTTGTGATGCCGTTGCGGCTAGCAGCCGAAAGATACCTCTTGTATATACATCGTCAACTCAGGCTGATCAAGACAATCCGTATGGTCGGAGCAAGCTCGATGCGGAAAGTGCATTGAGCGAGTTGGCCCGTAAAAATGGGAACGACGTACACATTTTTCGTCTCCCTAATGTGTTCGGGAAGTGGGCAAGACCTAATTACAATTCAGCGGTAGCAACTTTTTGCCATAACATTGCACATGATCTGCCTATTCATATTCACGATGAAAATGCCTCTCTTACATTAGTTTATGTTGATGACGTAGTTCGTCATTTTATCGCAATTATGGATGGCAGTATTTCCAAAGAGTCGGCTGCTGTCGTTCAACCCGTTTATTCTACAACGGTAGGCGCATTGGCTGCTCAGTTGCGAGCGTTTCGCGAAAGCCGGTCGACGCTTATTAGCGAAGCCGTAGGTGAGGGGTTGCCCCGCGCTCTTTATTCAACGTATCTGAGTTATCTCCCACCTGAATCTTTTACTTATGAGGTTCCTAAGTATGGAGATCCTCGTGGTGTGTTTGTGGAGATGCTCAAGACAAAGGACTCGGGACAGTTTTCCTATTTTACAGCTTTTCCCGGTATCACTCGTGGCGGTCATTACCATCATTCAAAGACTGAAAAATTTCTTGTGATTAAGGGGACCGCAAGTTTCCGTTTTCGTCATATCGATTCTGGCGAATTCTACGAGTTGCAGACGACAGGCGATCAACCGAGAATAGTTGAAACAGTGCCGGGCTGGACCCACGACATCACTAATATTGGCAATGATGAGCTGATCGTGATGCTATGGGCAAATGAAATATTTGATCGTGAACATCCGGACACCTATGCATTGCCAGTGTGCCCTTGAAGCCTATCGATCAGGTAGAGGATTGTGATGAAAAAGCTGAAAGTAGTTACTGTTGTAGGTACGCGCCCGGAAATTATTCGTTTGTCGCGTGTCATAGTCGCTCTCGATCGACACTGTGACCACGTCTTGGTACACACCGGTCAAAATTATGATTATGAGTTGAACGAGATTTTCTTTCAGGATCTTGGTATCCGGAAGCCCGACTATTTTTTGAATGCGGCAGGTACGACTGGCGCAGAAACGATTGGCAATGTAATTATTTCGATCGATCGGATGCTTTCCGAGGTGTTACCCGACGCTATGTTGGTCTTGGGGGATACTAATAGCTGTATGGCAGTTATCCCGGCGAAGCGACGCAAGATTCCAACGTTTCATATGGAGGCTGGTAACCGCTGTTTTGACATGCGAGTTCCTGAGGAGATTAACCGTCGGATTGTAGATCATACGGCTGACATTAATCTCACTTATAGCACGATAGCTCGTGACTACCTCCTGCGTGAGGGGCTTGCGCCGGACATGGTCGTCAAAACAGGAAGTCCGATGTTTGAAGTGCTGACCCACTATCGTGAGGGCATTGAAGCGTCGGATGTATTGGAACGTCACGGTTTGCAGGCGGGACAGTTTTTTGTTGTCAGCGCACACAGGGAGGAAAATATCGATTCAGATAAAAACTTCCTTAAACTGGTTGAGGTGCTGAACGCTGTAGCCAAAACATATGATCTTCCGGTGATTGTGTCTACGCATCCGCGTACACAAAAGCGTGTCGATGCACTTGGGGTTGTGTTTCATAAGAATATTAGGTTACTTAAACCCCTTGGTTTCAAGGATTATAACAAGCTGCAACTCGCATCGAAGGCCGCCTTGTCTGATAGTGGCACTATCAACGAGGAGTCTTCCATTCTTAATTTTCCAGCGCTGAATTTACGTGAGGCCCATGAGCGACCTGAAGGTATGGAGGAAGCGGCTGTCATGATGGTGGGGTTGGAGCTGGAGCGCGTGCTCCAAGGATTGCAGTTACTAGAAAGCCAGGGTCGCGATGAAAATCGAAGCTTGCGTCTGGTTGCGGATTACAGCATGCCGAATGTATCCGAAAAAGTGGTACGAATTATTCATAGCTATCGAGACTACGTTATGCGTACCGTCTGGAGAAGGTACTGATACGAATGTCTATTCGAGTTTTGTTGTAGAGCCATAGCAGTTGACGGTTGACTGGACTCGTGATCGCATTCTGTCCGGGATTTCTGCGCTTGGCGTTCCATGTTATTCCAGATCTTGCTCTGAGGTGTACCTTGAAAAAGCATTTGACGATGCTGGCTGGCGTCCAGAAGCACGACTGTCTATTGCGAAAGAGCTGGGTGAGGCAAGCTTGATGTTCTTGGTACACCCGACGTTGACTGAAGCCGAAATAGAAAAGACCTGCGAGGTGACTTGCAGTGTTATGCAGCAAGTCGTGAAGCCTTAGACCTATTTGGGGCCTCACAATTTCCTTCTTTTGGTGCGAGTCGGTTCTTGCCGGTGGGAAAAGGGGATGGCGAAAAATCGTTTGATATTCGCAATATCTGATCCCCTTCTCCTCGGGGTTTCAGTTCTTGCCGGTAGTATCGGTCGAGGCCTGCATTCCTTGCACGCGCCTCGTGCTGGTGATTTAGCTCCCTTATGGCGCTACCGGGTTCAATTTTTTGAACCAGACTAGTTATTTCAAAGTTACGAGAGCGTCGCAGACGTACACTCGTCAGCACGATCAACAGGTGAGCGGTTCGAGGTGTACGACGGAGTTATGGATAAATTGCGCAAACTGTTGCTTGGGCTGCCACGCCGTCAAAAACGGCTCATTCAGGTTGCGGCCGACGTCGTTCTTGTGTGGGTAGCCTTATGGATGGCGTTTATTGTGCGTCTGGGACCAGACGAGATGGTCAACTCGTTTATTCCGCACGTCTGGCTATTTATTAGCGCTCCTGTGATTGCTATTCCTCTTTTCATTCGCTTTGGCATGTACCGTGCTGTCATGCGCTACTTCGGCAACGATGCGTTGATCGCGATCA
>NZ_AKJL01000204.1 GCF_000282355.1 Pseudomonas sp. GM49
CGGCGGCAGAGCCGCCGAACGGGAGCAAGCTCCCTCGCCACAGGGGCATTTGGCGTCCTACAGGCCGGTTGCAGCGCTGGAGATCGATGCCTAATGTTCGCCCGTCGCTGACTTGAATTGGCGACAGGGTTTCGCAGCCCTGTAGATACGTGTAGTAACCTTGCAACCCACCAAACCACTGACGGTCGCATCTGCGCCCGTATGTCGTTTTATGGTGGCTGTGTGTGGGAGATCTTCGGATCTGCCGGGTTCCTCGTATCCTCGGTCTGCGAACCCGCACATAGCTACCACCCCATTCGATTCGCAGCGACCGGGAGTAGCTCTTCTTACAGATACGAGGAAGTTTTACTTATGACTGCTAACAATCCGCAACGCCGCTTCACCCCCATGAAACAAATCGCCACCAGCTACCCCGTCCTCCTCATCGACAGCGACGCCCCGCTGCGCGAACTCCACAACTGCGCCGCCGAACGCCTCAACGCCGTCCTGCAATACCTCAACCTCATGGCCTGCACCAGCCTCCCCGACTACGCCGAAAACGACATCAACACCGTCACCAACATTTCGCGGATTCTGCTGCAGGATGTGCGGGATGTGTTTGGGGTGATTGAGCAACGGGGGTTTGAAGCATCCAAGGCGCAATAAGCAAATTCCAGTCGTAAAAAACCCGCGTTAATACGCGGGTTTTCATTGCCTGATCCAAATGGCTTCAGCCTGGAGGGACCGATTGCCCGACCTGACAAAGCGTCACCGGGTCAGCCATTTATCAGAAGTTGGCGGGCGTGTTCGCGCTGATAATCTCCGCCTCATCCGCCCCGATATTGCGAAACCGGTGCGGCAGCGTCGTCGGGAAGTAATAGCCATCCCCGGCGTTCAGCACACTCACTTGGCCATCCACGGTCAACTCAACCGTGCCACGGGTCACCAACCCGCACTCCTCGCCTTCGGAATGCACGATCGGTTCTTCACCCGAACTGGCGCCCGGCGCGTATTGCTCGCGTAGCAAGCGCATCTGCCGGCTCGGCACGGACGCGCCGATCAGCAGCAGGCGCAGGCCATGACGGCCGAGGTCGGGCTGTTCGCTGGCGCGGAAGACGTACTGGTGTTCGCGCGGTGGCTGATCGAAGGTGAAGAAGTCGGCCAGGGACATGGGGATGCCCTCCAGCAATTTCTTCAGGGAGCTGACGGAAGGACTGACTCGATTCTGTTCGATCAGGGAGATGGTGGCATTGGTGACGCCGCTACGCCGGGCCAGCTCGCGCTGGGACAGTTTGTAGCTTTCGCGTACTAATTTGAGTCGTGAGCCCGTGTCCATGACAGCCTTATGTGCGTGCTACTTAAGGGTAATGGGGGTGGAGTGCAGGCGCGGATCACGCCGTTTTCCGGTCCCGGAAACGTGAAAGGCGGCTATTAAATCACGTTTGTTGGTAATGCTCAGCAGGTTCGATAAACGGCTGGAAAAAACGACCTGCGAATTGTCACTTTCACTCAACTGAAGAACCTGTGGGAGCGGGCTTGCCCGCGATGGCGGTGTGTCAGGCAACATAAAAGGTGACTGACAGGGCCTCATCGCGGGCAAGCCCGCTCCCACAGGGAACTGCAGTGTTCATGACCTTTTTGGCCGTTGTAAAAAACCGGCGGCACCCTTTTGGGGCGGCCGCCGGCGAGGTAAAGCTTAGATGCCGAAACGGTCGCGCAGCGAGTAGTACACGGCGCCGAGGGCGGTCAACGGCGCCGAGAAGGTGCGCCCGCCGATCATTGGCATGTGCGGCAAGGAGGCAAACGCGTCGAAGCGCTCGGCATCGCCACGGATCATTTCCGAGATCAGTTTGCCGGCCAGGTGCGAACAGGTGACGCCGTGTCCGCTGTAGCCCTGCATGTAGTAAGCGTTTTTCTCGATACGGCCGAATTGCGGCATGCGCGACATGGTCAGCAGGAAGTTGCCGGTCCAGCGGTAGTCGATCTTCACGTCCTTCAATTGCGGGAAGGTCTTGAGGATTTTCGGGCGGATCAGTTGTTCGATGTCGTCCGGTTCGCGCGCACCGTAGACCACGCCACCGCCGTACAGCAGGCGGTTGTCGGCGGTGAGGCGGTAGTAGTCGAGCAGGTAGTTGCAGTCTTCGACGCAGTAGTTGTTCTTGATCAGGCTGCGGGCCTGCTTTTCCGACAACGGCTCGGTGACGACGATCTGCGAGCCGCACGGCATGCTCTTGCTGGTCACGCGGTTGTCCAGGCCCTGCGGCAGGTAAGCGTTGCCGGCGATCAGCAGGTACTTGGCCTTCACCACGCCTTTTGCAGTGCGCACGGTGATCGGCTCGCCGTAGCTGATTTCCACTGCCGCCGATTGCTCGTAGATCTTGCCGCCCAGGCCGATGATCGCCGATGCCTCACCGAGTGCCAGGTTCAGCGGGTGAATGTGACCGCCCTGCATGTCCAGCAGGCCGCCGACGTAGGCGTCGGAACCGACTTCGCGCTTGATATCGGCCGCGTCGAGCATCTTCAGGTTCTTGTTGCCGTAGCGTTCCCAGCTCTTCTTCTGCTCGGCCAGGCCCTTGAGTTGCTTCTTGTTCATCGCCGCGAAGATGCCGCCGGGACGGTAATCGCACTGGATGTCGTAGTGCTGTATGCGCTGACGAATGATGTCGGCGCCTTCGAAAATCATGCTGCCGAGCACTTCGGCGGTCTTGTCGCCGTAGCGCTCTTCGATGACATCGACGTCGCGGCTGTAGGAGTTGACCAGTTGGCCGCCGTTGCGACCGCTGGCGCCGAAGCCGACTTTGGCCGCTTCCAGTACGGTCACGCTGTAGCCCGCTTCGGCGAGGAACAGCGCCGAGGACAGGCCGGTGTAACCGGCGCCGATCACGCAGACGTCACAGTCCACCGCGCCTTCCAGCACCGGAAAGTCGCCGGTGAAGTTGCGGGTGGCGGCGTAGTAGCTGTTTACATGCTGTTGATTAGAAGAGCTGTGTTTCATAGGTTTCTCCGATGGCCGCCGGCAACGTGCCGGCGACCGCCGCTTAAAAGGTGTTAGAGCTTGATCCAGGTCGCTTTGAGTTCGGTGTACTTGTCGAACGCGTGCAGCGATTTGTCCCGACCATTACCCGACTGCTTGAACCCGCCGAACGGCGCGGTCATGTCGCCGCCGTCGTACTGGTTGACCCAGACGCTGCCGGCGCGCAGGCCACGGGCGAAGGTGTGGGCTTTGCTCAGGTTGCTGGTCCACACGCCTGCGGCCAGACCGAAGATGCTGTCGTTGGCAATCGCCAAGGCTTCTTCAGCAGTGTCGAAGGTGATGACCGACAGCACCGGGCCGAAGATTTCTTCCTGGGCGATAGTCATGGCATTGGTCACGCCGTCGAAAATCGCCGGTTCCAGGTACAGGCCACCGGTGTCTTCGAGGGTGCGGCTGCCGCCGGCGATCAGTTGACCGCCCTGCTGTTTGCCGACTTCGATGTAGCGCAATACGTTGTCCAGCTGACGCTGGTCGACAACCGCGCCGACGGTGGTCGCAGGATCGAGCGCATGACCTGGCTTCCAGGCTTGCAGGGCTTCCACCAACAATGGAATGAACTGCTCGCGGATCGAACGCTCCACCAGCAGACGCGAACCGGCGGTGCAGACTTCGCCCTGGTTGAAGGCAATGCCACTGGCCGCTGCCTGTGCTGCCGCGCGCAAATCCGGCGCGTCGGCGAACACCACGTTCGGGCTCTTGCCCCCCGCTTCAGCCCAGACGCGTTTCATGTTGCTTTGCCCGGCGTAGATCATCAGCTGCTTGGCAATCACCGTGGAGCCGGTGAAGGCCAGCACGTCGACGTCCATGTGCAACGCCAGCGCCTTGCCGACGGTGTGACCGTAGCCCGGCAGGACGTTGAACACGCCTTTCGGAATGCCGGCATCGAGTGCCAGCTGCGCGATGCGGATCGCGGTCAGCGGGGATTTTTCCGAAGGCTTGAGGATGAACGAGTTGCCCATCGCCAGGGCCGGGGCGAATTTCCAGCTGGCCATGATCAGCGGGAAGTTCCACGGCACGATGGCCGCGACCACGCCGACCGCTTCGCGCGTTACCAGACCAAGCTGATCGTGGGGCGTGGCGGCGACTTCGTCGTAGATCTTGTCGATGGCTTCGGCGGTCCAGCGGATCGCATTGGCGGTCGCTGGAATGTCGATGCTCATGGAGTCGCTGATCGGCTTGCCCATGTCGAGGGTTTCGAGCAGGGCCAGCTCTTCCTTGTTCGCCAGGATCAGGTCGGCGAAACGGATCAGGATGCGCTTGCGCTCGGCCGGGGCCAGGTTGGCCCAGACGCCGGATTCGAACGTGCGGCGCGCTACTGCAACCGCCGCATTGGCGTCGGCTTCGTCGGTGCTGGCGACGTTCGCCAGGAAACGACCGTCCACGGGGCTTAAGCATTCGAACGTGGCGCCACTGGCGGCCGCGCAGTATTGGCCGTCAATGAATGCGCGACCTTCGATTGTTAGGGACTGGAAGCGTTGCTCCCAGTCGCTGCGAGTGTTTGTCATGGTTGTGACTCGACGCAGGGGAATAGGTGATCAGCCTGGCCGAATGCCAGTGATCAAAAATATCTGAAAAAACCGCAATCCCTGTGGGAGCGAGCTTGCTCGCGATAGCGGTGATTCAGTCGACATCTATGTTGAATGCCAGACCGCTATCGCGAGCAAGCTCACTCCCACAGGGGTTGGCGGCGCACACAGGATGTGTGTGCACCTCCAACGCCATCAAACGGTGTGCAGGTACCAGTTGTACTCAAGGTCGGAGATGGAGTTCTCGAACTCGGCCAGCTCGCTTTCCTTGCACGCCACGAACACGTCGATGTACAGCGGGTCGATGTATCTGGCCATGACTTCGCTGTCGTCCAGCTCGCGCAGGGCATCACGCAGGTTGTTCGGCAGGCTCTGCTCGTTCTGCTCGTAGCTGTTGCCTTCCACCGGGGCGCCCGGCTCGATCTGGTTGGTCAGGCCGTGGTGCACGCCTGCCAGGACCGAAGCCATCAACAGGTACGGGTTGGCGTCGGCACCGGCCACGCGGTGTTCGATGCGCACCGAGTCTGGCGAACCGGTCGGCACACGTACCGCTACGGTACGATTGTCGATGCCCCAGCTCGGCGAGTTCGGCACGTAGAACTGTGCGCCGAAACGACGGTACGAGTTGACGTTCGGGCAGAGGAACGCCATCTGCGCCGGCAGGGTCTCGAGCACACCGCCGATCGCGTGTCGCAGCGCGGCGTTCTGCTCGGGATCCTCGCTGGCAAAGATGTTGTTGCCTTCTTTGTCGAGAATCGAAATGTGCACGTGCAGACCGTTACCCGCCTGGCCAGGATACGGCTTGGCCATGAAGGTGGTGTCCATCTCGTGGTCGTAGGCGATGTTCTTCACCAGACGCTTGAGCAGAACGGCGTAGTCGCAGGCCTTGATCGGGTCAGCCACGTGATGCAGGTTGACTTCGAATTGCGCCGGGGCACTTTCCTTGACGATGGCGTCAGCGGGGATGCCCTGCTCTTTAGCGCCTTCGAGGATGTCTTGCAGGCAGTCGACGTATTCGTCGAGGTCGTCGATCAGGTACACCTGGGTCGACATCGGACGCTTGCCGGATACCGGCGAACGTGGCGATTGCGGACGACCGTTCACGTTGTCCTGGTCGATCAGGTAGAACTCCAGTTCGAACGCGGCGCAGATGGTCAGGCCCATGTCGTCGAACTTGCGCACAATATTAGCCAGCACTTCACGCGGGTCGGCGAAGAATGGCTCGCCTTCCAGTTCGTGCATGGTCATCAGCAGTTGCGCGGTCGGGCGCTTCTGCCAGGGTTCGATGCTCAGGGTGCCCGGGATTGGGTAGCAGATCCGGTCGGAGTCGCCGATGTCCAGACCCAGGCCGGTGCTTTCCACCGTAGAACCATTGATGTCCAGAGCGAACAGAGACGCCGGCAGGTTGATGCCTTTCTCGTAAACCTTATGAAGACTGGTGCGCTCGATGCGCTTGCCGCGCACCACACCGTTCATATCCGCAATCAGAAGGTCGACGTACAAAACCTCAGGATGTTTCTTAAGGAATGCGTTTGCTTCGTTGAGTTGAACGGCACGCAGAGGGACCGACATGATGCACCTATTTTTTACTGTTAATTATTATGTTCACCGCCCTTTCACGAGCCCAGTCAATCCGAAAGGCAAAGTGAAGTCAATAGCGAACACCTGGCCTTTCAGCGTTTATTTTCGGGCCTCTCAGAAGGACGAGAGTGCCAGATACGCCCTCAAACACGCGTAAACCCTGAAGATCGGACGTGCGGCGTTTAGAATTTTTTACATGAGAGTTGTTAATTAAAATCAACAAGGCTAAGCTCCGGAAAAGCTCGTTCAAGTGTGAAACTTCGAGGTGATAAAAATGGCACTCAAGCCATTGATCGGCGTTACTGCGTGCGTCAAACAGATTGGCCTGCACCCCTACCACATCAGCGGCGACAAGTACTTGCGTGCTGTCAGCGTTGCGGCGCTGGGGCTGCCTGTCGTTATTCCTTCCTTAGGCGACCTGACCGAAATCGATGACCTGCTGCCGCAGCTCGACGGTCTGTTGCTGACCGGCTCGCCTTCGAACGTGGAACCCTTCCACTATCAAGGCCCCGACAGTGCCCCCGGTACGGAGCACGATCCGCAACGGGACCGCACCACCCTGCCGCTGATCCGCGCGGCTATCGCTGCCGGCGTTCCGGTCCTCGGCATCTGCCGCGGTTTCCAGGAAATGAACGTGGCGTTCGGTGGCAGCCTGCATCAGAAAGTCCATGAACTGCCTGGTTTGCTCGATCATCGTGAGGCCAACCATCCGGACCTGGCCGTGCAATACGCGCCGGCCCATGCGGTGAACATGCAGCCTGGCGGTGTGTTCGAAGCGCTGGACCTGCCTGCGGTGTTCCAGGTCAATTCGATTCATAGCCAGGGCATCGACCGCCTCGCGCCCGGCCTGCGCGCCGAAGCCGTCGCGCCCGATGGCCTGATCGAGGCGATCTCGGTCGAGCACAGCAAAGCCTTCGCCCTCGGCGTGCAATGGCACCCGGAATGGCAGGTCCTGAACAACCCTCCTTATTTGAGTATTTTCCAGGCGTTCGGCGATGCCTGCCGACAACGGGCGGCGCTGCGTCACTCGAGCTGACGACCTGATACCCACATTCAACGATTAACTGCCCACCGCGAGCGGGCAGGTGCTTTTGCGTGCCCCGCTCGCGAAAACAACACACTGCAATAACAACAAGTACGACCAGGCAGCCAGGATGGCGGCGCCGAATAAACCCGAACGGTATGGGTGAGTTCGATCAGCAAACGCAAATCCCTGTGGGAGCGAGCTTGCTCGCGATAGCGGTAGAACAGTCACCATCAATGTTGAATGTGGCTGCCTCATCGCGAGCAAGCTCGCTCCCACAGGGTCTGCGTTCTGACCGAAGTCCCCGGTACGGGTTTGCAATCCACTATTAAGCCGGGCCGTGTTGGCCGGGCGACTGAAACCTGTTGGGAGTTTCACATGGCAAACGCCTCCAGCATTTACAGGAAGGCTCTTGAAGGTCACCAGGCACCGAAAAAGGTGTTGGTGAAAGTCGATCGCGTCACCAAGAAGTTCGACGAAACCACCGCCGTGGACGATGTGTCCCTGGAAATCCACCAGGGTGAAATCTTCGCCCTGCTCGGGGGTTCCGGTTCCGGCAAATCGACCCTGCTGCGCATGCTCGCCGGTTTCGAGCGCCCGACCGAAGGCCGGATTCTGCTCGACGGTGTCGACATCACCGACATGCCGCCGTACGAACGACCGATCAACATGATGTTCCAGTCCTACGCGCTGTTCCCGCACATGACCGTGGCACAGAACATCGCCTTCGGCCTCAAGCAGGACCGTTTGCCAGCCGCCGAAATCGAAGCCCGGGTGCAGGAAATGCTGCGCCTGGTGCACATGACCCAGTACGCCAAGCGCAAGCCGCACCAACTGTCCGGCGGCCAGCGCCAGCGTGTGGCCCTGGCCCGCTCCCTGGCCAAGCGTCCGAAGCTGCTGCTGCTCGATGAACCGATGGGCGCACTGGATAAAAAGCTGCGCTCGCAAATGCAACTGGAGCTGGTGGAAATCATCGAGCGCGTTGGCGTGACCTGCGTGATGGTGACCCACGACCAGGAAGAGGCCATGACCATGGCCGAGCGCATCGCGATCATGCACCTGGGCTGGATCGCCCAGATCGGCAGCCCGGTGGACATCTATGAAGCACCGGTCAGCCGCATGGTCTGCGAATTCATCGGCAACGTGAACGCCTTCGACGGCACCGTGGTGGAAGACCTGGAGGGTCACGCGATCATCCACAGCCCGGACCTGGAGCAGAAGATCTACGTCGGTCACGGCGTCAGCACCTCGGTGCAGGACAAGTCGATCACCTACGCGATCCGCCCGGAAAAACTGCTGGTCAGCACCGTCAAGCCGGACAACCGCTACAACTGGTCCAGCGGCAAGGTGCATGACATCGCCTACCTCGGCGGCCACTCGGTGTTCTACGTCGAGCTGCCTGGCGGCAAGATCGTCCAGTCGTTCATGGCCAACGCCGAACGCCGTGGTGCGCGTCCGACCTGGGACGACCAGGTCTACGTGTGGTGGGAAGACGACAGCGGCGTGGTACTGCGCGCATGAAAACCTTCAATCAGCAATTTCTGAGACTGGTCCCCAGCGGGCGCAAGTTCGTCATCGGGATTCCCTTCATCTGGCTGTTCCTGTTCTTCATGTTGCCGTTCTTCCTGGTGATGAAGATCAGCTTCTCGGAAGCAGCCCTGGCCATTCCGCCCTACTCGGAGATCTACACCTACGCCGAGCAGAAATTCCAACTGTTGCTGAACATCGGCAACTACACCTTGCTGGGCCAGGACGAGTTGTACCTCTCGGCTTATCTGGGTTCGTTGAAGGTCGCGCTGTTCAGCACCCTGATGTGCCTGGTGATCGGTTTTCCGATGGCCTACGCCATTACCAAGGCGAGCAAGGAAGCGCAGAACGTGCTGATGCTGCTGATCATGATGCCGACCTGGACTGCAATCCTGATCCGCGTGTATGCGTGGATGGGCATCCTCAGCAACAACGGCCTGCTCAACGCGTTCCTGATGTGGACCGGGCTGACGTCGGCACCGATCGAGATCCTCAACACCAACACCGCTGTTTATATCGGCGTGGTGTATGCGTATCTGCCGTTCATGGTGCTGCCGCTGTACGCCAATCTGGTCAAGCATGACCAGAGCCTGCTGGAAGCCGCGTCGGACCTCGGTTCAAGCACCTTCAACAGCTTCTGGAAAATCACCGTGCCTTTGGCCAAGAACGGCATCATCGCCGGCTGCATGCTGGTGTTCATTCCGGTGGTGGGTGAGTTCGTGATTCCGGAACTGCTGGGCGGCCCGGAAACCCTGATGATCGGCCGTGTGTTGTGGCAAGAGTTCTTCAACAACCGCGACTGGCCGGTGGCGTCTGCCCTGGCGGTGGTGATGCTGTTGATCCTGATTGTGCCGATTCTGCTGTTCAACCGCAGCCAGGCCAAAGAGATGGAGGCACGGGGATGAAACGCTTCGGATTTTCAAAGTTCATGCTGATTTTCGGCCTGTCGTTTATCTACCTGCCGATGCTGATTCTGGTGATTTACTCGTTCAACGCCTCGAAGCTGGTGACGGTGTGGGGTGGCTGGTCGTTCAAGTGGTACGCCGGCCTGCTCGACAACTCGCAACTGATGGGCTCGGTGGTGCGCTCGCTGGAGATCGCCTGCTACACCGCCATCGCAGCAGTCGCACTGGGGACGTTAGCCGCGTTCGTGCTGACTCGCGTTACGCGCTTCAAGGGCCGCACCCTGTTCGGTGGCCTGGTCACCGCGCCGCTGGTCATGCCTGAAGTGATCACCGGTCTGTCGCTGTTGCTGCTGTTCGTGGCCATGGCGCAGTTGATCGGCTGGCCGCAGGAACGTGGCATCGTCACTATCTGGATCGCTCACACCACGTTTTGTGCCGCTTACGTGGCGGTGGTAGTCTCCGCCCGCCTTCGCGAGCTGGACCTGTCCATCGAAGAAGCGGCCATGGACCTGGGTGCGAAGCCATTCAAGGTGTTTTTCCTGATCACCATTCCGATGATCGCGCCATCACTGGCGGCCGGCGGCATGATGTCGTTCGCCCTGTCGCTGGATGACCTGGTGCTGGCGAGCTTCGTGTCCGGTCCGGGGTCCACGACCCTGCCGATGGAAGTGTTCTCGGCGGTACGTCTGGGCGTGAAGCCCGAGATCAACGCCGTGGCCAGCCTGATTCTGTTGGCGGTGTCGATCGTGACCTTCATGGTCTGGTACTTCAGCCGCCGTGCCGAAGCCACCCGTAAACGCGCGATCCAGGAAGCCATGGACCAGACCGCCAGCGAATCCTGGCAGCAACCGAAAAAGCAAATGGCGGGAGCGACGGCCTAAAGGCCGCCCCCTGTAGGAGCGAGCTTGCTCGCGAAGGACGTTAACGATGACGCGGGCTACCTGAATTAACGCGGCGTCCTTGAGTTTCTCGCGAGCAAGCTCGCTCCTACAAAAGAGCGTGCAAGCGTTCTAGCCACAAATGTTTGCCGTGTGATCTTGAATAAAAAAGAAATGGAGTTGTACCGATGAAAATGTTTGGCAGGACTCTGCTGACACTGTCCTTATTGGGCGCGATCACCACTGGCGCCCAGGCCAATGACAAGGTTCTGCGCGTCTACAACTGGTCGGACTACATTGCCCCGGACACCGTCAAGAAGTTCGAAGACGAGACCGGCATCCAGGTGACCTACGATGTGTTCGACAGCAACGAAACCCTCGAGGCGCGCCTGCTGGCGGGCAAATCCGGCTACGACATCGTCGTGCCGTCCAACAGCTTCCTGGCCAAGCAGATCAAGGCCGGTGTCTACCAGACGCTGGACAAATCGAAGCTGACGAACTGGAAAAACCTCAACCCGGTGCTGCTGAAAAACGCCTCTGCGAGCGACCCCGATAACGCCCACGCCATCCCGTACATGTGGGGCTCGATCGGCATCGGGTTCAACCCGCAAAAAGTCAGGGAAGTGCTCGGCGCCAACGCCCCGACCAACTCCTGGGACCTGCTGTTCAAACCGGAAAACGCCGAGAAGCTCAAAGCCTGCGGCATCAGTTTCCTCGATTCGCCCACAGAAATGCTGCCGACCGCCCTGCACTACCTGGGCTATCCGGTGAACGATCAGGACAAACAGCACATCGCCGAAGCCGAGGCGCTGTTCATGAAGATCCGCCCGAACGTGGCGTACTTCCATTCGTCGAAATACATCTCGGACCTGGCCAACGGCAACATCTGCGTGGCCGTCGGTTATTCCGGCGACGTGCTGCAGGCCAAGGCTCGCGCCCAGGAAGCCGGGGACAAGGTGAAGATCGACTACAGCATCCCGAAAGAAGGCGCCGCCAGTTTCTACGACATGCTCGCCATCCCGCGCGATGCCGCCAATGTCGAGAACGCCTACCTGTTCATGAACTTCCTGATGCGTCCGGACGTGATTGCCGACATCACCAACAACATCGGCTACAGCAACGCCAACGCGGCGGCCACGCCGCTGGTGGATGAAGCGATCCGCAACGATCCGGGTTCCTACCCGTCGGAAGCGGTGATGGCGACGTTGTATGCCGTACCGGACCAGCCGATTGCCGTTCAGCGGATCATGACCCGTGGCTGGACCAAGGTGAAGTTGGGTCAGTAATTCACTCAAAAAATCGGCTGAATCTGACATCGATATCGTCGGAACGCCGCCCGGAGCAAGCTCGCTCCCACAGGGTGCAGCGTTGTTCATAGGCTTGCGTTCCACCGCAGATAATTGTGGGAGCGAGCTTGCTCGCGATGGCGGCCTGTAAGGCACCGTTGATTCAAGGCCATAACCCTATTCTCGTTTTCCGTTCATGCAGCGCCTTACCACCGCTGCCTCTCCTGCAGTAGAACGGCCTCACCTGGCTCCCTCGGCTCAGGTGAAGTTTGGCGCCCTCGGGCGCCTTTTTTATTGGGGATCAATCAAAGGCCATTCGGCCAGCGCCCGATAGCGGCCCTTGTGGGATTCGAACAGGGTGAATCGATCGGCCCGCAGGAGGAACCCGGGCGGTGTCGCGGACTCCGGCACCGGCGCCCGATAGTCCCGTGCCAGGGTCAGGTGCGGGCGGTATTCTCGCGGTGCTTGCTCCAGGCCGAACGGCAACATCGCCTGTTCCAGGGCATACACCAATCGCAGCAATGCCGGGGGCGCCTGCTCCGGTGCCAGCACCAATGCCCCTGCCCTGCGCCACACGTCCAGCCGATCCAGCACCACCGTCAAGCGCTCGCCCGGGGTACGGATGGACGCCGCAGCGGTACAGATCTCGGCGATCTGCGCCACACCCACCGCCCCCAAAAACTTCAGCGTCAGGTGAAAGTTTTCCGCCGGCACCGGCCGTCCGTTGCGCAGTTGCAGCGC
This sequence comes from Pseudomonas sp. GM49, assembly GCF_000282355.1. GTDB lineage: Bacteria > Pseudomonadota > Gammaproteobacteria > Pseudomonadales > Pseudomonadaceae > Aquipseudomonas. The sequence continues at coordinate 12,482 of NZ_AKJL01000204.1, forward strand.
GCTGCGCCACTGGGCGATGTCCCGACGCTGGGCCGGGGTGCAGTTCAGCGCAAAGAACAGACGCTTGAACGGCTCGCGGGTTTCGTCGTTCATGCCGGACACCTCTTGGGAAGACTGCCTGAGTGTACTCAACCCTCGCGTACCGGCCAGCGCATTTCTGGCGCCGTGGGGCAGGCGCGTTATAGTTCTAGCATCCCGAAACACCGGAGGGGGCCATGCGACAGATCATCAGCAAAGAGCCATGGTGGGCCACACCGCCCGAGCCAGGCCAGGATGAACTCAAGCTGGAATGGGGCTGGCTGGTGCATTACAGCGAAGGTGAGCCGCGCTTCGAGTTCATCCGCGAGCGGCCGACGGACGACGAGATCCGCCAGCGCAAGAGTTGCAGGATCACCCCGACGCCGGAGTGATCCCGCGTCCGGCGTCAGGCCTGGAGGAGTATTTCGAACCCGCCGTAGACCATGCGCTGGCCGTCGAAGGGCATCGGATTGACGTCCGGCTTCATGCGCGGGTCCTGCATCATCTTTTCCATTCCGGCATTGCGGGTGGCCTTGTCCGGCCAGACGATCCAGCCAAAGGCAACGGTTTCGCCCTCCTTGAGCTTCACCGACATTGGAAACGAGGTGACCTTGCCTTCCGGGACATCCTCGCCCCAGCATTCGACCACGCTCAAGGCACCGTTTTCCTTGAAGACCAAGGCAGCGACTTTGGCGTGCCTGATGTATTGCTCACGGTTGGCGGTGGGTACGGCAGCGATGAATCCATCGACGTAAGACATGCGTTTTTCTCCTGGGGTCATGGGGTCCTCTGCTGGATAGTCGATTGCGCTGGCGTCCGATCGACAGTGCCGGCGCTCAAACCGACCGGCGGTTGTGCGCTGCCGCCCAGGCTGCCTTCGATCTGCGCCGCCATGTAAAGCGTGCAGGCCATGACGCCGCTGGTCGGGCTCTGCACCAGCTTGGTCCAGGCCTTGTCGAAGGTATTGCCCAGGCTACGGCGAATCAGCGCCTCGCTATCGGGCCGGTCAAAGGCCTGGATGAATGCGCGAACGCCAGCCACCCCTAGCGTGATCAAGCCACCGGCCAGTTTCCCGGTCGCTGCGGCCACGGCGCTGGCGGCCCCGCGCGGGGCCATCTCGGCTTCCATCCGCCGGCTGGCGCGCCTGGCCACCGGCGCCATCGCGGTGTCGGTCGAGCCCACCCCCTTGTCGCCACCGGCCTTATGGACTTTGTCGATCAGCGCGGCGAAGGCCGGCAAGGAGTTCAGCGGTTCGGTGCGCACGACCTGGTACAACGAGGCGTCCCTCGTCGGCGGAGGCCCGAGGGCGATGGCCGGGACTTTCTGGATGCGCCCGTTGAGTTGGGCCATCGGCACGCCGTGGCGGTTGGAGATTTTCTGCAGCTCTTCCTTGAGGATGTCGACATAGAACGCCGCTGCCAGGCTGAGAATCGCATCGGGATCGACTTCCACGGCCGCCGGGGCCAGGACCTTCTCCTGATAGGCTTCGAGCAGGTACGCCGCCAGGCGTTTTTCCACGGCGTCCTGCTCACCCTTGGCGCTGATGGTGTACCAGCTGACCTTCATCGACAGCCATTCCTGGGTCCAGTAACTGCTGAACCACGGAATGAAATTCTGTTCGGTCAATTCATAGACCCGTGTGCGCCAGTAATCCATGGCGCCACGGGCGTAGATTCTGGCCTGCTCGGTGGCAGCCTGCGACGCGGTGACGATCTCCCGGTCCACTTGTTGCCAGGTGCTGGCAGGAATGATGACTGGTGCCACTTCCACCGGCGCGCGCACAGGCGTGGCACACCCCGCCAACACCACCAGCACGGCAATGATCAGCGAACGCAGGTTCAAGATAGCGGCTTCCTGCAGATGGCACCGGGCGAAATGCCCGACACGCGAAACCTTCGGTTTAAGTATAGGTGGCGGTATCCCGGAGCCCGCGAAAGGGTCCGCATCAACAGCGCAAAAAAACATCACTCGCATCGATAATCACCATCGCCGCGATTGCCTTCCGCTTGCTGGCCGTCAGCGTAGGATCGATCCCAAGCCAACACGAAACCCCGAATCGGAGGGGAACATCATGCTGATCCATTTGCTGACCTGCCTGGCCCTGACGGCGTTCACATTGGGCGTGTTTGCCTGGTACATCATGAGCGAGGAGCAAACATCATGATTCACACTGTCACCCTCGCCGTGCGTTTTCCGGTGTTCGGCAATAATTTCTACGCGCAGAAATTCGAGTCACGTAAAGAGTTGACTCTGCTGTTCGACGAGAAGTTCGAGGCGTTGCTGATCCCGGCAGCCGATCATCACTTCAGCAACGAAGTGGTCGGGCTCAATGATCAGTTCCGTTTTTTGAATGACGTGCTGGTCGAGCATCTGCTGGATGTCGAACTGGCAAAAGCCTCGGCCCGTTCGTTCGGATTCTGACAGCGACCACCGATCGCCCGGGCACGGACGGGAACCGCTCACAACGTTCGCTGGCTATTGCCAATCCCCTTGGCAATATCAATCCCCCAATCCATCGCCGCTTCCATGTCCAGCATGTGCGGCCGTGGGTCGTGGTTTTCATCGATGGCTGTGCCGTCCGGCCAATAGACACCGATGAACATGCCCAACGAACCGTCCCGCAATATCTCGGCCCTGACCTTGATGCTGCATCCGTTCGATAACGTTTCCGTGTGAAGCAGATGGCGCTCGGTCATGGCTGCGCTCCTCCCGTCGCTGAATTCAAACCCTACCCGCCATGCTAGCTCAGCCCCCGGAACTGCGCCGACCCGCTGGACCGGAGGCCTGCCCTGACAGAGGCGCAATGCCACCTATACTCAAGACCACCTCCCCTCAGGGGATCTGCACGTCCAACAATAAAATGCAGAGGTGGAACATGGTCTGGCAGCAAGTCTACGATCCGTTCGGTAATCCGGTGCTTTCAACGTTCATGGCCGCCGTACCGGTGGTGGTGATGCTGGCGTCCCTCGCGTTTTTTCATGTCAAGGCGCACCTGGCGGCGTTGCTCGCCCTGGCCTCGGCCTTGCTGATCGCGATCTTCGCCTTCGGCATGCCGGCGAACATGGCCGGTTCCGCGGCGCTGTTCGGTGCGGCCAACGGCCTGCTGCCGATTGGCTGGATTGTGTTGAACATCATCTTCCTGCACCGACTGACCACCGAGAACGGCTCGTTCAAGGTGTTGCAGGATTCCCTGGCGCGCATCACCGATGACCGGCGCCTGCAATTGCTCTTGATCGCCTTCTGCTTCGGTGCGTTTTTCGAAGGCGCGGCCGGTTTCGGTACGCCGGTGGCGGTGACCGGGGCGATTCTGATCGGGCTGGGGTTTTCGCCGCTCGCCGCTTCAGGGCTGGCGCTGATCGCCAACACCGCCCCCGTGGCGTTCGGCGCCCTCGGCACGCCGATCATCACCCTGGCCAAGGTCACCGGGCTGGATGAAATGGAGCTGTCGATGATGGTCGGCCGGCAGTTGCCTTTTTTCTCGGTGCTGGTGCCGTTCTGGCTGATCTGGGCTTTTGCCGGCTGGCGCAAGATGCTGGAAATCTGGCCGGCGATCCTGGTGGCCGGGGTCAGTTTTGCCGTGCCGCAGTTCCTGGTGTCCAACTATCACGGGCCGATGCTGGTGGACGTGATCGCCGCGCTGATTTCCATGGCCTGCCTGACCGGTTTCCTCAGGGTGTGGAAACCGGCCACCGTGCACACTTCCGCCGCCCTGACCGGCCGGGTCGACAACTCGAAGATCGACGCCGAGCACGACGAAAAGCCTGTACCCACTGCAACCTTTGCCAATGAGGCAAAACCGGCAGTGATGCGGGCGTGGATGCCGTGGATCATCCTCACGGTCTTCGTGTTCATCTGGGGCACCCAGGGCTTCAAAAACACTTTCGACACCCGCCCTGCCATCGACCCGCAAACCAGCGCCGCCAAGCTCGATCCCCAGGGTAAACCAATGCGCGAGGCGAACCCGCTGTTCGCGCCGGTCGTGACCTTCACCACCCTGCACTTGCAGGTCGAGAAAGTCCCGCCCGTGGTGCCCGCGCCGAAAACCGAAGAGGCGGTGTACAAGTTCACCTGGTTCACCGCCACCGGCAGCGGCATTCTGCTTTCGGCGATCATCGGCGGCTTGCTGATGGGTTACTCGATCCCGCAACTGATTCACCAGTACCTGCGCACCCTGTGGGTGGTGCGTTACTCGCTGATCACTATTGCGGCGATGCTCGCGCTGGGCTTCCTCACGCGCTACTCGGGCCTGGATGCGACCATGGGCCTGGCCTTCGCCGCGACGGGCATTTTCTACCCGATGTTCGGCACCCTGCTCGGTTGGCTCGGCGTGGCGTTGACCGGTTCGGACACGGCGTCCAACGTGCTGTTCGGTGGCCTGCAACGGGTGACGTCCGAACAACTGGGCATCAGCCCGGTGTTGATGGCCGCCGCCAACAGTTCCGGTGGGGTCATGGGCAAGATGGTCGACGCCCAGTCGATCGTGGTCGCCTCCACCGCCACCCGCTGGTACGGCCACGAAGGGGAAATCCTGCGCTACGTGTTTTTCCACTCGATTGTGCTGGCGATTCTGGTCGGTGGCCTGGTGACGTTGCAGGCCTATGTCGCGCCGTTCAGCCATATGGTGGTGGGTGGGCATTAAATCGAACTGTGGGAGCGAGCAGACAACGATCCCATGGACAGCTGAGCCTGACGGGCTAATGATGAATGTCAGTGGCCTCCAGCGAGAATCGTGATCCCATGAACATTCTCTACGATGAACGCGTTGACGGCGCCTTGCCCGACGTCGACAAACAGGCGCTGTTGCACGCCCTGCAAACCCGGTTGCCGAATCTGGAAATCCTGCATCGGCAGGAGGAACTCAAGCCCTACGAATGCGACGGGCTGTCAGCCTATCGCACCACCCCGATGCTGGTGGTGCTGCCCCGGCACATTGACGAAGTCCAAGGGGTGCTGCGGGTCTGCCATGAACGGCAGGTCCCCGTGGTGGCCCGGGGCGCGGGCACCGGTTTGTCCGGTGGTGCGCTCCCCCTGGAGAAAGGCGTGTTGCTGGTGATGGCGCGCTTCAACAACATCTTGCACATCGATCCAGCCGCGCGTATTGCACGGGTTCAGCCCGGCGTGCGCAATCTGGCGATTTCCCAGGCGGCAGCTCCGTTCGGCCTGTATTACGCGCCGGATCCATCCTCGCAAATCGCCTGTTCCATCGGTGGCAACGTGGCGGAAAATGCCGGTGGTGTGCACTGCCTGAAGTACGGCCTGACCGTGCACAACGTGCTCAAGGTCGACATCCTCACCGTCGATGGCGAGCATTTGAGCCTGGGCTCCAACGCCCTCGACGCCCCCGGCTTCGATCTGTTGGCGCTGTTCACCGGCTCCGAAGGCCTGCTCGGGGTGATTACCGAAGTCACGGTCAAACTGCTGCCCAAACCCCAGACCGCCAAAGTGTTGTTGGCGGCGTTCGACTCCGTGGAGAAAGCCGGGCGCGCCGTTGGCGACATCATCGCCGCCGGCATCATCCCCGGTGGCCTGGAAATGATGGACAACCTGGCCATCCGCGCCGCCGAGGACTTCATCCACGCCGGTTATCCGGTGGACGCCCAGGCCATTCTGTTGTGCGAACTCGATGGCGTTGAGGCCGACGTCTCCGATGACTGCGACCGGGTGCGCCAGGTGCTGCAACAGGCCGGCGCAATCGAGCTGCGCCAGGCGAAGGACGAAGCCGAGCGCGTGCGTTTCTGGGCCGGGCGCAAGAATGCCTTCCCGGCCGTGGGCCGCCTCTCGCCGGACTACTACTGCATGGACGGCACCATCCCCCGTCGCGAGTTGCCCGGCGTGCTGCATGCCATCGCCGAGCTTTCGAACGAATACGGCCTGCGGGTGGCCAACGTGTTCCATGCCGGCGACGGCAACATGCATCCGTTGATTCTGTTCGATGCCAATCAACCCGGTGAGCTGGACCGCGCCGAAGCCCTGGGTGGCAAGATTCTGGAGTTGTGCGTGAAAGTCGGCGGCAGCATCACCGGTGAACACGGCGTGGGTCGCGAGAAGATCAACCAGATGTGCGCGCAGTTCAACAGCGATGAGCTGACCCTGTTCCATGCCATCAAAGCCGCCTTCGACCCGAGCGGCCTGCTCAACCCCGGCAAGAACATTCCGACCCTGCACCGTTGCGCCGAATTCGGTGCCATGCACATACATGGCGGTCAATTGCCCTTCCCTGAGCTGGAGCGTTTCTGATGCGCGGCCCTGAAGATGTCGATGACAGCCAGTTGCTCCTGGAGCAGGTCAATCAGGCGCTGGAAAACGCCACGCCGTTGCGCATCCAGGGTTCCAACAGCAAAGCCTTTCTCGGCCGCACCACGGCCGGGGAAATTCTCGATACCCGCTCGCACCGGGGCATCGTCAGTTACGACCCGACCGAACTGGTGGTCACCGCCCGTTGCGGCACGTTGTTGTCGCAGCTGGCGCAGGTGCTGGACGCCGCGCAACAGATGCTGCCCTGCGAGCCTCCGTCCTTTGGCGACGGCGCTACCGTCGGCGGCATGATCGCCTGCGGACTGTCCGGGCCTCGGCGCCCGTGGTCCGGTTCGGTACGCGATTTCGTACTCGGCACGCGAGTCATCACAGGGCAAGGCACGCTGCTGCGCTTCGGTGGCGAGGTGATGAAAAACGTCGCCGGCTACGACCTGTCGCGCCTGATGGCCGGCAGTTACGGATGCCTCGGGTTGATCACCGAAGTCTCCCTTAAAGTGCTGCCAAAACCCCGGCAATCCTTGAGTATCAGCCTGGAAATGGACACTGAACGGGCATTGCTGCGCCTGGCGGAATGGGGCCAGCAGCCGCTGCCGATCAGCGCCGCCTGCCATGACGGCGAACGCCTGCACCTGCGGCTTGAAGGCGGTGAAGGCTCGGTGGCGGCGGCCCATGAGCGCCTCGGTGGCGAACGGCTGGAGGCTTGCTGGTGGGACGATCTCAACGAACAGCGCTTGAGTTTCTTCGATGAAGACCAGCCGCTTTGGCGCCTGTCCCTGCCGCACAACACACCAAGCCTGGCGCTGCCGGGTCGCCAGTTGGTCGACTGGGGGGGCGCCCAGCGCTGGCTGAAATCCGATGCCGAAGCGGCGTTCATCCGCAAGGTCGTCGACGAGGTCGGCGGCCATGCCACCTGCTTCAACCACGGCCTGACCGACACCCCGTTCCATCCGCTGCCCCCGGCACTGCTGCGTTATCACCGCAACCTGAAACAACAACTCGATCCACGGGGCATCTTCAACCCCGGAAGGTTGTACGCGGAGCTTTGAACCATGCAGACGACCTTGAGCGAAAGCGCCAGCCATTTGCCCCGTGCCGCAGAAGCCGAAAGCATCCTGCGCACCTGCGTGCACTGCGGGTTCTGCAATGCCACATGCCCGACCTATCAATTGCTCGGCGATGAACTGGACGGGCCACGGGGCCGCATCTACCTGATCAAGCAAGTGCTGGAAGGCAACGAAGTCACGCAAAAGACCCAACAGCACCTGGACCGCTGCCTGTCGTGTCGCAACTGCGAAACCACCTGCCCGTCGGGCGTCGATTACCACAACCTGCTGGACATCGGGCGGGCGGTGGTCGATGCGGCGGTGCCGCGCCCGCTCGGTCAGCGCCTGTTGCGCGAGGGGTTGCGTCAGACCGTGCCGCATCCCGATGTGTTCAAGGGCTTGATCAATAGCGGTCAGGTGTTCCGCGCGCTGCTGCCCGGCACCCTGCAAAGCAAGTTGCCGCGCAGTATCTACCCGGCCAAGCCGCGGCCCACGACCCTGCGCGAGCGTCAGGTGCTGATGCTCGAAGGTTGCGTGCAGCCAAGCCTGTCACCCAACACCAATGCCGCGGCGGCGCGGGTGCTGGACCGATTGGGGATCAGTGTCATCGCGACCCGCGAAGCCGGTTGCTGCGGCGCCGTGGACTACCACCTGGACGCCCAGGCCGCCGGCCTCGATCGCGCCCGACGCAACATCGACGCGTGGTGGCCGGGCATCGAAAAAGGCGCCGAAGCGATTGTGCAGACTGCCAGCGGTTGTGGCGCCTTCATCAAGGATTACGGCCATCTGCTCGCCAGCGACCCGGCCTATGCCGACAAGGCCAAGAGGGTCAGTGCGCTGGCCCGGGACCTGGTGGAAGTGTTGCGCGACGAACCACTGGAAAAGCTCGGCATCCACGCCTCGCAACGCCTGGCCTTCCATTGCCCCTGCACCTTGCAGCACGGACAGAAACTCGGCGGTGCCGTGGAAGCACTGCTGACCAGGTTCGGTTTCAACCTGACGTCCGTCCCCGACGGGCACCTGTGCTGCGGTTCGGCGGGCACCTATTCGCTGACCCAGCCCGAACTGTCGCGACAACTGCGCGACAACAAACTCAACGCCCTGGAAAGCGGCCATCCCGAAGTCATTGTCACGGCCAACATCGGCTGCCAGTCGCACCTCGACGGCGCGGGCCGAACCCCGGTGCGGCACTGGATCGAACTGGTCGAAGCTGCCCTGCCTTAACCGAATACTGGAGCTGCCCATGAACCGCAAAGCCGTCCTGAGCCAGACCGAAGTCCAGCAGATCATCAAAGCCGCGCGCACCGAAGCACAGGCCAATCAATGGGCCGTGACCATAGTGGTGGTCGATGACGGCGGCCACCCGCTGGCCCTCGAACGCCTCGACGGCTGCGCGCCCGCCAGTGCCTACATCGCCACCGAAAAGGCGCGCACCTCGGCCCTCGGGCGGCGCGAATCGAAAAGTTATGAGGACATGGTAAACGCCGGGCGCTACGCTTTCCTGTCAGCACCGTTGCTGACCTCGCTGGAGGGTGGCGTGCCGATTGTTTTCGATGGCCAGGTGATTGGTGCAGTCGGCGTGTCGGGCGTCAAGGCCGAGCAGGATGCGCAAGTGGCGAAGGCCGGGGCGCAGTGCGTGAAATGAGCTTTTGGCATCACCATCTATCCCTGTGGGAGCGAGCTTGCTCGCGATGGCGGAGTGTCATTCAACATAGATGTCGACTGTTCTGCCGCTATCGCGAGCAAGCTCGCTCCCACAGGGTCCGTGTTAGACCAGCAGAGAGGAGTTGCACCAATGACCCGTCTAACTGCCAAAGACTTTTCCCCGCAACTGCTGGAACTGTACGACTACTACGCCCACGGCAAGATCGATCGCCGGGAGTTTCTCGATCGTGCGGCGTTATTTACCTTCGCAGGTTTGACCGCCGGTGCCCTGCTCGCGGCGCTAAGCCCCAACTACGCGCTGGCCGAGCAGGTCGAGTTCACCGATCCGGATATTGTTCCCGAATACATCACCTACCCGTCGCCCAAGGGCCATGGCCAGGTTCGCGGTTATCTGGTGCGCCCGGCCAAGGCCACCGGCAAGGTGCCGGCGGTGGTGGTCGTGCACGAGAACCGCGGGCTCAACCCGTACATCGAAGATGTGGCCCGGCGTTTGGCCAAGGCCGGTTTCATCGCTCTGGCCCCGGATGGCCTGAGTTCGGTCGGCGGTTATCCCGGCAATGATGACAAGGGCCGCGAGCTTCAGGCCACGGTCGACCCGGAAAAGCTCATGAACGACTTTTTCGCCGCCGTCGAGTGGATGATGAAACACCCTGCCGCCAGTGGAAAAGTCGGCATCACCGGGTTCTGTTACGGCGGTGGCGTGACCAACGCAGCCGCCGTGGCGTATCCGGAACTGGGCGCCGCCGTGTCGTTTTATGGCCGCCAGCCAACGGCCGAGGAAGTGCCCCGGATCAAGGCCCCGGTGATGCTGCACTACGGCGAACTGGATACGCGGATCAACGAAGGCTGGCCCGCCTATGAGAAAGCGTTGAAGGCCGGGGGCAAGATCTATGAGGCCTACATTTATCCGGGCTGCAACCATGGTTTCCACAACGACTCCACGCCGCGCTACGACGAGGCGGCAGCCAAACTGGCGTGGGAGCGGACGTTGGGGTGGTTTAAAAAGTATCTGGTTTGAAGTACTCGGCCAGCAGGGCCGGCCCCTTCGCGGGCAAGTCGGATCGCCGCACCGCCGCTCCCACAG